>JAWOGY010000217.1:0-9135 GCA_046496425.1 Vicinamibacterales bacterium
CTCGGCGACGTGGTAGCCAATGAAGCCGGCCGCGCCGGTTACCAGGAAGGTCATGCGTCTATTCTTGATCCACTCGCGTCAGTTCTCTGCGTCAGCCCGGCGCCCGCTTCTCCAGGTGGTGTCCGATCCAGGCGCGTAGGTGGGCACCAACGCCTGCAGAACCGGCACCATGCCGCAGGGACACAGGCTGCCGTCGAGGCTGCCCTCTGTCGCGCACTGCCAGAGCTGTTCGAGTTGCCGGTTCAGTCTTTCTCGATCCACTGGATGATTTCGCTGGAGCCTCCCGATCTTCTCCATCCCGGAGGGTTCCACCGACTCCTGGCTGCCGAGCAGCTAGGCCGGTGAACGTGATGCGTATGTCCTCATCTGGCACGAACCCGGAGAGCCGGATCAGCGTACGGGCCATGTCCACGATCTTGATCTGCTCGCCCATGTCGAGGACGAACACCTCCCCGCCCCGGGCCAGTGGCGCCGCGTGCATCACGAGCTGCACGGCCTCGGGAATGAGCATGAAGTACCGGCGCATGTCGGGATGGGTGACGGTAGCTGAACGATCATCTCCGCCACGCGTTTCGACACGCCCATCGCACTCGCGGGGTTGACTGCCTTGTCGGTAGAGATCGGGATGAACCGCCCCACCCCGGCGTTTGATGTCGCCTCGACCAGTTGCCGGCGGTCGTCGTGAACGACGACTTCGGGTCCTCGGTCTCGTTGAACACGTTGCTGTCCCAGCCGAGGCTCTTCAGCTCAACCCTGGGGGTGACTGCAAACGGGCCGAAGCGCCAGCGGGCGGACTCCCAGGGATCGGGTTCCTGGGTCTGGGCCCGCGCGTTCGCGGGGGCGACCAGCAGAAGGGCCAGGAGGCCAGCGGCGGTGACGAGGTATCGCATGCGGAACGATGTCAAGGTGCGCTCGCGTCCCCGGGCCTCCCTTCGACTCGCGAGCATTAGGAGCGCTTGCTCAGGGCAGGAAAGACCGGGGCTCCATGGAATACGACGTCGGGATGCGAAAGCTTGAGGGCGCGGAGCTTCCTGTAGAGGTTCGTGCGCTGGATGCCGAGCGACTTGGCGGCGTCGGGAATGCGGCCATGATGCTGCGCGACAACGGCGGCGATGTATTCGCGCTCGAAACGCTGCCGCGCCTCGCGGAGCGACACACCAAGCGCCGGATGCACCCCGCTGGGCGCATCGAGGGTGATGTGCTCGAGAAGCGCCCGCAGCGAGATGATTCCCTCAGGCGTTGTCTGCACGAGGCCCTCGAGAAGGTCCTTCATCTCGCGCACGTTCCCGTGCCATGGCAGGGCCGCCAGCACGGTCTGCGCGGCCACATCCATTGCCTTGGTCTCGACATTGAGCACCTGGCACGCCCGCGAGACAAACACCTGCGCCAGCGTGGGGATGTCCTCGCGGCGCTCGCGCAAGGCGGGTAGCTGGATCTGAAACTCGGCGAACCGGCGGTAAAGATCGGGCCGCACGCGCCCCTCGTCTACGAGCGCGCGGAAAGCAGGTTCGACAATCGCCGCCGGGCGCACAGGGTAGACTTGCGACCCGCCATTGAGCCGCGGCTTGAACTCGCGGTCGCGGAAAAGCGTGGCGAGTCTGGCCTGGACGCGCACGGGCAGTTCGTCGACGTGGCGGAAGACAATCGTGCCCCCGCGCGCGGCGTGGAGAAGCGACCCGGGATGGACGACTTCCACGCCGGATGCGCAGCGCGTGCCGGCGTTGGCCGGCACGCCAAAGAGTGCCCGCTCGGCCTCGGCCGGCAGCAGCACGCGGCAGTCGAGCGCGACAAACGGCGCGTTGCCGGTGTGCGCGCAGACATGGATGGCCCGCGCCACAAGCCCCCGGCCGGTGCCGGGCTCGCCGGTCAGCATCAGACCGGCGGGAGATGCAGCGGCCTTGGTGATTTGCGCGTGCACCTCGCGCATCGCGGGAGACTCGCTCACGAGCCCCAGGGGCACCAGTGCCTCGTTGGAATTCATCGTGTGCATAGAGCTTCGCCCTGTGACTTACAGGAAGAAGCTGCGCTCCTGTAGGACAGAACCAGGTAGGGGCGGGGTCGCGCCGCGCCCTGAGCCCACCAGAGCGCGACAAGCATTGATCCTACTCTTTGTTCCCGCAGTGTCAAGCGGGAAACAGGCGATGACGAAAATGATACAGGACCGGAAATATCGGACTATTTCGCCGTACTTGCCGGGCAGGCACCTGGCCTCAGGCCCTGCGGCGGGCCCGGGCCGGCTTCTCGGCGGCCATGGCGATCGGCAGGCGCGCGTAGACGGGACGCAGGGGCACGGCGGGCGCGGTGGCGAGCTGCGCCTTGAGCATCTTGGGTTTCTGGCGGAACGCGGCAAGCGCCTCGGTCATGATCTTCGCGGCCGACTTCGGGTCGGTCTCGGCGCCGAGGGCGACGCGCAGGCGCTGGATGGCGCGCGCGTGCAACTGCGACACGCGCGATTCGTTCACCCCAATCTCCGCGCCAATATCCTTCATCGTCGCTTCGTTGTAATAGTAGAGGCCCACCACCTTGCGCTCGCGCCAGGGCAGCGACGCGATGGCGGCGCGCACGCGCTCCTCGGTTTCGCTGCGGGCGTAGGCGCGGTCGGGCGACTCGGGCTCGGACGGGATGAGTGCCGTCGGCAGATTGGCTTCGTCAACACCGTCGCCAATGGTGTGCGGCGAGGTGGACTCGATGGTGTTGATCCGCACGATGGTGCGCTGGAGACGCTTTTCGTCGGAGCCGACCTTGGCGGCGAGATCCGCCATCGAGGGCTCGCAGCCGTTCGTGCGGCGCAGCTCTTCGCGCGCGGCCTCGAGCTCGCGGCGCACGCGGCGCACGCCACGCGGCCAGGCTTCGCGGCGCAGGGCGTCAATCATCGCCCCGCGGACGCGGCGCTCGGCAAACGTCTCGAACTTGATGCCCCGGCTCTCGTCGAAACGATGGGCGGCGTCAATGAGGCCCATCACGCCGTCCTGCACCAGGTCGCCGATGTCGATCGAATGGGGCATGGTCGCGGCCATGCGGCGCGCGAGAGCCTCGACGAACGGCAGCGTCTTGACGACCCGATCCTGTTTCTCGTGCGAAAGCGTCTGGGCGTTCATTACGTCTCTCCAGCCTGTGTCTTGCGTTTCCGCGCGACGTAGGCTAGAGCAACGTGGGTGCCACTTTTTGTAGTTCGCGTGCCGGCGCGTGATTTCGCTGGATTATGCTCGTAAATATATGCAAAACAACGATTTGCTACGAAGAGCGCGGGAAGAAGTGTGCAGGGGTGAGAAGGGCGGAGTGTGCGGAAGCGTCAACGCGTTGACGACCAGAACTGCACAGGATGTCAATGGGATGACGAAAGTGGGGGTTAAGGGATAGGCGAGAGGCGAGAGGCGAGCGTCGGGCCAAGAGCATCATGCACGACGGCTACTGTCCCGCTGTCACCCCGTCTACCGCTTGTCTAATCTGCCTCGCCGTCGTGAGGGCCTCGACCGTGGCGAGCACCACCTGGCTGGCCCGCGCCTTCTGACGTTCATCCTGCGCTTTGGCCTCGATGAGTTCGGCGTGCGACAGGATGATGCCGAGCTGGTTGTTCAGCGCGTGGAACAACTGCCGCAGCTCGGCGGGGTCGGCACTCACTTATGCGCCTCGAACGGCACCGTGAACGTGCCCTCGAATCCGGGCTGATCCGCGTGCGGGTCGCGCCAAAGGGAGTCCACGAAGATCCGCACCGATCCGCCGGCCGTCCGGACATACTCCACCTTGCCGGCGGTGATCCAGTTGTAGATGGTGCGGCGGCTGACGCCCACAAGCGCGCAGGCCTTCATGATCGAGATGGCTTTCCGTTCCACGACTTGCCCTCCGTGAAACTGTATCGGACAGAGTGAGAAGAACTGTAGACACTCAGGGGATAGGGGCTAGGGGCTAGGGGCTAGGCGCTAGGCGCTAGGCGGTCGAGCTGTCGAGCTGCGGGCGGCGCGGTATGATGGCGAGTTGTGGGCCGCACGACGGGGAGTCTCACCGCCGCTCTCGCACGCGATGTTCCGCTGTACATCCGGTCGCGCGCGGAGAAGTACCTCCGCTCGGGCCGCGCCGCGGTCATCGAATGGGCCGACGCCAGGATCGCCTTCAAGGTGCAGGGGTCGGACCTCTATCTGGTGGGCCTTGTCCGCGAAGAAGACGCGATTGTCGTCAGCTGCACCTGCCCGTACTTCGTGGACCGCGGGCCGTGCAAGCACGTGTGGGCGGCGGCGGTCCTCATCGACCAGGACCCACGCTGGGACGGCTCCTGGCTCCAGGGCGATAAGCTGATCGACTTCGAGAGCGGCATTGACGACTCGGACTTCGACGCCGACGTGATCGATGCCGACGAGGGCGAGGAGTTCTTTCCCGAACGCGCCCACCCACGAGGCGTCTGGGTGCCCCCTGCCCCGTCGGCGCGCGTGGCTCCGCGCAAGGCGCGGAAACAGCCCGACCCGGTGACGGAGGCGGCGCAGGCGGCGGTGAACCGGCTCGCCGAACTCCGCCAGCAACTCCTGTCGCGCCCGGCCCTGGCGGGCGGTGCCCCGAGCCAGCTGCACCCCATCCCGCCACCTGGCGCGCAGCTCATCTTCATCCTCGATGCGGCCTCCACAAAGGCGTCCGGGATGCTGATGGTGCACGCCGCCACGAGAAAGCGGGCGGCGGACGGGAAGACGCCGGACGGCCCGGCGGACACGATCGAAACGCCCGAGGGCACGGTGGCGGTCGATCACGGGTGGTCGGCCGCGAAACCGATGGCGCTCACGCCGGCCGACGTGGTGCGCGTGGCCGACAAGGCCGAGCGGAACCTGGTGGCGCTGCTGACCTCCGCGGCGCAGAGCGCGTACTACGGCGGGTATCAGGCGTACGGCAGCTACGGCGAGTCGGGGCCGGGCCCCGGCTACGCGGGCGGCGGCCCGTTCGCATACCGGCAGCAGCCGCTGGCGATTCCTGGGGCGTTCCACGCGACGGTCCTCCCGGCGCTATGCGAATCAGGCCGCGCGTTCCTGTATACGGCCGACCGGCCGGAGGCGTACCACACGCTCGGCTGGGACGCGCGTCCGTGGACGTTCCGGATGGAGATCGTGCCGGACCCCGAGGCGCCCTACCCGGCCTACACGCTGACGGGCGCCTTCGTGCGCGGGGACGCGCGCCTCGAACTGAACGGGCCGGCGCTCATTCTCGGCAGCGGCTACCTGGTAACTGGAAGCGGTTTCGTACCCCGTTCTTGCGGCGGTTTGGGGCCGCCGTGCGCAGGTTATGAAGCCGGTCCAATGGTGTCGCCGCTCGACACGCCCGGCGGTTTCTGGTGGGCCGCGAACCTCCGCAAGTACGGGCCGATGCGGATCCCCCGCGAGAAAGCCGACGAGGTGCTGGCCGAGGTGCTCTCGGAGCCCGCGCTGCCGCCGCTGGACGTGCCGGACGAACTGCGCTTCGACGAGCCGGACGTCGTGCCGGTACCGGTGCTGACACTGCGGCCGGATGAGGCCCGGCCGTACGCGTTCGAGGGCACGCTCGAATTCGACTATGCGGGGGTCCGCGTGGCACGCGGCGCGGCGGCCGACACGATCTACAGGCCGTCGCCGCGGTCGCTCATCAGGCGCAAGCGGGAGGCCGAGGCGGCGGCGGAAGAGGCGCTCACGGCGCACCGCGTGAGGTTCATCGACTTCGGGCCGGGCCGCGCGCATCTCTCGGTCTCCTTCAAAACCGCCCCGTCCATCGTCCGCGACCTTCTCCCCAAAGGGTGGCGCATCGACGTGGAAGGGAAGCCGTTCCGCGTGTCGGGCGACACGGCCATCGAGGTGGCGTCGGGCATCGACTGGTTCGACATCCACGGCAGCGTGGATTTCGGCGGCGTGCCGGTGCCGCTGCCCGAATTGCTGGCGGCGGTGAAGCGCGGCCACACGACGATCGTGCTGCCGGATCAGTCCATCGGCGTGCTGACCGACGAGTGGGTGGCGCAGTACGGAGGGCTCTCGGCTTTCGCTGGCGCGGGCACGGGCCCGGGCGGTGGGGCGGGTGCTGGTGGTGGTGCTGGCGAGGGCGGCATGCACGTACGGCGGTCGCAGCTCGGGTTGGTTGACGCCCTCCTGCTGTCGCGCGAGGGCGTGACGTGGTCCGGCCGCGCCCTCGAGGTGCGCGACCGGCTGCGCTCGTTCGAGGGGATTGCGGCCGCTGACGCGCCGGCGACGTTCGTGGGCACGCTGCGCGGCTACCAGCGGCTCGGCCTCGGCTGGCTGCGGTTCCTGCAGGAGCTGGAGCTTGGCGGATGCCTGGCCGACGACATGGGCCTGGGCAAGACGGTGACGGTGCTGGCGCTGCTCGAGGCGCGGCGCACCGGGAAGAACGGCGCGCCCAGGGCCTCGCTGGTGGTGGCGCCGCGCTCGCTGCTCTTCAACTGGAAGCGCGAGGCCGAGCGTTTCGCGCCCGCGCTCCGCGTGGCCGAGTATCACGGATCGGGCCGCGACGAAGTGCTCACGTCGCTCGACGGGTTCGACCTCGTGCTCACGACATACGGCACGATGAGGCGCGATGCCGCGGCGCTCGCCGGCGCGGCATTCGATTACGTCATCCTAGACGAGGCGCAGGCGATCAAGAACGCGGCCACCGCGTCGGCGAAGGCCACGCGCCTGTTGCGTGCCCGGCACCGGCTCGCGCTGAGCGGTACGCCCATCGAGAACCAGCTCGGCGATTTGTGGAGCCTGTTCGAGTTCCTCAATCCCGGGCTGCTCGGATCGCTCCAGCACGGCCTGCTCGCCCGCGCGCGCAAGGGCGACGCCGCCGCGCTCGACACGCTGCGGCGGGGCCTTCGGCCGTACATCCTGCGGCGCACCAAGCAGCAGGTGGCGCCAGAGCTGCCCGCGCGCAACGAAGACACCATGGTGTGCGAGCTCGAGCCGGTCGAGCGCAAGCTCTACAACCAGCTTCGCGATCACTACCGGCAGGCCGTCCTGGGCCTGGTGGACCGACAGGGGCTGAAGCGATCGCAGTTCCAGATTCTCGAGGCGCTACTGCGGCTGCGGCAGGCCGCGTGTCATCCCGGGCTGATCGATCCGCGGAAGCACACCGGGTCGAGCGCGAAACTCGACGCGCTCATCGAGCGGCTCGACGAGGCGCGGGCCGAAGGGCACAAGGCACTGGTTTTCTCGCAGTTCACGAGCTTCCTGGCCTTCGTGCGCCGCGAACTCGACGAGCGCGGCGTCGCGTACGAGTATCTCGACGGCCAGACGCGCGATCGCGAGCGGCGCGTGGCGCGGTTCCAGCAGGACGCGTCGTGCCCGCTGTTTCTCGTGAGCCTCAAGGCCGGAGGCCTCGGCCTCAATCTGACCGCGGCCGACTACGTGTTCCTGCTCGACCCGTGGTGGAACCCCGCCGTCGAGGCGCAGGCCATCGACCGCGCGCACCGGATCGGGCAGGAGCGGCCCGTGTTCGCGTACAGGCTGATCGCGGCCGACACCGTCGAGGAGCGCATCATCGAGTTGCAGGCGCGCAAGCGGCAGCTCGCCGATGCCATCATCAGCGCCGACAACAGCGGCCTCGCCGGCTTGACACGCGAAGACCTCGAGCTGCTGTTGGGGTAATTGACCCGGGACTCGGGACTCGGGGGACCCGGTGCCGACAGGGTTGTCAGGACGCTGAGCCCGGGCTGCGGCGCGGCAGAAACGGCCATCCCGGCGGCGGCTCGATGTGGCGGAATCTGCAATCACCCGATTCGGCGTGGGCAATATGGGGCCGTTTTTCCGGGCCTGTCCCCGTGTGTGCGCCGGGCATGGTTGCTGCAGAAGGACGATGTATGATGCAGCCGATGCCGAGGATTCCGCCGTTCGATCGTCCGGCGACGTATGACGACCTCGTGCAGGTGCCCGACATCCAGGTGGCCGAGATTGTCGACGGTGAACTGCACGCCTCGCCGCGGCCGGCACCGCGCCATGCCGTTGCCGGGTCGGTGCTCGGTGCACTGATCGGGGGGCCGTACAGTCTCGGGCACGGCGGTCCAGGCGGTTGGTGGATTCTGGACGAGCCCGAGCTCCATTTCGGCCGGAACGTGCTCGTGCCGGATTTAGCCGGCTGGCGCCGGACCCGCATGCCGCGCCTGCCCGACACGGCCTACTTTGCGCTGGCTCCCGACTGGGTGTGCGAGGTGCTGTCGCCGTCGACGGCGTCGCTGGACCGCGGAAAGAAGCTCGCCATCTACGCCCGTGAGGGCGTGGCCCACGCCTGGATCGTCGACCCGCTGGCTGGAACCCTCGAGGTTCTGCGGCTGGAGAACGCCCGCTGGACGATCATCGCCACCCACTTCGGGACGGAAGTGGTCCGCGCCGAGCCGTTCGCCGACATCGATCTCGAACTCGCCGCCCTCTGGGTCGATTAGACGCGGTCGTCTGCCTGACGCCGGCCCGGCGCGCGGCGGGCCTGAAGCTGGCCAACTGGGCCTGAAGACGCGCAATTGGGGTTGGCTAAGTCCGACTTAGCTGAGCCGCGGTCCTGGGCGAGGTGTTCTCCCCACGGCTACGGCGAGGCTTCACTTGCGGGACAGGGTGCTGTCGATCGCGGTGAGGTCGGGCTCGCCCTGGGGAGGCACGAGCGCGTCGGCGGCGGGGAGGTGCGGGTGCTCGCCGTGGTGGTGGTGCTCGTGCACGAGCCAGCCGCGCCACCGGCAGTCTTCGCACCGGTGCGGGCGCCGGCGGGTGAGCACCTTCACCGGCTGCTCCCAGAACCGGATGTGCGACCGGCGAACGTGGCTCGAGCCGCAGTGCGGACACTTCATGGCGTTCCCCCCAATAACGCTACCCTTTGCGGCGCGGGCCGCCGGGCGGTTTGCCCGGACCGCGGGGTCTCGCGCCGAACGGTTTGCCGCCGCCGGGCTTCCCTGCCCTGAGCGAGCGGTCATCGCCACCGCGAGTCGAAGGGGAGCCGAAGGGTTTCGGCCCATGGGGCTTCCCGCCATACGGCCGATCGCCACCAGGTTTCGAGCCGAAGGGTTTCGGCCCACGAGGCTTGTCCCCGAACGATCGGTCGCCGCCGGGCTTGCTCCCGAAGGGCTTCGGCCCGCGAGGGCGGTCGCCGCCGGGCTTCGAGCCGAAGGGCTTCCGATCGCGAGTCGAAGGGCGGGGCTTGTCCCCGAATGGGCGG
>JAWOGY010000272.1:0-12219 GCA_046496425.1 Vicinamibacterales bacterium
CATTCCTGCCGCGCAGGCGAATTCACACCACGGCAGCGTCCGCGTCAGCCGCACGGCCTACCGCGCGCCGGTGTGGCCCTCGGGCCTCGATGTGCTTATCCGATCATCTGTCTCGTCGACCAGGACGTCGTGCTGGGGCCGGAGTGGCTCGCGGCGGTTCTCGAGCCGTTTCGGGAGCCTGGCGTTGGGGCGGTGCAGGGCTACTTCGTCACCGACCCGAAGGCGCCGGTTGTGGCGAGAGTGGCGGGCATGGACCTCGAGCAGCGGTACGCGGTCATCGGCGAGGGGCCGACCAACCACGTGTGCACCGGCAATTCGGCGTATCGCGCGGAGGCGCTGCACAAGGCCGGCCTCTTCGACGAGTCGTTCGGCTACGGCTACGACAACGACATGAGCTACCGGCTGATGAACGCCGGGTACGCGCTGCAATTCTGCCCCGGCGCGAAGAGCGTGCACCGCTGGCGCGAAACGCTGCGCGGCTACCTGGCCCAGCAGTACGGCCAGGGCTACGGCCGCCTCGACATCGTGTGGAAGCACCCGGGTTGGGTGGCAGGGGACGCGGTGTCGCCGTCGCTGATGATGGCCCACGCGCCGCTGATGGCGGCGGCGCTGGCCTCGGGCGCCGCGTCGCTGCTGCTGCGCGCAGCAGGACTGCCGTGGCGTCCGACGCTCGCGCTCGCGGGGGTTATCCTCGCCGCACTCGCCCTCGAACGCCTCGTGGCGGGCGTTCGCGCGGCCGTCCGTCACCGCGACGCGGCGGGCCTGCTGTTCGCGCCGCTGCACCTGCTGCGCGACGCCGCGTGGGCCCTCGCCATCGTGGCCTGGGCCGCCCGCCGCCTGGCCGGCCGCGGCCGCCACCCGTCGCACAGCATGGGGGCGCGCTAGACAGGAGACCGCGATTCTGAGTCGCCAGCGGGTCGGGCCAGGCGGCTCCCGAGCCGGACTCCGCAGGCCGGGAACCCTCCTCGGCTTGGCGTCGAGTTCCGGCCTTCTCCACGGGCTTGCGCTATCCGCGCTGGCTCGACCGCTACGCGCCGCACCCGGGAACCCTCCGCCCGCTCGTCGGGTTCCGGCCATCGCGCGCGGCCTGCTCCGTACGGCTCGTCCGCCGCCAGCCCCGCCCCGCCCCGCGGTCACCCCAATCGCGGCCGCCCACTCAGACAGGAGACTGCGATTCCGAGTCGCCCCTCGGCGGACGTGGGTGGCCGGGGCGCTTTCCATTTGCCCGCAGGGAGGACAGGCGAAGGTCACCCGAGGACAAATGGAAACGTCCCGGACAGGACCCGCGGCCGACGAAGCGGCGACCCCGAATCGCCGCCTCCCTTCTCGACAGGAGACCGCTGCGTCCTCGGAAGTGGGTCCTTCTGTATACTGTCGGCGGGTTTATCGTGAAGGTGCTCGCCCTCATTCCCGCCCGCAACGAGGCCGACAGCCTCCCGGCCGTCATCGCAGCCCTGCGCCAGGAACAGCCCGAACTCGACATCCTCGTCGTCGACGATGCGTCAACCGACACAACGGGCGCGACGCTGGCCACCCTCGGCGTGGAACATCTGAGGCTGTGCGAGCACCTGGGCGTTGGCAGCGCCATCAGGGCCGGACTCAGATACGCCCTCCGCAAGGGTTTCGACATCGTCGTGCGGGTAGACGGCGACGGCCAGCACCCGGCAGGCGAGATCGGCAGCCTGATCGCGCCAATTCTGGCCAATGCCGCAGATGCCGCCGTTGGATCCCGCTTCGGCGGCGCGGCCGCCTCCCGGGCGCCTCACGGCCTCAGGCGCATGGGGCAGCGCGTGGCTTCGGCGTGGGTGTCGGCGGCGAGCGGCGTGCGCGTGACCGATGCGACATCCGGCTTCTGGGCGTTCGGCGCACGCGCCATCAGGCTGCTCGCCGACGAGCACCCGCCGGGATACCCCGAGCCCGAACTCCTCCTGCTGCTCGCTCGAAGCGGACTGACGGTGGCCGAGGTGCCCATCCGGATGAACCAGCGCCTGGCGGGCCAGACGACGCTGACCGCAGGCCGGCTGGGGCTGGCGTGCGCGATTACGGCCCTGGCGCTGCTCGTCATGCCGCTTCGGCAGACGCCGAAAGGAGCCGGCGGTGGCTAATCTTCTGCAGGTTGGCGCCGTCCTCGTCAGCGGCTCGCTGCTGCTGCTCGTGATCGATCTGGTGCGCCGGCGGAAGCTCACCGAGGAGTACTCGATCATCTGGATCCTGTGCGCCGCCGCGCTGCTCGTGCTGTCGCTGTGGCGCGACATCCTCCACGTGACGGCGCGGTGGCTCGGCGTGTACTACCCGCCGGCGGTGCTTCTGCTCGTGCTCATCTTCTTCGTCTTCGTGGCCTCGCTGTACTTCTCGGTCGTCATCTCGGGCCAGCGGCGGCAGATCGAGAACCTCGTCGAGGAGATCGCGCTGCTGGATCAGCGGTTGCGGGAGGCGGAGGGGAAGGAGAAGGCCGGCCCTGGCGGCGCAGGGTCGGGTGTCAGGCTACCCGGGCACCGACGTGTTCCGCGAGCACACGATGAATCAGGGTCTGGTAGCCGACATTGAGGCGCTTGGCCTCGGCGCGGAATCGGTTCAGCACCTCGGGGTCCAGACGGATGGCAATGAGTTGTCGAGCCTCGCTCCCAATCGGCGGGCGGCCGACACGGCGCATCGTGCGCAACTGCTCGTCGGACAGCTCGGGAATGTCGGAGAAGTCAATCTTCGACCGAGCAACCGTGCGCCGTTCGTTCCTTGCGGCTCGCTCGCCGCGCGCTGATGATGCGGATCGCTTCGCCATGGCTTCCCTTCCTCTGCGTGTAGGCGACCACAAGAACGCGATCGAGAATCGATTGTCCAACCCGGAGGAATCGCGTTTCCTCCGTTGAGTGACCGACGTCAGGACCATCCAAGGCTCCGGGGTCGGCGAAGATCGTCGTGGCCTCGTCGAACGAGACGCCGTGCTTGACGAGATTCGCCGCAGCCTTCTTCGGGTCCCACTCGAACACGCATTTAGTATATACCGAATCCAGGGATTCGGGACTCCCTCCTCCGCCGATCGGCCTCCGTGAGCGGGGACGCGAGCGGCTTACCCAGCTGGTTGAACGCCCGCGTGTGCGACGGTGGGATGCCTCAGCGTGATGGCCGTGGCCCGTAATGCCCACGCATGTGATCGATGGTGCCGGAGATCACCGCTCGCAGCGCCGCCAGTCTCGGCACGGCCGGCACACGCACCGCGTAGGCGACATTCAGCAGCACTATGCCGGCAGCCCGTACAAACGTACGCAGCCCTGTCAGCGGCAGCGCGGACTGCGCGAGCAGCAGATGGTTCCGGGCGGCGTAGTAGAGGCGCGAGGCGGAGGCGGCGCCAATCGACTGATGCCCCTCGTGGTACGCGAGCGCCTGCGGCACGAGCAGGATGCGATGGCCGGCGCGGCGTGCGCGAAGGCAGAACTCGATATCCTCGAACGAATAAAAATAGCGCTCGTCGAACAGGCCGATCCGGTCGAAGACCGACCGCCGGATCAGCATGACGCAGCCGCTGACGACATCGACCGTTTGCACAGGCCCCTCGCACAGGTCGGTCGTGCGGCCGCCAAACCCTTCGTGCTTCATCCGGCCAGTTGCGGCCGAGTAAGCGATGCCGGCCGATCCCACAATCCCGGGCTCCGCGCGCGAGGCGACGAGCGGCGCGGCAATGCCCGCGCCCGGTTCTGCCATCAGCGCGTGTTCGAGCCGCTCGACGGCGTCGGGCGCGAGCACGGCGTCGCTGTTCACGAGAAGGACCATGTCCGCGCCCGCATCCAGCGCCGCACGGATGCCGATGTTGCACCCGGCCGAGAACCCGACGTTGCCGGGACTGCGGATGTAACGGACGCTGTCTCTCCAGGGTGAAAGGGCACGCTCGCATTCCGTGCCGGCCCCGTTGTCCACAACGACAACCTGGTCGAACGGACGCCGGGAGGCCCGCAGCGACAGGACGGCGAGCAGCGTGTCGTCCGGCGTGTTGTAGTTCAGGACGACCGCCGCGATCACAGGACCGGTTTCGTAGCCTGCGTGCGGCGGTTGACCTCCCCCGCTGGAACGGGCTACGGAACCGCTCTCAACCGTGGCGCGCGCGGAAGATTCGCGGACGACCTCTTCATAGAGTGCCTGTGTCCACGCTGCGTCTTCGTCGATCGTCTTCACCCGCGGAATGCCCTCGCGCAGCGTCGCAAACAGGCCGGGCTCATCCAGCAGTCTCGTGATCACCCGGCGCAGGTCGTCTGGATCGCCCGCGTTGAACAGCAAGCCGTTGCGTCCGTCCTGCACGAGTTCGGCCATGCCGCCCAGGTTCGAAGCCACGACCGGCAATCCGGCGGCAAACGCCTCCTTGATGACGAATGGCGCATTCTCGATCCAGATCGACGGCACGACAAGGACGTCGATCGAGGCAAGCAGCGCCGGCACCTTCTCGTGCGCGACGCCTCCGAGCCACTCGACCCCCGCCTTCTCCAGGGGCGGTTTCAAAACCTGCGTACGGCGGTCTATGGACGCCGCGAGAACGGGTTTTGAAACCACTTGTAGCATCGGGCGCACGATGCCGGCATAGCTGGCGTCGCCGTGATAGGGCGCCAGGTCGCCGGCAATCGTCAAGGACACGCGATCTGGAGGCAGACCGGCGACGGCCTCGAGCAACACGTGCGGCGCCTTCGACGCGATGAGGCTGCCGGCGAACCCCAGACGCAGCCGGTCCGCAGGCTCGCGCGTCAGGTTGGCAAACGGCCGAACGTCGATGCCCTGATCCTGCAGGAGCATCCGCGACGGCGGAATGCCGAAGCGCGCGAACCGCTCCACCAGCGTCTTCGACGGCGCCAGGATGCGCGCCGCGCTGTCGCAGACGGTCCGGACGTGCTCGAGGCGGCGGGTAATCTCGGACGCTGCGGATTCCGGGACAACGCGCCGCGCCGCGCCCGACACCAAGCGCCGCTGGATGGCGGCGAGCGGCTTCGGCAGGTGACGCTCAATCGCGCGGAGTCCGCGCGCCGCCGCGTGCACGGCGGGCTGTCCGGAAGCCGCCAGTCCGGCGCACACCGCGCAGCGGCCCGCCTCGGGGCCGTCGCAGCGCGCAAGGTCCAGATCGAGGAGTTGGCCGCGGTGGCATATCAGCCAGTAATCGTTGAGCGTCAGGACGAGCGGAATACCTCGCGCCGCGCACTGGCTGACGATGCCGGTACTGAGGCACGTCAGATGATGGGCGTGGACGAGGTCCGGCCGCTCGTCGTCGAGCAGGGCGCCCGCGATCGCGTCGATCCGCGCGTTGCGATAGGTGTGTTCGAATGACGTCGCGTCGCGAAACGTGTGGTTGACGCGGACAACATCGACCTCGCCGGCGCGATCGCGACGAACACGATACTCCGGCTCGTCCGGGCGGGCTTCGCGCGCGAAGACGACGACCTCGTGGCCGCGCCGCCGGAGGGCCTGAGCGAGAGTGGCGGCGTAAAGCTCCGTGCCGCCGGTGGCTTCCGGGGGAAAGCCATGCACGACGAACAGGATGCGCATCACACGCCCCGCACCCTGAGCAGTTCACGCCCGGCATCTGCCGACCGGGCACCGAGGTACTGGCCCAGGGGCATGGCCACGGCGAGGGCCAGGGCGCGTGGAAGCGCGAACAGCCCTGCGCCTGCGGGGCCAGGCCCACCGAGTGTCCACCGGGTGTGGGCGACGCCCGACACGGTGATCGCGCGCACGAGATGCGCCGCGGATGGGATGGAGGCGAGCCCGAAGAGGCGCCGCAGTTGCTGGTGGACGAGGTACGTCCGCTTCAGTTCGTAGCCGGCGGACCGATCGTGTGAGTGCACGACGGCGGCATCCGGGACGTAAGCCAGGTCGTAGCCGGCCAGCATCACCTCTCTGGCCCACGCCAGGTCTTCGGCAATCGGCGCCGGCCTGAACGGATGCCGTTCCCAGACCTCACGCCGGATGCACGAGCAGACGTTGTCGAACGTGCAAGCCGCCAACCGCTCGCTCGGCGTGAGCGCGTCAAACTCGGCCCGATTTGCGATCGACTGCCTGCGCGGAGTGGAACCGGTGGCCTGGTACTGCGAGAGATACGCGCGCACCACGGCGGAGGCGTCGGGCCGCGGAACCTGGCGGGCGTAGGCACCCGCAAGCGGGCGCAATGGACCGGTTTCATGACCTGCGTGCGGCGGTTGACTCCGGCCGCGAGAACGGGCCATGAAACCGCCTTCCGCCGAATCTCCGGCCAGTAGCGGCTCAACCAGCCTGGCGAGCCAGTCTGCCGACGCCGGCTCGGCGTCCTGCACCAGCAGCACCACCAGCGGCGCCCTGCACGCCACCACGCCGACGTTTCGTGTGGTTCCGTGATTGAAGTTTTCCGCACGGATCTCGATCAATCGATCGGCCTGGCTCCGCAGCAGCTCCACGGTTCCATCGTCGGACCCGGAGTCCACGGCGACCACTTCGAAGGGAAACGGCGCGTCCTGGGAGCGGACGGCAGCCAGAACGCGCGGCAGCGTGGCCGCGCCGTTGCGGGTCAGAAGGAGGACCGAGACGAGCGGCTCGCTCATATGAATGGACCGGTTTCATCACCTGCGTTCGGCGGCCCGAACTCGCCGCGAGAACGGGTGCTGAAACCGCTCCCTGCTGCCTCGCGCAGCGACTCGTAACGCCCTTCCCAGTCTCGCGCATCTTCGGCGATCGTCTTCACGGCCGGCGCGTGCCTGGCCATCTCCGCCAGGCGGTCCGGCCTGAGAACAAGACCCCGCAGCGTTTCCGCGAGCGCCGCTGGCGACGCCGGTTCGTAGAGCGCGCCGTTGACGCCGTCGGTGACGAGTTCGGGGATGCCGCCGATTCGAGCGGCCACGACGGGCACGCCCGCCATAAAGGCCTCGTGGATGACCAGTGGGGAATTCTCTGGCCAGAGCGAGGGCACGACCAGCAGGTCGAAGCGGCGATAAATCTCCGCGCCCTGCCCGTTGTGAAAGGGCCCGCAGAACCGCACCGGCAGTCCCCGCGCCATCGCGCGGAGCGACGCCGTGTACTCCGGGAACGTATCCAGCGCGCCCCACACCTCGATCTCATAGGCGCCGGAGGGCAGCTCGCGCGCCGCCTCGAGCAGCACGTGCAGCCCCTTGTGCCAGACGAGCGTGCCGACGAAGCCGATGCAGACAGGCGAGAGGGGGGAGGCGAGAGGCGAGGGATTCTCTCCAGCGGGACGACGAGAAGGCCGCTGCGCGAATCCGTAGTCGGACACGAGCAGCTTCGAGCGATGCACCCCGAGCCGCTCGTGGGCGTCCGCAATCGATCGCGATGGCGCGACAAACAGCTGCACCGCCTCGAACACCTGACGGAGGTGCGCGAGCCGCTCCTCAATCCCGGCGGCCTCGATCGGCTGCGCGCGCGCGAGCACCTGCCGCCTGAAGGCGCCGGCCGCGCCCGGGGCGAGCTTTGCCATCCACCTCGCGGATCTGCCGACGACCGAGCCGCCCAGGCCCGCGGCCCGGCTCATCGCGCCGACCGACAGCTGGGCATGAAAAGGGGAGTGGGGGAAACAGGCGGCGCACCGGGCAGCGTCGATCTCGTGACAGACCGTGCGCTCCGTGAGGTGGAGCCGCTGGCCGCCGGACGGGCATGCGAGGCTGTGGTCGTGCAGCGTAGCCGCCACGGCCGCGCCGCGCGCTCTGGCGAGACGGGGCAGATCGAAGCTCAGGTTGAGCAGGCTGTGGACGTGCACCACGTGAGGCTGCGTCGCGCGCAGCACGGCATCCAGCTGTGATGTCAGTCTTGCCGACCTCCAGGAATCCGCGAACGATCCCTCCCAGTTGTTGACAAGCTCGATGACCGGCAGCCCCTCGTGAACGCGCCAGGTGAGCGTGCCGTGCGGCCGGCCCGGGTCGTATTCGGCCGCAAGCACGTGCACGTGGTGGCGCGCCGCCAGTTCGCGGCAGAGGTGGAAGGCGTAGATCTCGGAACCGGCCGCGTGCCGGGGCAGAAAGTCGTGGATCGCGTGGAGGATGCGCATCGCCGGGGGAGTGGGAAGTTCAGACACGGGCTGGCGCCCATTATATGAGGCGCCCCGCTCGTATTCGCCCGGTTTCAGGTTATTGTAGGGGCCATGTTGAATCGCCGCCAGTTCGTTCAGAGCGCCACCGTCGCGGGCGTGGCCGCCGCGTTGCCGAACGTCGCGTCGGGCGCTGCCGCGCCGGATCCGCAGGGCCGGCCAGGAGCGCAGTCGCTCCAGGCGCCGCCGCCTCCGGCGTCATTCGCGAAGCTGCCGGCCTTGAAGGGGCAGGCGCGCCCGATCACCAACGAGGAGCGCCTGGCGCGGATCGAGCGGGCGCGGGCCCTCATGGTCAAAGAAGGCCTCGGCGCCATCGTCCTCACCGGCGGCACGTCGATGCTCTACTTCACGAACCTGCGCTGGGGCCAGAGCGAGCGCATGTTCGCGGTGGTGCTGCCGGCGAAAGGCAACCCGGCCATCATCTGCCCGGCGTTCGAAGCGGACCGGGCGGGGGAGCAGGTCAAGAGAGGCCCGCTTGCGGCCGGCGGGGAACTGCTCACGTGGCATGAGACCGAAAGCCCGTTCGACCTGACCGCCCGCGCACTGAAGGCACGCGGCGTGGCGACGGGACGCGTCGGTATCGAGGAGACCGTGCGGTTCGTGTTTGCCGACAGCGTCGCCCAGGCTGCGCCGGCGATCCGTTTCGTGAGCGCGACGCCCGTGACGGCCGGCTGCCGCATGTTCAAAGACGCGCACGAGCTGGAACTGATGCGCCTGGCATCGAAGGTCACGCTGAACGCGTATGCCGCGGCATACCCCGGCGTGCGCGACGGCATGACGCCGGCCGAGTACGGCGCGCTCACGTCGGCCGCGCACCAGCGCCAGGGCTTCCCGGGCGGCGGCGGCGCCCAGTTCGGCCCCAACAGCGCGTTCCCGCACGGATCGTCGGTGCCCCAGGTCGCGCGCGACGGCACGATGATCCTCGTCGACGGCGGCTGCTCGGTGGAGGACTACAGATCGGACATCAGCCGATCGTTTGTGTTCGGCAAGCCGACCGACAAGATGCGGAAGGTGTTCGACCTCGTGCGGCGGATGCAGCTCGCGGCGGTCGCGGTGGCGAAGCCGGGCGCGACGCTCGATTCGCTGGACCGCGCCGCGCGCAAGCTGGCCGAGGCGGAAGGCTACGGTCCAGGCTTCACGTTCTTCACGCACCGCCTGGGTCACGGTCTCGGCATGGACGGCCACGAGTGGCCGTACCTGGTGGAGAACAACATGTTCGGGTGGACGAAGAGCGTCACGCTCGCGCCGGGCATGGTGTTCACGAACGAGCCGGGCATCTACATCCCGGGCGAGTTCGGCCTCCGGCTCGAAGACGACATGGTGATCACCGAGAACGGCGCGGAGATGTTCACGCCGCAGAGCCCGTCGATCGACGATCCGTTCCCGGGCCTGCCGGTGGCGTAACGTGAAGCCCGGCTGCGGGTCCTGTCCGGGACGTTCCCATCTGTCCTCGGGTGAACTTCGCCTGTCTTCCCTGCGGGCAGATGGGAAGCGCCCCGGCCACCCACAGCCGGGCTGTCAGAGTTTCGCCATCACGGCCTGGAAGCGCGGCGTGTTGCGGATGTTGTCGAGGTTGCTGTCGTGCTCCAGCCAGCCGCGCAGGCGCATGCCGTGCGCGACGGCCGCCTCGATGTAGCCCAGCGCCTCGTCTACCCGGTTGGCCAGGCTGAAGATGCACGCCACGTTGTAGAGCAGCATCGGGTCGTCGGGGCCCATGCCAACGGACCGCTTCGCCCACGCGAGGCCCTTCTCCACCTCACCCAGCGCCACGAGGCCATTCGCCCCCATATACAGCGCCCGCGCATCGTCGGGCGTCATCCTGAGGTGCGCTTCGGCGATGGCGATGCCCCGCAGCCGCGACAGCTTCGCCAGGTCGGCGTGGCCGAGGTCCTCGTAGCTCTGCGCGACGAGCAGGGGCGACTGGTAGTCTTCGGGCCGGACGCGGCTGGCCTCCTCGTACTCGCGGATCGCGAGATCGAGCTTGCCCTGCGTGAACGCGTCGCGGGCATAGAAGTAATGCGCCTCGAAGAGGTTCGGGTTGAGCGCGATCGCCCGCTGGAAGGCCGCTTCGGCCTGGTCGTGACGCCCCAGCATCGACAGGGCCGTGCCGAGCGACGAGTGGGCCTCGGCCATCTCGGGCGTGATCTTCAGGGCGGCTTCGGCGGCCTGCATGGCGCGTTCGAGGTCGGCGGGACTGCGCCCGACGTTCTGGTAGAGATAGGCGCTGCAATCGGAGATGCCGGCATACGCGCGGCCGTACGACGGGTCGATGGCGATGGCCTGCTCGAACAGCTCGCGCGCGTAGCCGACGCTGCGCTTGTCGAACTTGAAGAAGTAGCTGCGCCCGCGCAGGTAGCAGTCGTAGGCGTCGAGGTCCGGGGCCGAGAGGCGGTGCACCGCTTCCCGTTCGGCCGAGCTGAGCGTGATCTCCAGCGCATTGACCACGGCGCGCGCGATCTCGTCCTGCAGCGCGAAAATGTCATGGACGTCCCGGTCGTAACGCTCGGACCAGAGGCAGAAGCCGTCGTCGACGGCGACGAGCGTGACGGTGATCCTGATGCGATCGCCCGCCCGGCGCACCGTGCCGTCGAGCAGGGTGGTCACCTGAAGCGCGGACCCGATTTCGGCGGGATCGGCGCCGGCCGCCCGGTAGCGGAACGCCGAAGCGCGGGACGCCACGCGGAGGCCCTTCACGCGGCTGAGCGCGAAGAGGATCTCCTCGGCGATGCCCTCGCACAGGTAGCCCTGATCGCGCGCCTCGCTCATGTCGGAGAACGGCAGCACGGCGATGGACCGGTGGCTCGCGCGCACGGCCGACAGGAGATCGGCGCGAAGGCTCTCGAGGCGGTGCTGGAGTTGTGACACGCTTTGCCAGCGCCGCGCAGGATCCTTCTCGAGGCACTTGTCGATGATCGGCCCGAGCTGGACCGGCAGCGAGGGATTGATCCGCGTCACCGGCGCCTGCGGGTCGCGCAGGATGGATGCCAGCACCGACACGAGATTGCTGCCGTCGAAGGGCCGGCGGCCGGTCAGCATTTCGTACAGGAGGACGCCCATGGAAAAGATGTCGGAGCGGCGGTCCGCGGGCTGGCCCTTGGCCTGCTCGGGCGACATGTAATACGGCGTGCCGACCAGCCGGTGGCGGAGCGGGTCGAGATGCGTGCGGATCCGGCTGGGGTCCTGGCCAGGCTCCGGGGCGACCAGGGTGGCGAGGCCGAAATCGAGGAGCTTCGCGCCGCTTTTCGTGAGCATCACGTTGGCGGGAGACAGGTCGCGATGCACCACGCCGTTGCCGTGGGCCTTGTCGAGCGCGTCGGCCATCTGGATGGCCACGTCGAGCGCCTGATCCAGCGGCAGCGGCCCCTGCACGAGCCGCTCGGCGAGCGACTTGCCGTCGAGGTGCTCCATGACGAGGAAATGGACAGGGGCTAGGGGCTGGGGGCTAGGGGCTAGTCCCTCCAGCCCCGAAGGGACGCCCTGGCCAATGTCGTAGAGGACGCAGATGTTGGGATGATTGAGGCCGGCAACGGTCCGGGCCTCCTCCTCGAACGACTGGCGGCGATCCGGGTCGGCGGTGGCTTCCGCCGGAAGGACTTTCAGGGCCACCGTGCGACCGAGGCGGGTGTCGCGGGCGCGGTATACCTCGCCCATGCCCCCGACGCCCAGGAGCGCGCAAATCTCATACGGGCCAAGCCGCGACCCGACGGGCAGCGAAGCGGACATAGATAAGCCTGACCCCACTATCGGGCCCCCGGGGGCGGGTGTCAATAGGTTGGACGAACGCTGCGCCCCGCCGGTTGTGTCTGCAGATGGGGTCGGAACCATCCAGCGCGGTTACAATTCTGAATTACAGTCTGCACCCGTACGCTAAATAGACCCGACCCCGGGGAGGTCTTATGCCGCGTGGACGCTCGAGAGGAATCGCGCTGGTTGCCGTGGTTGCCCTGGCGGCGCTCTGTGCGCCGGTGGCCCCGCTCACCGCCCAGAAGCCGCAACTCGGCTATTATCGCCAGCCGGCCATCTTGAACGACACGCTCGTCTTCGTGGCCGACACGCCAGAGGTCGCCCTCGGCCACGAACACGAGCGTGTCGTTCCAGATGGCCGGCTGGCGATAGTAGCCGAGTTGCGGCTTCTGGGCGGTGAGCGGGGCCACCGGCGCACAGAGCGCCGCCAGGGC
>JAWOGY010000112.1:0-20091 GCA_046496425.1 Vicinamibacterales bacterium
CGCGGCAAAGATCCTCGACATCGCCAACTCCTCTCCCACACGGCCGCCTACGTACTCACGAGCGACACCGTTCGTCGGTCAGGGTGGCAACGACCCGGTCCACAGAGGGCCGGGCGGGTGCCGAGCCTGGGCCCGGCACGCCGTTGAGCGCGCTGCCGCGGCGCCACGGCGGCGGACGGCTGCGGGCGATCGGAGGACACCTGGGGTTCATTGTGTCGACCGGCGATCGCGACGGTGACAATCGATGAATCTAAGATCGGCCCGAACCCGCCATCTGTCAACGGCGCGGCGCCGGCGCGGCGACGATTCTGTATCCGTTCTGCGACAACGCTCCGTCGCGATTCCGGCCGCGTCACCGGACGATGGCGGGGGCCTTCGCCGGCGCCGCCGGCTTCGCTCGTGCCTTCACGGCCCGCGGAATGACCAGCGACACGCCCATTTCGTCGAGCAGCCGCTTCGCGCCGTCCACCTCGGCCATCGTCCACAGCATGTAGCGGCTGTCGACATGGATTGACCGCGTCTTGACGCTGTCGAAGAGGTAGTCGGACGACACCGATTCGTAGGTCCCGTCGAACAGGAGCCCCACGAGTTCACCTCTCGCGTTGAGAGTCGGCGACCCGGAGTTGCCACCGGTCGTGTCCACTGTGGAGAGGAAGTTCACCGGCACGTCGTTGAGGCCCTTGTCGACGAAGACGCTCGACTTGCCGGCCCTGAGCGCCTTGATCGCGTCGAGCTGTTTCTGCGGCGCGTCGAACTCCCCGCTGCCCGTGTGCTTTTCCACGATCCCCTGGAGGGTTGTCTGCGGCTTGTAGAACAAGCCATCGCGCGTGTCCACGCCCTTGACCTGGCCGTACGTCACGCGCAGGGTGCTGTTCGCGTCCGGCGCGAGCAGGCCGCCGGCCTTCTCGAGCATCGCCTCCATGTAGACGGGCCGGATTCGCGTCGAGGCGCCCGCGCGGTTCTTGGCCGCCTCGCGGTTCGCCTCGGCCAGCGGCTCGAGGGCTGCGGCCAGGGCGACGAACTTGTCGGAGGATGCCACGAGTTCCGCCGTGCTCTTGTCGAGGTACGCCATGCGAACATCCCGCTCGGCCAGTTCCGTGCCGGAGTAGAGGCTGTCGAGGAATTTCTCGACCGCGGCCTGGGCAGTGGCCTTGTCCATGCCCGGCTTCAGCCCCGCCTCGCGGTCCAGCGCTTCAAGCCGCTGGCCGGCAGGCAACGCGGCCGCCTTGCCCAGCGCCCAGCGGAACAGCGCGCGGTCCGCGACGGGATCGATCGTGCGCTGCAGGCGGTCCTGGGCCTCGCGGATGCGGGGCCAGTCGCGTTCCTGGAAGCCCGGGTCCCGCTCGACGTCGGCCTTGGGGCGCTGGGCCGACAGGCGGTACAGCGTCTGCGCCGACGCGAGATAGGACGATGCGGACGACAGCAGGTTGAGGACGGCGTTGCGTTCGCGCGTCGCTTCGCCCTGCGACTGGATGGCCTGCATCGCGGCCAGCGCCTCGCCGTACTTCTGCTGGCGGGCCGGGCTGGCCGAGATCCAGGCGACGAGTTCCTGTTCGCGCGCCTGCTTCTTCCCCAGGGCGCCGCCCTTGTTCATGCCTTCCAGCACGCCGCGGGAGTTGGTGAGGCCGTTATTCAGTCCCTGCACGCGGCCAGCCAGCTTGATGGCCAGCGCGGGATTCTGCTTCGTGAGCGTGTCGACGAGCGCCAGTTGTTCCTCGGCGAGCCGAATGGAGCGGGGGAGCGCCCACTCGACGGTCTCCTTCACCTCGGCATAGGTCTGGTGCCGCTGCGTCCGGCCCGGGTAGCCGACGACGAAGACGAGGTCGTTGGGCTTGACGCCGCCCGCGGCCACTTTGAGCCAGTGCTTCGGCCTGTACGGCACGTTGTTCTTGTCGTAGGCGGCCGGCCTGCCGTCCTTGCCGACGTACGCGCGCAGGTAGCTCCAGTCGCCCGTGTGGCGCGGCCAGCGCCAGTTGTCGGTTTCGCCGCCGAACACGCCGATGCCCTCGGCTGGCGCGTACACGAGGCGGACGTCCTTGATTTCGAGTTGCTTGATTTCGAAGTACTTCCGGCCCTCGAAGAACGAGGCGACGTTGCAGCGGGAGCCGTCCTTCTCGCACGCCGCGACGCGCTCCTTCACGCGGCGGTCAATCGTGTCGTACCGCGCGCGATCGGTCGCCGAGGCGTCAAGGCCGGCGGTGATGTCGTTTGTGACCTCCGCCACCGAGGTCGTCACGAACACGCGCGACCCTGGCCCGTTCGGCAGTTCGTCGGCGTGCGCCGGGGCGAAGTACCCGTCCTTCAGCAGGTTGCGCTGCGGGCTCGAATTGAACTGGAGGCCGCCCGTCACGCAGTGATGGTTGGTGACGATGAGGCCGTCGGGCGATACGAAGGACGCCGTGCAGCCGCCGAGCGACACGATGGCGCCCATCGGCTGTCCCGTGAGATCGGCGAATGTTTTCGGGTCGCCGGTGAACCCGAGGGCCCGGAGTTTCGCGGCGAGTGCCGGGATCTGCTGGGGCATCCACATGCCCTCCTCGGCGACCACACCGGCAGACAACAGGACGATGAAGCCGAGTGCGATGATGCGAGACGCTTTCATGATGGGTGTCTCCTTGACCGACCCTGACAGTGTCGCACATCCGCGGCCTGGCCGTGTGCGTCGCGCGGCCGGGGGCCCGTACGCTCGAAAAGCCCGGCGGGAACCGGGCCTTTCCATGCGACTTCGGGTGGTGGACGGCAGGAGGCTCGAACTCCCGACCTCCGCGTTGCGAACGCGGCGCTCTCCCAGCTGAGCTAGCCGCCCGACATCCTTTTATCTTACCACGCGGCGCGAGCCCCGGACAATCCGGTTCAGCCTGCCGACGGCTCGCTTGCGGTCTCTCGCCGGCTGGTCAACAATGCCACTCCCATGACGATTAGACGAACCGCCGCCGCGCTCTGTGCCCTCGCCATCCTGCTCGCCTCTGTCGCCGCCAGGACGGCGGCGGACGACCCGCCCGAGTACGGGCCGCCCACAGGCACCCTCGTCGTCGTCGGGGGAGGCTCGCTGGAGGGCACCGGTGTTCTCGAGAAGTTCATTCAACTCGCAGGCGGCCCGGGCGCGTCGTTCGTGATTGTGCCGACCGCGGGCGGCAACCGGAACGCCGACGGCACCGTCCGAGCCTATACGGAGGAAGCGGTCACCGCGCCGTGGCTGAAGCGCGGCATCAAGAATGTCCGGATGCTGCATACGCACGACCCGAAGGTCGCCGATTCCGAGGCGTTCGCGGCAATCCTGCGCACGGCCAACGCCGTCTGGTTCAACGGCGGCCGGCAGTGGAACATCGTCGACTCGTACATGCACACGCTCACGTACAAGGAGTTCCACAACGTGCTGGCGCGCGGCGGCGTCATCGGCGGCAGTTCGGCCGGCGCCACGATCCAGGGCGACTACCTGGTGCGGGGAGCGGTCGCCGGCCCGCAGACCATGATGACGCCGGAGAAGGAGCACGAGCGGGGGTTCAATTTCCTCCGCCGCACGGCCATCGACCAGCACATCAACGCGCGGAACCGCTGGGACGACCTCATCCCGGTCATCCAGAAGATGCCGGAACTGCTGGGCATCGGCCTCTCGGAGGGCACAGCCATCGTCGTGACCGGCGATCGCTTCGAAGTGGCAGGGAAGTGGAAGGTCGCGATCCACGACAACACGCGGCTCTACCAGCCCTGGGAGAAGCCGTACTTCGTGCTCTCGGCAGGCGACGTCTACAACATGAAGACGAGGAAGATAGAGAAGCTCGGCACCGGGGCGGGGGAGCGCGAAGTCAGGCGCCAGGGACTAGACGCTGGGCGCTAGTCCGACGCGGCTTCGGCGCGTGGGTGGCAGCACGTCGGTTCGACTGACTAGCCCCTAGCGCCTAGCCCCCAGCCCCTACCCGAGCACGTCCAGATACTTGAGCGCCCCGCCGGTATTGAACAGCACGACGGAGTCGTCAGGCTTCACCAGCCCGTCCGCCTGCAGCCGGCGGAGCGCCGAGAGTGTCGCGCCGCCTTCCGGCGCGGCGCTCACGCCTTCCAGAGCGCCAATGGCCTTCATGTCGCGCACCATGTCCGCGTCGCTGACGGCCACGGCCGTACCGCCGCTCTCCCGAATCGCACGCAGAATCAGGAAGTCGCCGATGGCCTTGGGCACGCGGAGGCCGTCGGCGCACGTCCGGGCGTTCTGCCACATCTCGGCCCGTTCGGCGCCCTGCTCAAACGCGCGGATAATTGGCGCGCAGGTCTCGGCCTGCACGCTCACCATCTTCGGCCGTCGCCCGCGCGGGACCCAGCCAATCGTTTCGATCTCCTCGAAGGCTTTCCACATGCCCACGATGCCGGTGCCGCCGCCGGTGGGGTAGATGATCCAGTCGGGCCAGCGCCAGTCGAGCTGCTCGGCGAGCTCGTAGCCCATGGTCTTCTTGCCTTCGATCCGGTACGGCTCCTTCAGCGTCGACACGTCGTACCACCCGAGCGGCCCGCCGCGCTCGGCCGCCACGCGGCCGGCGTCGGTGATGAGCCCGTCCACCAGCGTGATGTCGGCCCCGTAGAGCTCGCACTCGCGGATGAACGGCACCTTCACGTCCTTCGGCATGAAGACCTTGGCCTGCAGCCCCGCGCACGCGGCGTAGGCGGCCATGGCGTTGGCCGCGTTGCCGGCCGACGGTACCGAAAGGGTGCTCGCGCCCACGGTGCGCGCCTTCGTGACCGCGGCGGACAGGCCGCGCGCCTTGAAGGAATTCGTCGGGTTGAGCGACTCGTCCTTGATGAAGAGGCGGTCGAGACCGAGGCTGCGGCCGAGGCGCGCCGCGTGCAGGAGCGGCGTGAAGCCCTCGCCCAGCGTCACCGGCTCCTCGCCGTCAACGAGCGGCATCAGCTCGCGGTAGCGCCACATGTTCGGGTCGCGGCCGGCCAGGCTCTCGCGCCGCCAGCTGCGGGATGCGGCCGCGAGGTCGTACCGCGCCAGCAGCGGCATCCCGCACGAGCAGAGATGGTGCGACTCGCGGGGATCACGGGGCCCCGCGCCGCACGGCACGGAACACTCCAGGTGGGTCAGGTATGACATGAATCCCGGTTCGCTCCTACTTGCCCAGCAGTTCGATGTCCTTCTTCTTCTGCAGGTCGTCGATGAGGTGGACGTGCTGGTCCGTGATCTTCTGGACCTCGTCGAGGCCCTTCCGCTCGTCGTCTTCCGACACCAGCTTGTCTTTGAGGAGCTTCTTCAGCCTCTCGTTGGTTTCGCGGCGCACCTGGCGGACGCTGTTGCGGCCGTCCTCGGCGAGCTTGTGGACGTGGCGTGACAGCTCCTTGCGCCGCTCCTCGGTGAGCGAGGGGATCGGGATGCGGATCAGCTTGCCGTCGTTGTTCGGGTTGAGACCGAGGTCCGAGGCGCGCACGGCCTTCTCGATCGCGCCGAGCAGCGACGGGTCGAACGGCTGCGCCACGATCGTCATGGGATCGGGAATCGACAGCGTCGCGACCTGGTTCAGCGGCATGCGCGATCCGTAAGCGTCGACGTGCACCGGATCGAGGATGTTGATGGTCGCCCGGCCGGTGCGCACGCCCGCGAGTTCCTGGCGCAGGTGGTCGATGACCTGGTCCATCCGCTTCTTGAGGTCGGTATACAGCGACTTGAGATCGATGACGTCCATGCTGGTGTACTCCGCGGTTCTGGCTGGCGCGAGGCCTAGGCCCGGACGGTGGTGCCGATGGGCTCGCCCAGGATGGCCCGTTTCATGTTGCCGGGTTCACGCAGGTTGAAGACGACAATCGGGAGCTTGTTGTCCATGCACAGCGAGATCGCCGTGGCGTCCATCACCTTGAGCCGGCGATCGAGCACGTCGAGGTAGCTCAGGGTCTCGAACTTCGTGGCGCCGGGGTTGGTCACCGGGTCCGCCGTGTAGATGCCGTCCACCTTGGTGGCCTTCAGGATCACCTCGGCTTTGATCTCCATGGCGCGCAGGGCGGCAGCGGTGTCGGTGGTGAAATACGGGTTGCCCGTGCCGGCGGCGAACACGACGACGCGCCCCTTCTCGATGTGCCGGATCGCCCGTCGCCGGATGAAGGGCTCCGCCACCGCCCGCATCTCGATGGCGGTGACCACGCGCGTGTGGACGCGCTCCTGTTCGAGCGCGTCCTGGAGCGCCAGGGCGTTGATGACGGTGGCCAGCATGCCCATGTAGTCGGCCTGGGCGCGATCCATGCCGGCGGCGCTGGCCGCCACGCCTCGGAAGATGTTGCCGCCGCCGATGACGATCGCCAGCTCGACGTCGAGCGCCCGGATGTCGGCGATCTCGCGGGCGATCTGCCCGGCGACGCCTCGGTCGATCCCGAAGGTCTGGGGGCCCATCAGGGCTTCCCCTGACAGTTTCAGGAGCACGCGTCGGTAGGCGGCAGGCGGCGTGTCAGGCATACGCCGACGGATTATACCCTACGCCTGCTCGGGGCCTTCACCCAGTCTGAACCGGGCGAACCGGGCGACGGCGATGTTCTCGCCGGTCTTGGCGATCGCCTGCGTCACCATCTCGCCGATGGTGACGTTCTGGTCGCGCACCGACGGCTGGTCCAGCAGCACGGCCTGGGTATAGTAGCTGCCGATCTTGCCCTCGACGATCTTCTCGATGACCTGCGGCGGCTTGCCGGAGCCCTCGAACTGGGCGCGGTAGATGGCCTTTTCCTGTTCGATGACGCTGGGGGGCACTTCGTCGCGGCGGACGTACTTCGGGTCGGCCGCCGCGATGTGCATCGCGATCTCCTTCACGAGGTGCTGGAACCCCTCGGTGCGCGCCACGAAGTCGGACTCGCAGTTGACCTCGACAAGCACGCCGATCTTGCCGCCCATGTGGATGTAGCTGCTGACCAGGCCCTGCGACGTACTCCGTCCGGCGCGCTTGGCCGCCTGTGCGAGGCCGCGCTTGCGCAGCGCGGTGACGGCCTCGTCGATGTTGCCGCCGGTCTCGGTCAGGGCGGCCTTGCATTCCATCATGCCCGCGCCGGTCTTCTCCCGGAGGGCCTTCACCTGATCTGCTGTGATCGCCATGGTCGTTCGGTCTCCGCTGTACGCAAATCGCGCCGGCGCGGGGCGTGCCCGGCCGGCGCGGAATTCCCCTCACGTGCACCCGGCGCACGCCGGGCCGAAACCCCCTAGGCCGACGCGGGCGGCGCGCTCGGCGGCGCCGCGGCTGGCGGCGGCACATCCGCCCGAGGACGCGCGGCGGCCCGGCGGTTCGCCTGCTCGTCGGCGGCCTCGGCGCGCGCCGACTCGCGGAGCGACCGGCCCGCGACAATCGCGTCCGCGATGCGCGACGTGAACAGCCGGATCGACCGCAGCGCGTCGTCGTTGCCCGGGATCACGTAATCGACCTGTTCCGGATCCGAATTGGTGTCGACGATGCCGATGACCGGGATCTTGAGCTTGCGGGCCTCGTCGACCGCAATCTGTTCCTTCCGCGTGTCGATCACGAACACCGCGTCGGGCAGCTTGCCCATCTGGCGGATGCCGTCCAGGTTCTTCGAGATCTTCCGCTTTTCCTTCTCGATGCCGGCGACTTCCTTCTTCGACAGCGTCTCGTACCGGCCGTCGACCTGCATCGCCTCGAGCTCCCGCAGCCGCGTCAGGCTGCGCTGGATCGTCGTGAAGTTCGTCAGAAGCCCGCCCAGCCAGCGCTGGTTCACGAAGTGCATCCCGCAGCGCTGGGCTTCCTCGGCCACCGCGTCCTGGGCCTGGCGCTTCGTGCCCACGAAGAGCACCGTGCCGCCGTCTGCCGCCAGCTGGTTCACGAACGCCTCCGCGTCGCCGAACAGCCTCGACGTCTTGCCCAGGTCGATGATGTAGATGCCGTTGCGCTGGCCGAAGATGTACTGCTTCATCTTGGGGTTCCAGCGCTTCGTCTGATGGCCGAAGTGCACCCCGGCTTCCAGCAATTCGTTGATGGCGATCCCGCTCAATGGTCCTCCCTGTGACTGACGCCGCCCGGATTAGCGCTTGCTGAACTGGAAGCGCTTGCGCGCGCCGGCCAGCCCGTACTTCTTGCGTTCCTTCGCCCGCGCGTCGCGCGTGAGCAGGCCTTCCTTCTTCAGCGCCGGGCGCAACTCGATGTTGTACTCGCACAGCGCGCGCGAGATGCCCAGCCGCACCGCGCCGGCCTGGCCCGCGGTCCCGCCGCCCGCCACCGTCGCCAGCACGTCGAACTTCTCCGTCGTGTCGGTGAGCTTGAGCGGCTGCTGGATCTCGGTCCGCAGCACGGCGGTGGGGAAGAAGTCCGCGAACTCGCGGTGGTTCACCGTGATGACGCCCGTGCCCGGCCGCAGGAACACCCGGGCCGTGGAGGTCTTGCGGCGCCCGGTCCCGTAGTACTGAATCGATGACACGTTACGCTACCTCGAGCTTGGTTGGTTTCTGTGCGGCATGCGGATGATCCGGTCCCGCATACACCTTCAGCTTCCGGTACATCGCATCGCCCAGGGTCGTCTTGGGCAGCATGCCGCGCACCGCTTCTTCGACGAGGCGGATCGGCCGGCGCGCCCGCACGTCCTTCGCGCGCTCTTCGCGGAGCCCGCCTTCGTAGCCGCTGTGCCGCCGGTAAATCTTCTGCTCTTCCTTGCGCCCGGTCAGCTTCACGCGGCTCGCATTGACGATGACGACATGGTCGCCCGTGTCGAGGAACGTCGTGTAGGTCGGGCGGTGCTTGCCCATGAGGAGGCGGGCCGCTCTGGTGGCCACGCGCCCGAGCACCAGGCCGTCGGCATCGATCACGTGCCACTGGCGCTCGAGGGTCTTCAAATTCGCCGGATGGGTCTGCATCTGCAAGTCTCTATTCCTGAGTCAATTTCAGCCACGGCAAACCAAAATCGTACCAGCCCGATTGCACTTTGTCAACCGCGACGCCTCGTCTCCGGGACCTCTTCCCGTCACCTGTCGGCGAGGTCCCCTATACCGGCTGGGAGTCGTAACCGATAAGGACGGCAGGCTCGGGTGTCCCCGCGCTCCGCGGCACGACGGCGGGGGACACCGGAGTGCAGAATCTGCCATCTCGGGTCATGCCCTCCGATGACAATTCTGCATGTCCCCCTCGGAAATCGCCGTCGGTGCCGCCCCGGACGGGCGGCGTAACCCGGTCATCTCCGGGGGTTTCGGCTGAAGCGAGGCCGTTTTGGCCGGTTCCGGTGCATGTGGCACCCGACTTGCGCTTCGGTGCCGTGAGGACGCGCCGCGCGGCCTCGGAAAGGGAAGGACCCAAAGGTGTTCGGCAGGAGCAAAGGCCTGGTGGGCCTGGACATCGGATCGAGCGCGGTGAAGGCCGTCGAGCTCGCCGCCTCCGGGAAGTCCTACCGCGTGGTCGCCTACGCCAGTGAAGCCATGGCGCCCGACAGCATCGTCGACGGGGCGATCATCGACGGCGCGGGCGTGGCGGACACCATCCGGCGCGTGTTCGAGCGCCTGGGCACGAAGACCAAGGAGGTGGCCGCGTCGCTCTCGGGCAACGCCGTCATCGTCAAGAAGATCAGCCTTCCGCAGATGACCGAGGCCGAGTTGGCCGAGTCCATCAAGTGGGAGGCCGAGCAGTACATCCCGTTCGACATCCAGGACGTCAACCTCGACTACCAGATCGTGCCGGGCGACAACGGCGCGAGAGGATCGATGGACGTCCTGCTGGTCGCGGCCAAGAAAGAAAAGATTGCCGATTACACCGGCGTCATTGCCCAGGCTGGACGGCTGCCGGTGGTGGTGGACGTGGACGCCTTCGCGGTCCAGAACGCGTTCGAGGCCAACTACGACGTCGATGCGTCGGCGGTGACCGTCCTGATGAACATGGGCGCCAGCGCCGTGAACATCAACATCGTGAGCGGTGCCGCCTCGATCTTCACGCGCGACGTGTCGATTGGCGGCAACGCGTACACCGAGGCGGTGCAGCGCGAGTTCAACCTGACGTTCGAGCGCGCCGAGGCGGCCAAGCGGGGCCTGGCCGGCGACGAGCGGGCCGACGAGGTCGACGCGGTCCTCCGGGCCGTCAGCGACAACGTGCTGCTGGAGATTCAGAAGACGTTCGACTTCTATCGTTCCACGGCGGCCTCCGACCGGCTCGACCGCGTGATGCTCTGCGGCGGCGCCGCGCGCGTCCACGGGTTCGCCGGCGCGCTGGCCGACCGGTTCGGGCTGACGGTCGAGCCGATCGACCCGTTCCGGCGCATCGCGTTCGATGCGGCGCGGCTGGGCGCGGACGCCGACGAGGCGGCCTCCACGGGCGTGGTGGCCGTGGGACTCGCACTGCGACGGGCAGGTGACCGATGATCCGCATCAACCTGATCAGCCAGACGCGGGAGAAGCCGCGCCGCCGCGCGTCGGCCAGTTCGCTGGTCGGCTCGGGCCAGAAGATCACCGTCGCCTGCACGCTCATCCTCGCGCTCGCCGCCCTCGGCGTGGGCTGGTGGTACTGGTCGCTGCGCAAGGAAGCCACCACGCTCAGAGACGACATCACGGCGGCCGAGGCCGAGACCCGGCGCCTGCAGACGCTCATCGTCCAGGTGCGGCAGTTCGAGGAGCGCAAGGCCCAGCTGCAGCAGCGCGTGACGCTCATCGAGACGCTGCGCCGGGGCCAGAGCAGCCCGGTGCACGTGCTGGACGCCATCAGCCGGAGCGTGCCGGAGATGCTGTGGCTGACGCAGCTCGACCAGAAGGGGCCGGACCTCTCGATCGAAGGACGGTGCCTCACGCTGACGTCGATTTCGGACTTCGTCGACAACCTCGGGCGGTCGGGCTGGTTCAAGAAGCCGGTGGAGATCGTGACCAGCCAGGTTGAAACGGGAGCGGCGGGGGCCGGCGACCTGATCAAGTTCACGATCAGGGCCCAGGTGGCCTCGCCGGCGGGCTAGGCGCGACGGTGCGCGGGCCTATTGCGGATGTGAACAGTCCCCGATACGAACGGTAACGCCATGGATCTGAGCCTGAACAAACTACCGTGGTACGCCCAGGTGGGGCTGTTTGTCGCGCTGGCCATCGCCGGCGTGGCGGCCTTCTACTACCTGTACGCGGTGCCGGCCGACCAGGCCCTCGAGGTGCAGCGCAAGCGGCTCGCCGCGCTCCGGGTCGACATCAGCCAGGGCATGGCCATCGCCCAGCAGCTGCCCCAGTTCCAGGCGCAGGTGGCGGACCTCGAGGCGCGCCTCGACGGGCTGCGAGCCATCCTGCCCGAAGAGAAGGACTTCGCCGATTTGCTCCGCAGCCTGCAGACACTGGCGGTGCAGTCGAACCTGACCATCAGGCTCTTCAAGCCGGCGCCGGTGGTGACCAGGGAGCTGCACGCCGAGTGGCCGATCAACATCGAGCTCGACGGCACGTATCACAACCTCGGGCTCTTCTACGATCGCATCAGCCGCTTCTCGCGCATCATCAACATCGGGAACATGGCGATCAAGGCCAAGGACAAGCCCGACCAGAACACCAGCATCTCGGTGGCGTGCGTGGCCACGACGTTCGTGCTGCTTGACGCCGCGAAGAACGGCGCGGAGGCCGCCAAGGCGCCCGCCGCCCGCGGGGCGGCGCCTGCGCCGGGAGGCAAGTCATGAGGACGGTGGCTGCGCTGATGATCGTGCTGGCCGCCGCAGCGGCCGCGGCGCAGGAGAGGCCGGCCAGCCAGGCGCCGGCGCCCGCCATCGCCGCAGCGGCCCCGGCACCCGGCTTCATCTACAACCCCGAGGGTCGCCGCGACCCCTTCGTCAGCCTGGTGAACCGTGCTGCCGAGGCCCGCGCGCGCCAGGGTCAGCAGTCCGCGGGGGGCATCGCCGGGTTCCTGGTGAGCGAAATCACGCTGAAAGGCATCATGCAGAGCCGCGGCGTCAACGTGGCGCTCGTGGCCGGGCCCGACGCGAAGACGTACTTCATCCGGGTGAACGACCGCCTGCTTGACGGCGTCGTGCGCGCCATCACGGCCGACACGCTGGTCTGCATGCAGGATGTGAACGACCCGTTGTCCTTGACGAAGCAGCGCGAGGTCCGGATGACCCTTCGCGCCGTGACGGAAGCGAAGTGAACGCGGAGAGGGTGACTGTGATGTCAGCTCGACTGCTGAGGGTGCTAGCCGGCGCGCTGGTACTGGGTTCCTATGTGCATGCGGCCGGCCACGCGGTACCGACGGCGCGCCTGACAGGCGTGACCACGAAGACCGACGGCCCCGGGACGACGGTCGTCATCGAGACGACCGAGCCGGTGGCCTACGTCGTGGCGCAGCCCGACCCGCTGACGCTGCTGGTCGATCTGCGCAACGTCGCGGCCGGCGACGTCCGTCCGGACGCGCCGTCCGGCGCGGTCGCCGGGGTGGCGGTCGAGGCGGGCACGGGCGACGATGGCACCGGCATCGCGCGCGTCCGGCTGAACCTCGCGACGCCTGCGACCCCGTCGATTCGCAGCCGGGCCAACACCGTCATTGTCGAATTCAGCGGCGCATCCGCCCGGGGCGGGCTCGAGCCGCGCGTGCCGGCCGCCGCGGCGCCGTCCGCGGCCGCCGCGAGGCCTGTCGCCGCGACGGTGGTTCCGCCATCGCCCGGCTCGCTGCTGACGACGGTTGAAACCACGACAGGCGCTGGCGGCACGCGCGTGGCCTTCAGCGGGACTGGAAACTGGCGGGCGGGCACCATCGAGCCGGCCCGCGACATGCCTCCCCGCCTGGTGGTGGATTTTCCCGGGATCCGCTCGACGCTTCCGGCCGTGACCAAGGTGGGCAGGGGCCCGGTCGATCGCATCCGGGTGGCCGTGAACCGGGTGAACCCGCTCGTGACGCGCGCCGTCATCGACCTGACGCATCCGGCGGCTCACCGGGTCGAGTCGGCCGAGAACGGCGTGGTCATCGTGTTCGACGACGCCGCGACGGCCCCCGCCGAGGCGGCCGAGCCGGTCATCGTGCACACCGACGCGGCGCCACGCCCCCGCGTGCCGGAGACGGCCGTTGAACCGATGCCCGAGCCGCGGCCCCCGGTGAAGGCCGCCCCGGCACCCGCGCCCGAGCCGAAGAGCGAGCTCCGGGCCGAGCCCGCGCGCCCGCCGCAGCCCGTGCCGGTCGTCGTCCCGCCGGCGCCGACACCTGCCGCGGCCGGGCCGACATCCGCCCCCGCGACGCGCCAGTCGAATGTCCCGGCCCAGAAGCCCGCGTCGCTCGCGGTGGCCGGCGAGCGGCAGTACACCGGGCATCTCGTCACGTTCGACTTCTATCAGGCCGAGTTGCGCTCCGTGCTCCGCACGTTTTCCGAAATCAGCGGCCTGAACATCGTGATCGACCCGTCCGTCCCGGCCGGCACGGTCGACGTGTCGCTGCGCGAGGTGCCCTGGGACCAGGCCCTGGAAGTGATCCTCCGCTCGCATCAGCTCGGGTACGTCCTCGAGCAGAACGTCGTCCGGATCGCGCCGCTGAAGTCCCTCGCCGCGGAAGAGGGCGAGCGCCAGAAGCTGGTCGAGGCCCAGGCGATGGGCGGCCAGCTGAAGGTCTTCACGAAGACCCTGAGCTATGCCCGGGCGGTCGACGTGGCCAAGCTCCTGAAGGACACCCGCGTGCTGTCGAACCGCGGGAGCGCGCTGGTCGACGACCGCACCAACACGCTCATCATCAACGACCTGCCCGAAGCGATCGCCGAGAGCGAAAACCTGATCGGCATCCTCGACCGCTCGGAGGCGCAGGTTGAAATCGAAGCGAAAATCGTGCAGACCACGACCGACACCGCGCGGGCGCTGGGCGTGCAGTGGGGCCTGAACGGCCGCATGGCCACGGAGCTGGGCAACACCGCCCCGGTCGCCTTCCCTGCGCAGAGCGCGCTCAGCGGGCGCACCACCAGCGTCCAGGGCAACCCGATGGGCCCGGCGCGGGCGGCTCTCCCGTCGGCGGTGAACCTCCCGGCCACGGGCGCGACCTCGGCCCTGGGCATCTCGATGGGGACGCTGACCGGCTCCTTCAGCCTCGACGTCGCGTTGACGGCGCTCGAGGAGAAGGGGCAGGGCAAGATCCTGTCGCAGCCCAAGGTGATGATGCAGAACAACTTCGAAGCGGAGATGACGCAGGGCGTCCAGATCCCCATCCAGACCGTGTCGAACAACACGGTGACGGTCACCTTCAAGGACGCCGCGCTCACGCTGAAGGTGAGGCCCCAGATCACCGCCTCGAACACCGTGATGATGAGCATCACCCTCGAAAACGCGTCGCCCGACTACAGCCGCGCGATCAACGGCATCCCGCCCATCGACACGCAGCGGGCCATCACGCAGGTGCTGGTCAACGATGCCGAGACGATGGTCATCGGCGGCATCATGAAGTCGCAGGAGACCTCCTCAAGGGACGGCGTCCCCTACCTCTCGCGGATCCCGCTGCTCGGCTGGCTGTTCCGCAGGGACACGTTCGCCGAGGAGCTGCGTGAGCTCTTGATCTTCATCACGCCGCGCATCCGGCGCTAGGACTCAGGAACGTGGCAGGAGAAACCGCTATGTTGGCTAGCTGGCTTCGGGAAACGCGGGGGTGGCGCTGGGCCGCCGCCGGGGTGATCGTGATGGCGTCGGTCGGAGCCGTGGGCTGCGGGCAGCAGAACACGGAGGGGCGATCGCCGTCCTACCTCCTCATCGACACGTTCCAGGCCGCGTCGGGCGCCACGCCGTCGGCGTTCGGCGGCACGCTCGACTCGGACGTGGTCACCAACGTCACGACGACGATCGGCGACCAGGACGTGCTGGCGCCCACGGTGTACGAGGACCTCGGGCAGGTCAAGCTCCGGATGGCCCTGAAGGACGCGGGCAACGGCAGCGCCGTGGCGGCGCCGACGCCGGTCAACGCGGTCACCGTCACCCGGTACCACGTCGATTTCCGCCGCTCCGACGGGCGCAACACGCCGGGCGTCGACGTGCCCTACGGGTTCGACGGCGCGGCCACCGGCACTATCGGGTCCGACGGCGGAGTGCTCACCTTCGCGCTCGTCAGGGCGCAGGCCAAGCTCGAGGCGCCGCTGATGGCGCTACGCAACGGCGGCGGCGCGATCGTGCTCTCGACCTTCGCCCAGGTCACCTTCTACGGGCAGGACCAGAACGGCAACACGGTCTCCGTGACCGGGTCCATTTCGGTGAACTTTGCGGACTGGGGCGACCCGTCGTCCGAGTCGAAGTAGGCGTTGGACGTCGTCCGCCGGGCGCGAGCCGGGCGGCACTGCCAGGATAAGGCACGAACATGACGCGCACACTGAAGGCAACTGCACTCCTCGTGGCGATCGCCGTGGTGGCGGGCGCCGGCTGTACGGTCGACAAGCAGGACGCGCCGGAGCTGTCGGGACCGTCCGAGCTCGGCACGTCCGTCACGCTCTACGCCAGCCCGGACACGTTGCGGCAGGACGGGGCGTCGCAGTCGCAGATCACGATCCAGGCGCTGGATGGCAACGGCCAGCCGGCCAAGAACCTGCCCATCCGACTGGACATCGCCGTCAACGGCATGCTCGCCGATTTCGGCCAGCTGTCCGGGAAGAACCTGGTCACGGGCGGCGACGGGAGGGCCAGCGCCATCTACACCGCGCCGCTCGCCGCCGCCGACCCGGTCGACACCCAGACGATCGTCCAGATCCAGGCGACGCCGGGCGGAACCGACTACGGCAACGCCGTGACGCGCACGGTGTCGATCCGGCTCGTCCCTCCGGGCATTATTCTCCCGCCGAACGGGACGCCGGTCGCCTCGTTCACCTACGCGCCCAGCTTGCCGCTCATCAGGATGGACGTCACCTTCGATGCGTCGCTCAGCACGGACAGCGACGGGCGCATCGTGAGATACGCCTGGAACTTCGGCGACGGCTCGACCGACGACGGCATGGTCGTCAAGCACGAGTTCAAGGCGATCGGCACCTTCCTGGTGACCCTCACGGTGACAGACGACCGCGGCCAGTCGGCGAGCTTGTCGAAGAACGTCACCGTCGCGGCGACTGCGGCGCCGAGCGCCGACTTCGTCACCTCGCCCGCCGCGCCGGTGGAAGGCGACAAGGTCTTCTTCAACGGGGCGATCTCGACGGCGTCAGTGGGCCGCACCATCGTCCAGTACGACTGGGACTTCGGCACGGGCGTCCAGGCATCGGGCATGCTGGTGTCGCACGTCTTCGACAAGGCCGGCGAGTACACTGTCGTGCTCACGGTGACCGATGACGCCGGCAAGAAGGGCAGCACGTCCAAGAAGGTGACCGTCGTCGTGCCGACTCCGTAGCGCCGCTGGCGCGTGCGGGCCGCAGACGACGGCATCGGAGAGACGGCGTCCCCGGAGGACGCCGTCTCCGTATTGAACCGCGGTGCGCGGGAGTATGATGGCAGCGTGTCAGACGACGCTCGCATCGAGGCCCTGAGGAAACGGCTGCAGAAAGACCCGGGGTCGATTGCCTTCGCCCAGCTGGCGGAGGAATACCGCCGGGCCGGCCGCTTCCATGAGTCCATCGACGTGTGCCGGGCCGGCCTCGCGAGGCACCCAGGCTACTTGTCGGCCCGTGTCACGCTCGGGCGTGCACTGCTCGAGATCGGCGACGTCGAGTCCGCCGAGCGGGAGCTCAGCGACGTCCTGCGGACGGCTCCCGACAATCTCAGCGCCATGCGCGGCATCGCCGAGGTGCATCGCAAGAAGGGCGAGATCCCGGAGGCGTTGGCGCAATTCCGGTCGGCCTTCGAGATGGCCAGCCCCGACCCGTCCGTCGAGCAGGTCGTGCGCGACCTGCGTCGCGACGAGGCGGCGGCCCAGGCTCCGCGGCGCACGCTGGCCTACCTCGAGCGGTGGCTCCAGGCCATCCTCGCGGACCGGCGGGCCCGCTTGTATAACGCCCAGGCTTGACATCGGCCCGCGTGTGAGCGATTCTCCGGCTCACCTATGGCGCAGCCACCCGCGGATCTCCTGACAGCGCGGCACGCGCGCGTGCGCGCCGCGCTCGGCCGAGAGGGCCTCGACGCCCTCGTCGTGTTCCACCTGCCGAACATCCGCTACCTGACCGGGTTCGCGGGGAGCGCGGGCATCGCGGTCCTCGGACCTGAGGACATCGTGCTCATCACCGACGGGCGCTACGCCACCGAGGTCGAGACGCGTGTCGCGCCCGGGTGCCCGGGACTGCGGCTGCTCAAGGTGGACCCGACCTACGACGCGACGCTCTCCGCCCTCCTGCGGGGACTTGACGGCCCCCGCGTCGGCTTCGAGTCGGCCTATCTGACGGTGAAGCGATTCGACGCGCTGACGGCGGCCCTGCGCGACACCCCGTCGCGGCGCCTGGGAGCGCTCATTCCCGCCGAGCGGATGGTCGAAGCGGCGAGGATCGCCAAGGACGCCGCCGAACTGGCGGCGTTCCGCCGCGCGGGGGCCCTCATCAGCGCGGTCGCCCGCGAGGTGCTGGGCGGGGTGCGGGCGGGACAGCGGGAGTGGGAGGTGGCGGCGGACATCGACGACCGGATCCGGCGGGGCGGGTTCGAACGTCCGGCCTTCGACACGATTGTCGCCTCCGGCCCCAACGGGGCCCTGCCGCACGCGCGGCCGGGCGACCGGCGGCTCCAGGCCGGCGACCTGGTGGTGCTGGACTTCGGGGGCGTCTACGACGGATACTGCGTGGACATCACCCGCACGGTCAGCGTCGGCACACCGGGCACCGAGGCCCGGCGGGTGTATGACGCCGTGGCCGCGGCGCAGATGGCGGCCGCGGGGGCCGTAAAGCCCTCGGCGCCCGTCACCGACGTCGACGAGGCGGCCCGGGCGGTGCTGGAGTCCCGGGGGCTCGGCGCCGCCTTCAGCCACGCGACCGGACACGGGCTCGGGCTCGAAATTCACGAGGAGCCGCGGGTGGGTCCCCGGCGGGCCGACATCCCGGGCGTGCCGCCTGCCGGACGGGACGACCGGCTCGAACCGGGTGTCGTGTTCACGATCGAGCCGGGCGCGTACCTGCCGGGCTTCGGCGGCGTGCGCATCGAAGACGACGTGGTAGTGACCGAGACCGGGGTGGAATGGCTCACCGACGTCCCGCGCGAGCTCCTGGTGGTATGACACGATGGACTTAGACGACATCCGCCGCATCCTCGATCTGGTCAAGGAACACGACCTGAGCGAGTTCGAACTCGAAGTGGACAGCCTCAAGGTCAAAATCAGGAAGTCGGGCGGCACGCACGTCGTTCACGCGCCGGCTCTGGCACCCTACCCGTCCCTGCCTGCCGTGGCGATGGCGGGCGCGGCATCGGCGCCGCGTCCGGTCGAGCCGAGGCTGGACGCGGGCGCCGCCGGGGCAGCCGACGCGGACCTGGCGATTGTGACCTCGCCGATCGTGGGCACGTTCTACCGCGCCTCGCAGCCCGGAGCGCCGCCGTTTGTCGAGAGGGGCGCGGCGGTGAAGAAGGGCCAGGTGCTCTGCATCATCGAGGCGATGAAGCTCATGAACGAGATCGAGTGCGATCACGACGGCGAAATCGTCGCGGTCTACGCCGAGAACAGCCAGCCCGTGCAGTACGGCGAGCGCCTGTTCGCCATCAGGGTGTCCTGATGTTCAAGAAGGTTCTGATCGCCAACCGCGGCGAGATCGCGCTCCGCGTCATCCTGGCGTGCCGGGAACTGGGCATCAAGACCGTGGCCGTCTACTCGGAGGCGGACGAGAGCTCGCTGCACGTCCGGTTCGCCGACGAAGACGTCTGTATCGGGCCGCCCAGGGCGTCGGAGAGCTATCTCAACGTTCCGGCGATCATCAGCGCGGCGGAGATCACCGGGGCAGACGCGATTCATCCGGGCTACGGGTTCCTCTCCGAGAGCGCGTATCTGGCCGAGGTGTGCGAGGCCTGCCATATCAAGTTCATCGGGCCCAGCCCGCAGGTCATCCGCCTGATGGGCGACAAGGCTCGCGCGCGCCGGGTCATGAAGAAGGCCGGGGTCCCGGTGCTGCCGGGCTCGGAAGGCACGCTCGAAGGCGAGGACCAGGCCCTCACGGTCGCGTCGGAGATCGGTTATCCGGTGCTCATCAAGGCCACCGCGGGCGGCGGGGGCCGGGGCATGCGCGTCGTGCGGTCGGCCCCGGAGATGTCACGCGCCTACCGGACGGCCTCGCGGGAAGCCGAGGCGGCCTTTGGCGTGCCCGACGTGTATGTGGAGAAGTACCTCGAGAATCCGCGTCACATCGAGTTCCAGGTGCTGGGTGATCACTTCGGCAACGTGGTCCACCTCGGCGAGCGCGAGTGCTCGATTCAGCGGCGGCATCAGAAGCTCATCGAAGAGTCGCCCTCGCCCGCGCTCACCGACAAGGTCCGCCGGAAGATGGGCGCGGTCGTGGTCCAGGCGGCGCGGGAGGTCCAGTACGCGAACGCGGGCACGTTCGAGTTCCTGATGGACGGCGGCGGGAAGTTCTACTTCATGGAGGCGAATACGCGCCTCCAGGTCGAGCACGGCGTCACCGAGTTGGTCACGGGCGTGGACATCGTGAAGGAGCAGCTCCGGGTCGCCGCCGGCGAGCGCCTGTCGTTCAAGCAGGGCGAGATCCGGTTCCAGGGGCACGCCATCGAGTGCCGCGTGAACGCCGAATGCCCGGACACGTTCGTGCCCTCGCCCGGCAACGTCAGCGCCTTCAGCCTCCCGGGCGGCCCCGGCATTCGCGTCGACACGGCCATGCACAGTGAGGCCGTGGTGACGCCGTACTACGACTCGATGATCGCCAAGGTGATGGCGTACGGGCGCGACCGCGACGAGGCGATCGCGCGGATGACCCGCGCCCTGGAGATGATGGTCGTCGAGGGCATCAAGACGTCCATCCCGATGCACCTGCGCATCCTGGCCGACCCCGACTTCCGCGCGGGCCGCATGCACACGGGCTTCATGGAGCGCTTCCTGGCGCCTCCAAAGGAAGCCAAACTCGCCGAATCGGCCTGACGCCGCCGCGGCGCTCAACGCCTCGCACGTGGCCCAGGTCGCCCGTTCCCTGGCGCTGGATCCCCGTCCCCAGCGCGTAACCCCTAGCGCCTAGCCCCTAGCCCCCAGCCCCGATATAATGCCCCGACCCTGCCGGGCCGGGCGCGGGCCCCTGCGCCCCTTCGGGATGGTGCGGGTGCGTGTACTGGAGGCTGAATGG
>JAWOGY010000277.1:0-41438 GCA_046496425.1 Vicinamibacterales bacterium
GCCCCCCAAACGACAACGGCGAAAACAGCGTCGGCATCTCCAATCTCCAGAAGAAGTCAGAAGTCAGAAGTCAGAAGCAAGAAGCAAGAAGCACAAAGACCACGAGAGCGCGCCCGCTGAGACGCTGACGGCCCCAATCCCGGCGGGCCATGCAGATGGCCGGGATTGCCGCGCCGTAGCCCTGGGACGAAGACATCTCCACCGGACCAGGGCGAAGGCGGGCGAGTCCCTACCGTATGGGGTACTTGGGCACCGGCGGCCAGCTGAAGGGCCGCTCCGTGATCTGCCTCAGCAGGACCTCGATGGCCTTGTCGAGTTGGGCGTCTCTGCCGGCGGCCACCGATGCCGGGTCGTTGTCGACGAGCAGGTCCGGGTCGGCGCCGTGATTCTCGACCAGCCACTGGCCCTGTTCGTTGTAGAACGCGTTGTTCGACTGGTGCACCGTGCCGTTGTCGATCGTCCTCTGGCCGTTGATGATGCCCACCAGCCCGCCCCACGAGGGGACGCCGATGACGGTGCCGAGCTTGCGCGCCTTGAAGTGCTCGAGGAACGCCTCGCCGTCCGACCCGTTGTACTCGTTGGTGAGCACCGCGATCGGTCCCGTCGTGACGGAGCCCGGGTACCGGAACGGCACCATGCCGCGCAGGGTGTTGTGGGCCACCATCTTCCGCTCGAGCTTGTCGATGATGAAGTACTCCGTCCACCCCCCGCCGTTGCCGCGCACGTCGATGACGAGGCCTTTGCGATCGCGGAACGCCCGCCAGTACTTGTCGAACTGGCCGGTGTTGTTGGAGCTCATCGCGGTGATGTGCATGTAGCCCAGGTCGCCGTTCGACGCCTTCTGGACGGCGGCGATGTTGTCGGCGATCCAGCGGTTGTACCGGAGGTCGTTCTCCGAACGGATCGGCTCGATCTCGTACGTCTTCGCCCCCGCCGCCGACGGCGTGCGGTTGACGGTGATGGCGACTGTCTGGCCGCGGGTGACTTGCAGGCGGCGGTAGGGCGTGTCGCCCTTGAGGTCGTGGCCGTCGATGGCGATCAGGTAGTCGCCGTCTCTGACGTCGAAGTCGGGGCGGACGAGCGGCCCGACGAGATCGCGGTTGTACGCCGTCGGGCCGAAAATCCGCGCAATCCGCGGGTAGCCGCTCGGGTCCGCCGCGAGATCCGCGCCGAGGAGCCCGGTGAAGACCGGAGTCTGAGGCGTCGACATCGGGCTGAAATCGCCCCCCGAGATGTACGTGTGCGACACGGACAGCTCGCCGACCATCTGGGAGAGCAGCCAGTTCAGGTCCGACCGGTTGTTCAGCGCCGGCAGCATCGCGCGGAACTTGTCGCCGACCTTCTTCCAGTCGTTCCCGTGCATGTTGGCGTCGTAGAAGAAGTCGCGGTACCAGCGCCAGGTGTCGTTGAAAATCTGCGTCCACTCGGCGACGGGACTGACCGGGTAGGCCATCTGATCGAGGTTGATCCGCGTACCCAAGGTCTTCGAGCCGGCCACCCGATCGACGGCGCTGACCGAGTAGGCGTTGCCCTTCTTCACGATCGCCTGCTCGCGGTTCGGCGAGAGCCTCCAGTCGCTGACCGTGCCGTCCGCGGTAGACAACTGCCGCGCGCCCATGTCGAAGACGTGCAGCGCCCACTTGTCCTCGCCTGACGGCGTGAAGACGGTCTCGTACTCGCTCTCACCGAAGAAGTCGGTCGACGCCCACGTCACGACGCCCTTGCCGCCCTTGAGGAAGAAGTAGTTTCCCGCTTTCACGGGCAGCGGGAACACGCGCCCGTCGAGGCCGGCGAGGTCGATCCTGAACGGCTGCGTCTCGGCCTTGCGCGCCGCGCCCTTCGCGAACGGCGGAGCCTGGCCAGCCTTGAGCTGCACGGCCATGACCTGCACCGGGTTGAGGATGACGTGGTTGTCCTCGAAGATGTCCATGCGGGCCGTGAAGTCCCGGTACGACAGGAAATACAGGTATTCGCCGTCCGCGTCGAACGACGGGTTCAGGCTGTCGTAGAACCCGTCGGTCACGGCGTAGCTCTTCGCCTGGTCGAGGCTGTAGAGAAAGACCTTGTTGTTGCGGTTGAACTCGACGAAGGAATAGGCGATCCACCGGCCGTCGGGCGACCAGGAGTAGTCACTGACCTCCCAGAAGAACTCGTCGTTCTTGAGTTGATTCGATGAGGCGAACGTCGTGAGCTTCTTCGTGGCGATGTCGAGAAAGAACAGCGAGAAGTCCTTGTTGCCGAAGAGGAGCTTCGAGCCGTCCGGCGACCACTCGAGGTGGTACGCAAAGCGATCGAGCTCCGTCGTCAGTTGCTCCCAGGCCTGCTCGCCGCCCGCATCCGCCGTGTAGATCTGGTACTCGCCGCTTCGGTCCGAGTAGAACGCGATGCGCGAGCCGTCGGGCGAGATCTGCGGGAAGCGCTCGCGGCTGCCCGGCGTGCGCGTCAGGTTGCGCGGCGGGCGGCTGTCGTCGGTCCAGGCCAGATAGATGTCGCCGCGCGCCTCGAACGCCGCCGTCTTCCCGTCGTTCGACACCGTCATGGCATGGATGTAGTCGCGCGGGTTGATCGTCCGGTCGGCCAGCGCCCAGCGGTCGCTGGGCATCTCGACGTTCACACGGCGGGCCTGGTTCGTGGCCGTGTCGAGCACGTGCAGCCAGCCGGCCTGCACGAACACGATCGACCGCCCGTCCGTCTCCGGCATCTGCACGTCGAAGTCGGCGAAGTCGGTGATCTGCCGGACCTGTTTTGTCGCGAAGTCGTACGTGAACAGGTTGGCGATGCCGCTCTTCGCGCGGTCGGACACGAAGTAGAGAAGATTGCCGATCCACATCGGGTAGGCGTTCTTGCCGACGTAGTCGGTGATCGGCGCATAGGACTTCGCCGTGAAGTCGTAGAGCCAGATGTCCGTGTACTGGCCGCCCTTGTAGCGCTTCCAGTAGTATTCCTCGTTGCCCCTGCGGTTGTAGGCCAGTTTCGTGCCGTCTGGCGAGTACGAGCACAGGATGCCGCGGTCCATGGGCATCGGTTCCGGCAAGCCGCCGCCCGCCGGGACGGTGTAAAGCTTCATGATCGGCCTGAACGTGTTCTCGTGGCCCGACCTGAAGACGATGCGCGATCCGTCAGGCGTCCAGGCCACCGCCTGAAGCCCGGCTCCCATGAAGGTCACGCGCGCCGGCGCGCCGCCCGTCGCGGGTATCACGTACAGGTTCGGGCCCTCGTACTGACCCGAGAAGACGATGTGCTTCCCGTCCGGGGAGAACTTCGGCACGTTCTCGCCTCCGGGGTGGCTCGTCAGCCTCGTGGCCGTTCCGCCGCTCGTCGGCACCATCCACAGATCGTGCTCCCAGTTGAACACGATGGTGTTGCCCGAGATGTCGGGATACTGGACCAGACGGCCCGGCGTGCCTGCGAGGACAGGGGCCGCCGACCAGGCGATCGCGAGCGCCACGAGCACGATCAGCATCTTTCGCATGACACACTCCGGGGAAGGTCCGCGAGGGCGGGGTTCAGTTTACACCTCCAGTCCCCGGCCGGTCAGACGCGTCTGAGGCGGCCGAGGTCCGCGACGAACGCCGGGTGGTCCGTCGCCTCGTCGTCGGAAAGCACCGACCAGGCGAGCGCGCCCGCGTAATCGTTCTGCCGTGCGACCTCGACAATCTCGATGGGCATGCGGCGGGATCCCCGGGTCGGGAACTCTCCGAGGATGAGCGGGCGATCGAGGCCCAGGCTGGTTACGGGTCGATCAAGTGGAGCCTTCCGATCGAGCCTGTCGTACCAATGCGCCTGGTAAACGTCCAGGCCGAGGCCCTCGACGAGCGGCAGGGTGCGGACTGACGCGCTGCCCACTGTCGCGGCGTGCGATGTCCGCTGGTTGATGAGTCCCACGATGTCGCGAATGAAATCCCGCATCACCGCGCGCGGTACCTCGGAAGGGCGACGCGGCAGCCTGGCACCTCGCGTCACCCACTCGGGCTCGTTGATGACGTCCCAGGCCAGGATGGACGGGTGCCGCCCGTAGCGCTCGAGCAGGGGAGCCACCACGCGTTCGAGCAGCCGCGCTCGCTGCAGGGGGTCGGCGGCGAGGCGGGCGCGCCCGCAGGTCTGCACGCCGTTCGTGAAGGCTGCGGGCCTGAACCAGTGAAAGTCGAAGAGGACGAAAATCGCGGAGAGGCCGGCCCGACCGAGTTCATCAATCGCCGCGTCCGCGTCGCGGAAGACGAAGTCGTCGAGACCGTCCAGCGCGCCGTCCGGGCTCACGCGAAGACCGGCCCTGCCGTCGCACAGCATGAACCAGCGGATGCGGGTCAGGCCCTCGCCGGCGATCCTGGCCAGCGCGTCCCGCAGGATCAGCCGCTCACTCGGGCGGCCCACGCCGCCGTCCTCGCGCCAGGCGTTGGCGCCAAAATCCCCGCCGTAGTTCAGCCACGGCAGGTTGACGCCGATCCAGAAATCTTCGTGAGCGGGCCAGCGCATGAACAGGAGCGTTACCTTCGCGTGTCGTCCATCAGTCTGATGGCGATCGCGAAGGCCAGGAAGCCCATGGCCCCGCGCCAGTACCCCTGGGGTGCAAGCAGGTAGCCCTGGCCGGTGAACGCCGTGTAGGTCCCCACCAGGAATGCCAGAGCCGCGAGTCCGATCAACGCCCAGCAGATATTCTTCATCGTCTTCCCCCCGATTCCCGAGTCCCGAGCCCCTATTCCCACTCGATGGTTCCCGGCGGCTTCGTGGTGACGTCCAGTGCGAGACCGCTGACGCCCGGCAGCGGGAGGATCCGCTCGCGCAGTTCGGCCACGAGCGCCTCGGGCAGGGCCGCCGGCGTTGCCGTCATCGCACGCTCCGAGTGAATGGGCCGCACGATGACGAACTCGCGCCCGTGTCCGTCCACCTGGAGCGGGACAAGCGCCGTGGGGCACTGCCAGATCGTGTCGTAGGCGCCGTGGCGTCTCAGCCCCTCCATCACCATGTGATCAACGTCCCTGAGCAGCGCGAGGCGTTCGCGGGTGATCGTGGCCGCCAGCGGCGTCACTTGCCCGGGCGATCCCGGGCCGATGTTCCAGATGCAGCGGTTGATGCCCGGCACTTCCCTGAACAGGCTGGCGGCCAGCTCGAGGCGCCGTTCCCATGGGGCATCACCACTCACCAGCACGGGATGCTCGTACGAGCGCAAATCAGCCTTCACCCCGACCGACTTGATCGGCATCGCCAGCGCCGCCACGCCGTACCGCGCCGCCACGGCGGCCACCCTCGGCTCAATCTCGGCCATGCCCTCGCCGTGGGCCTCGCCGGTCGAGCAGAGCAGCCGCACTCCGAGCCCCGGTCCCGGGAACGGATGGCGCCAGACCAGATCGTGCGGGATGCCGAGCTTCTCGCCGAGTTCCCGCACTTCGACCTTGTACAGGTCCGCGAGCGGCTCGACGACGCGGCCCTCCGCGATCATGCGCTCGATCACGGGCACGCGGTTGTGATGGGTCTTGATGGTGTCGGCGCGCTTCGTGCCGCCTGTCTCGATCGTATCGGGGTAGATCGTGCCCTGGCCGAGCAGGTGCCCGTCGATGCCCAGCCGTTTCGCTTCGCGCTCGAAGACGTCGATAAAGGTATTGCCGATGATCTTCCGCTTCTGCTCCGGCTCGACCACGCCGGCGAGCGCCGAGAGGAACGTCTCGGTGGCATCGACGAAATGGAGGTTGCGATCGAGGCCGAACGCGCGGAACACCTCGACGACCGCCCGGCTCTCGTCCTTGCGCATGAGTCCGTTGTCCACGTGCAGCAGGTGCAGGCGGTCCGCGCCGATGGCCATGCCGAGCAGCCGCGCGGCCACCGTCGAATCGACACCGCCCGACGCCAGCAGGAAAACGGACTGCCCGCCGATCTGCCGCCGCACCTGGTCCACCCGCTCCTCGACGTAGCGCTCCATCGTCCATGACGGCGCGCAGCCGCAGACGCCCAGCACGAAGTTGGCGATCATCTCGTCGCCATGGACCGTGTCGTCGACCTCCGGGTGGAACTGCACGCCCCAGCGCCGCAGCGCGTTCGACCCGATGGCGGCGTAGCGGTGCGGCTCGCCCGACGCGCCCAGCGTCGTGTAGCCGACCTCTTCGAACCCCGGTCCGACGCTGGTGACCGAGTCGAAGTGGCTCATCCAGACGCGCTCTGTGCGGCCGAGCCCCTGGAAGATCGGGCTGTCGGCCACCACCTGCAGGTCCGCCGGCCCCCACTCGCGGCCTCCGTGCACGACCGTGCCGCCGTAGTGCTTGGCGAGCTCCTGGTGACCGAAGCAGAAGCCGAAGATCGGGACGTCGAGGTCGTAAATGGCCTTGTTGTAGGCAGAGTCTTCGCCGAAAGACGCCAGGCTGGGACTGCCCGACAGGATGATGCCCTTGTAGCGCCGGAAGGCCTCGGTCGGATCTTCGGGCTGCCTGATCTCGGCAAGCACGTGAAGCCGGCGGATCTTGGTGGCGATGAGGTGGGCGTACTGCCCGCCGAAATCGATGACGGCGATGGCGTCGTGGGTCATGTCAGTGAGGTATCTTACTCCGACGCCCGGGTGGATGGAGCACGAGCCGGGAATGGCGGTAGAGTACCTCCCGAGGGGCTGGTGCACGTCGCTGGCCGCGACCCATGAACGGACGAGTCGAGCGAGTCGTTGCCGTCGGCGCGAGCAACCTCACGCGGGGGTTTCATACGATCGTGGCCACGGCCAGGAGCGCGTGGGGGCCCGAGGTGGAGGTGATGGCGGCCCTCGGCCACGGGCGCTCGTATGGGGGGCCGAGCACCTTCGTCGTGCGGAGGCTGCCCGGCATCCTGCAATCGGGCCTGTGGCGCGAACTCGAGTCCCATCCTCCCGCACCGACGCGCGCCCTGGTGACGGACGTCGGCAACGACATCATGTATGGCGTTCCGCCGGCGCAAATCCTCGAGTGGGTCGACGAGTGCGTCGCGCGGCTGCAGCAGTACGCATCGGATGTCGTCGTCACAGGCCTGCCACATGCGGCGGTCGCGGGCCTGCCGGCGGGGCGCTACCTCCTGTTCCGATCGGTGTTCTTTCCGCGATGCCGGCTGACGCTCGACCAGACGCTGCATGCCGGGTCGGAGGTCGATGCCGGCCTCCAGGCCATTGCCACCGACCGGGGCGCGTCGTTCCTGAGGCTGAAGCCGGAATGGTACGGCGTCGATCCCATCCACATCCGGCCCGGGATGTGGAACGCGGCGTGGCAGGAGATCCTGTGCGGAGGTGCCCCGGTCGTCGCGAGCGGTCGGGCAACGCGTCGGGAAGCCCTCCGTCTCTACTGTCTGCAGCCCGAACAGGCAGCATTCCTGGGGCGCGAACGTCGCACGCCCCAGCGCGGCGTCACGCTCCGCCGGGGCGGACGCGTGTGGCTGTACTGAAGTAGGAGCAAGAAGCCAGAAGGGCCCGCTGACGTTCGTCAGAAGCCAGAAGACGATTGTCCAGCTGAACAGGTCTTTACTTCTTTCTTCCTGCTGTTTGCTTCTTGCTTCTTGCTTCGGGCTTCTACCTTGTGCTGTCCAGTCCCCCGTCCAGATCCTCCATCAGATCCTCGACATCCTCCAGGCCGACCGACAACCGGACCAGGCCGTCGGTGACGCCCTGCGCCAGCCTCGCCTCGCGCGACACGACGCTGTGGGTGGTTGATGCCGGGTGGGTGATGAGCGACCGCACGTCGCCGAGGCTCACGGCCAGCGAGCAGATGCGGACGGCGTTCATCAGCCGCGCGCCCGCTTCGACGCCGCCCTTGAGGTCGAAGCACACCATGCCGCCGAAGCCGCCGGGCATCTGCCGCTTCGCCAGTTCGTGCTGGGGATGCGAGGGCAGCCCGGGGTAGCTCACGCGCGCGACGGCGGGATGCTGCTCGAGCCACCCGGCCAGGCGCAGCGCGTTGGCGTTGTGGCGCCCGACGCGCAGCGGCAGCGTCACCGTGCCGCGCAGCATGAGGTAGGCCGTGAACGGCGCCATGATGCCGCCGTAGTACCGCAGCGGCTCGGTGAAGCAGCGTTCGATGAACGCGGCGCGCCCTGCCACCAGGCCACCCACCGCGTCGCCGTGCCCGCAGAAGTACTTGGTGGCGCTGTGCACCACCGTGTCGATGCCCAGGTCGAGGGGCCGCTGGTTCACCGGCGACGCGAACGTGTTGTCGCAGATCGTGGCCACGCCAGCCCGCCGCGCGATCGCGCCGATGGTCTCGAGATCGCAGAGCGTCAGCAGCGGGTTGCCCGGCGTCTCCAGGTACACGAGCTTCGTCGCGGGCCGGATCGCGCGCTCGACGTTGGCCGCTTCGGTGGCATCGACAAACGTCGTCTCGATTCCAAGCGATCCTAACTGCGTGACCATCAGGTGGTACGTGCTCGGGTAGATGGCGCTCGCCGAGACCATGTGGTCGCCCGCCTTCACGATCGTGAGGATGGCGGAGGCGATGGCCGCCATGCCGCTCGCGGTGGCCACGGCGGCGTCGGCATGCTCGAGGGCCGCGGCCTTGCGCTCGAAGGCGGCAACCGTGGGGTTGCCCCAGCGCGTGTAGACGTACGCCGACTTCTCGCCTGAAAAAATCGCCGCGCTGTTCTCCGCCGTGCCCAGGTGGTACGTCGTGGCCAGGTGCAGCGGCGGCACCAGCGCTCCCGTCGCTTCGTCGGGCGTTTCGCCGGCGTGGATGGCGGTGGTGTGGATGCCCAGGCGCCGGTCGTGGTCGGCCATCGTGGAGTCCTCCGGTTCCGAGGATCGTCGCCCATGGCGTGCGAATCGTCAACCGATGCGGGTATGCTGATGCGCGATGGCCCTGACCGTCGTCGGCGTCATGTACGCCGTCTTTCTGGCCCTCGGCTGGCTGGCCGCCCGCAAGGTGAAGGCGGGATCGGCCGAGGACCTCATCGTCGCCGGCCGCGCGATGCCCCTGTGGCTCGCCACGCTCACCATGACGGCCACGTGGGTGGATGGCGGGTATCTGCTCGGCACGGCGGAGAGCGTCTACAAGTCGAGCCTCGCCCTCGGCCTGCAAGGCGGGCTGTGCTTCGGCATCAGTCTGATCCTGGGAGGCCTCTTCTTTGCCAGGCGCATGCGGTCCTTCGGGTTCACCACCCTCGTCGATCCGTTCGAGGCCAGATTCGGGCGCAGGTGGGCGGCCGTGCTGTCGGTGCCCGCCATGGCGGCCGAGGTGTTCTGGAGCGCCGAACTGCTCGTGGCCCTCGGCTCCACGTTCGGCGTGCTGCTAGGCGTCGATCTCACGACAGCCATCCTGGTGTCGGCCCTCGTCGTGACGGCGTACACGATGGTCGGCGGCATGTGGTCGGTAGCGTACACCGACGCGCTGCAGCTGGTCCTGGTCGGCATCGGCCTGGCCGTGGCCCTGCCGTATGCGCTTGGCGCCGTGGGCGGACTGGACGCGGCCTGGCTCCACTACGGCGCCGCGCGGGCGGATCGCGGAGGCCTGCTGCCGCCGGCTTCGGCGAGTGGCGGATTCTGGACCCGGGAGTCGCTGGTGGGCTGGTGGGACGTCAGCCTGATGCTGATCTTCGGCGGCATTCCGTGGAACTGCTACTTCCAGCGCGTCCTTTCCTGCCGGACCCCCGCCCGCGCGCAGTGGCATTCGATCCTGTCCGGCCTGCTCACCATCGCCTTGACGGCCCCGCCGCTCCTGTTCGGCGTGGCGGCGTTCGCCTACGCGTGGCCGCCCGACCTGGCCGCGCAGCTGCACCGCCAGCCGGCCGACACGCTGCCGCTTCTGCTCAGGCAGGTGACGCCGCCGCTTGTCGCGCTGCTCGGCATGGGCGCGATCATCGGGGCGGTGACCTCCAGCTTCAGCTCGTCGATCCTGTCCGCCGGTTCGATGTTCAGCTGGAATACCTGCAAGCGGCTGCTGTGGCCGTCCCTGTCGGTGACGGGCATGAAGCGCACGATCAGGTTGACGATTGCCGTCCTCGGCGGCGCGGCGGCGGTGATGGCGCTCAACGTCCGGAGTGTCCAGGCCCTCTGGTTCTTCACGAGCGACCTGGTGTTCGTCCTGCTGTTCCCGCAGCTGGTGTACGCGTTGTTCGATCGGAAGGTCAACCTGGCCGGCTCGGTCGCGGCCTTCGCCGTGTCGCTGGTCCTCCGGCTGGGCGGGGGAGAGCCGCTCTTCGGCCTGCCGCCGATCATCCGCTATCCGGAGATCGCGGCCGTGGTGCTGCCGATCGATCCGGCGCGCTGGTACGACGCCGGCGGGGCGCTGCTGTTTCCGTACAAGACGCTGGCTGCGCTGGCAGGCCTGGTGCTCATGCCTGTCGTGTCGAGGGCAACCGCCCGGTGGAGCCCTCCGCGACCCTTGCGGAACGCGGCGGCATGACCCCCAGCGGTGCGCCCTCGGGCTACTTCCTCGGCTCGAGCACCAGCGTCGCCTTCGCGGCGTCGTCCACGGCCAGCCGCGTGAACCGCATCGGGAGGTACTCCGCGCGGTTCCACGTGTCGAGCAGGTTCGCGTAGCGTTCGCTCCAGACGTGCCCGGACTGGCCCATCGGGATGACAAATCGCGACGAATCGCTGCCGGCCAGATCGATGATCTGCCGGTACGACGACACGAAGACGTCGTCGTCGAGCGGCATCACCGGCGTGACGGTGAACGCGTCGCCGCCGCGCGGCACGGCCCGGCTGAAGAAGCGGCTCAGCAGGGGCACCGCGTCGAGCGGCCGGTGGGGGAACCGCGCGGCGTTCACCCGGTCCCACCGCCACTTCGAGAGGTTCGACGTGCCCTGCCGGTCGCTCATGCCGGCGAGCGCGCGCTGCAGCGTCCGGCCGAGGAGCGTCTCGCAGGTTTCCGCCTCCGGCGTGCGCACGTCGTCGCACCACGCACTGTCGCCGGATTGGATGAGCGTGTCGACGGCCTTCGCCGCCAGGTTGCGCCGCGCGGCGTATTGGGACGCGAGGTCTTCGCCGAGGTCGTCGTCGAAGAGACCCCGCACGGTTGCGTCGTACCAGGCTTCGTAGAGGGCGGCCTGCGGGCTCTCCCCGCCGAGCGTGCCCTCCCACTCGCGGAGGAAGTCCATCGCGTCGCGCCCGGCGGCGTCGAGGGGCCGCGCCGTCAGCAGGAAGGGGAGCACGACCTTGACCTGCGCCGACTGCAGGTCGCGCTGCATGCGGCCCATGTCCTCGACCGCCAGCGCCGAGGTCCCCTCGATCATCTCGACGATGCGCGCGGCGCGGTAAGGGGCTTCCCAGCTCGAGCCCAGCATGAACGGGAACGACTCCGGCGCCACCTTGTTATTGGCCGACACGACGTACCCCCGGGCAGGGTTGTAGGCCGACGGCCACTCGCTCTCGTGCAGGTACCCGCGCCACTCGAACTCGCCCGTCCAGCCCGGCACCGGGCGGGTGCCGTCCCCGGCGGCGCGGACCGGGAACGCTCCCGGGCCGTAGTAGCCGATGTTGCCGTCCACGTCCGCGTAGACGAAGTTGAGCAGCGGCACCTGGATCCGTCTGAGCGCCTCGGTGAACTCCGGCCACGAGCCGGCGAGATTCACCCGCATGAAGCACTCGGCGGTCGCGTCTTCGGGGTCGAGGCCGGTCCATCGAAGCGCCAGCGTCGACTGCGGGTGTTCGAGGACGTCCGAGATGACGGGACCGTGGCGCGTGATTCGGACACGCAGCGGCACGTCGGCCCCGCCCCGCACCTTGATCGTCTCGCGCACGATCCGGATTGGCTCCAGCGCGCCGTTGAACTCGGCCTGGTCCCGGGTGTTCACCCTCTCGACGTAGAGGTCCTGCACGTCGCCGAGCAGCGCGGTGATGCCCCAGGCGATGCGCTGGTTGCGGCCGACGAGCACGCCCGGGACGCCGGGCAGCGTGGCGCCAATCGCGTCGAGCGCGCCGCCGCTCACGTGCGCAAGATACCAGACGGCCGGGGCCTGGCCGGCCAGGTGCGGATCGTTCGCCAGCAGGGGCTTACCGGTGATGGACCGCGTGCCGGACACCACCCAGTTGTTGCTGCCGCCTTCGAACGGGGGGGCCACGGCCAGGGTGCCGACGATGGCGGAGAGCGCGGCGAGATCGGCCGCGACGCCGGCGCCCGGCGGCGGCGGTACGGCGGCGGGTGCGCCGGGCCCAATCGGCTCGCTGTGCAGCCTGGCGTCCGGCGGCAGGATGACCGGCCCTCCCCGCGTGTAGAACGGCATCAGGCGGGCCGCGCCCTCGTCGCCCAGCCTGGCCGCGAGCTGCACGCGGAGGAGTTCGTCGCGCCAGTTCGCGCTGAGCTGCCACGCCATCGTCTTCTGCCACGCCACCACGTCCACGCCGGTCCACGGCTCGGGGGACGCGCGCAGCAGCGCGAACTCGACCGGAAGCCCGCCGCCATGGTGATCCGCGAGAAACGCGTTGATGCCCGCCACGTACGCCTCGATGAGCGCCCGGGACCGGCCGTCAATCTTCGGCCAGGCCTCGCGTGCCGCGCGCATCAGCCCGATCGTGCGCAGCAGCCGATCCGCGGGCAGCCCGTCCGGGCCGACCACGTCCGACAGCCGGCCCTGGGCCACGCGCCGCTGGAACTCCATTTGCCAGAGGCGATCCTGCGCGTGGACGTATCCGAGTCCGAACAGCGCGTCGGCTTCGTCTCCGGCCCTGATGTGGGGGACGTCGTCGAGGTCGCGGATGATCTCCACGCGGCCGCGCAGGCCGTCGACGGCCACCGTGCCGCTTGTCAGCGGCAGCGGCGCCCGCACGCGCCAGAAGAGCAGGGCGGCGAGCGCCGCGGTGACGGCGAGGCTGCCCAGGATGGCGCGCCGCAGCCAGCGGCGCGCAGGTCGTGACGGCGTCTTGGTTGGTTCAGGCATACGTGGTCGAATCGGCCTATGTTACCGGCCTTCGCCCTTGACCGCGTCGACAAAGGCCGCGATGTTCTCGAAGGGCACTTCCGGCTCGATGACGTGGGTCGGCGCGAGAAAGAGGCCGCCGCCCGCGCCGACCGTCTCGATGCGCACGCGGACCTCGCGCCGCACGTCGTCGGGGCTTCCGAAGGGCAGGGTCGACTGTGTGCCGATCGTGCCCCAGAACGACAGCCGATTTCCGTAGGCGCGCTTGAGCGCCGCGGGGTCCATGCACTCGGGCTGGATTGGGTTGAGGATGTCGACGCCGATGTCGATGAGGTCCGGGATGATGGCCGAGACGTCGCCGTCGCTGTGGTAGAAGACGAGGATGTCCGGCCGGATCTCGCGGGCCGCCGCGATCGTGCGCGCGAGCCTGGGCCGCAGCCAGGTGCGCCACATCCGCACGCTCATCAGCATGCCCCGCTGCGTGCCCACGTCGTCACCGTAAGCAATCACGTCGGCTCCGCACCGGGCATAGTGCTGCGCCTGGGCGATGCGCCGTTCCGTGATGCGGTCGAGCAGGGTTGTGGCAAACGCGCTCCCGTCGCTGAAGTCGAGGAGCAGGCGTTCCATGCTCCGCAGATACCAGGCGCGCTCGAACACCGTGCACTCGAGCATGGCCATGGCCGCGAGATGCCGGCGATGGATGCGCTCGATCTCCTCCCGCACGGGCTCGTAGCGGTAGCTGGCGTCGATGTCGGGCAGGGGGTACTCGCCGGCCTCCTCGGCCGACTCGAGGCGCAGCATCGGGTGGCGGAATCCTTCGAGGTGGGCGTGATCGCCGTCCGCGCTCGACGTCGGCACGTGCGCCAGCCCCCATTCGTCGACGACCGTGCCCGGCGGCAGCGGCCCGAGGTAGCCCGAGAAATCGGTCGTCAGTCGCGTCGGGCCTGGCCACACCATGCGCGTGTCGGCGCCGAAATAGTCGCAGGGGTCGTCGGCCCCCGTCCGCGCCCGGAACGTCTCGAGCTGCGCGGTCGAGAATCCGAACGACAGGTCGAAGGGAGGCCGGTCGGGCTGGCGCCGTCGCATGGCGGTCAGGACGCGTTCGCGACTCGTCATGCGGGCCGGCTCATCAGGCGCCGGGCCAGCACCACGGCGGCTGCGGCGTTGTCGGCGAAGCCGTCCGCGCCGATTTCGTCGGCGAAGCGCTGCGTCACTGGGGCGCCGCCCACGATCACTTTCACGGCGCCGCGCACGCCCGCCTGCTCGAGCGCCTGCACGGTCGACTTCATCTGCAGCATGGTGGTGGTCAGCAGCGCCGACAGCCCGACGATGTCGGCACCGTCGTCGGTGATGGCGGCCACGAACCGCTCGGGCGGCACGTCGGCGCCGAGATCGATCACCTCGAACCCTCCGCCCTGAAGGAGCGCCACGACGAGGTTCTTCCCGATGTCGTGCATGTCGCCCTTCACGGTGCCGATGGCGATCCGTCCCGCCGAGGCGGCCCCGGATCCTGCCAGGAGCGGAGTGAGGAGCGCCTGCGACGCCTTGAGGGCGCGCGCGGCGACGAGCAGTTCGGGCACGAAGAATTCGCCGCACTCGAAGAGGCGGCCGGCTTCGTCCATCGCCGGGATGAGCGCCTCGTCGACCAGCGTGCGGGGCGCCAGGCCTGCGGCGAGGGCCCGCCGGGTCGCGTCGGCCGCGGCGGCGGCCTGCCCGTCGATCACGGCCTGCCGGAGCTCGGCGATGTGGGAGGCGCTCGCGTCAGCGTTCATGGCGTTCCTGTGTCGATGTCCGCTTTCAGAAATAGCAGGCCGGGTCTCCGAGGCCCAGGAAGCCGAGCCCGGTCTCCGCCCGGGCGGCGACGGCGTAGCGTACCATGGCCGGCCTTCGCCCGGCACCTTCGGGGCGGCCGTTTGCGGCGCCGCACGCCTCTCTGCCACAATCAGGCCATGCCGGACCAGATGTTCCTCTTCGAGGGCGACGGGGCGGTCCCGAAGCGCCCGCGGCGCGCCGCGGGGTGGCCCGCGCCGGGTTCGGCCCTTGAGCAGCGCTACGAGCGGTACCGCGTGCTCGCGGCCAGCCTGCCGCCCGGGATCCGGATGGGCACCAGTTCGTGGAGCTTCCCGGGCTGGCTGGGCATCGTGTACTCGCGCAAGCGCGCCACATCGATGCTGGCGCGCGAAGGTCTCCGGGAGTACGCGCAGCACCCGCTGCTCCAAACCGTCGGGATCGACCGCAGCTTCTACGCGCCGATCCCGGACGACGACCTGCGTCGCTATGCGGATCAGCTGGGCGACCAGTTCCCGTGCTGCGCCAAGGCGCCGTCGGCCGTCACCTCGGAGAGCATTCCCGGCCTCAATCGGCACCACGCGAACCCCGACTACCTGTCGGCGCCGCGGTTCATGCAGGATCTCGTCGAGCCGTTCGCCCGCTCCTTCGCGCGGCATACCGGACCGTTCATCCTGCAGTTCTCGCCGCCTGCCGATCGGAAGGCGACCAGCGCCGCCGTGTTCATCGAGCGGCTGGACGCGTTCCTCGGGCAGCTGCCGCGCGAGTACCGCTACGCGGTGGAGATCCGCGACAAGTGGGCGCTGTGCGGACCGTACCGCGACGTGCTCGCCAGGCACGGCGCGGCGCACGTCTTCAACTACTGGTCGGCGATGCCGATGCCGGGGGCGCAGGCCAGGACGATGCCGCCGGAAGAGCAGCCCTTCGTGATGGTGCGGCTGCTGCTGCGGCCGGGGACGTGGTACGAGAACCAGAAGCAGGTATTCGCGCCGTTCGACAGGCTGGTCGAGCCCGACGACGCGATGCGCCGGGACGTTGTCGACATCGTTCATCGCGCGTCGGTCGCGGGCCGCGAATCATACCTGCTCGTGAACAACAAGGCCGAAGGTTCGGCGCCGCTGACGATCGAGGCGCTCGCCGAGCGCTACGTCGCCGACTACCATTAGGCAGAAACACGAAAGGCGGCGCGCCGGACCGAGCCGGCGCGCCGCCTTTCCGTTTCAGGCGTTGCGGTCAGCCGCCCTTAGCGGATGACGTAGCGGAGGCCGCCCCAGAACTGGTAGTTGTTCGACAGGCCCTCGCCGAACATGCGGGTGAACATCCGGCCCTCGGCGACGAGGTAGAGCTTGTCTTCCTTGGCGTTGCCCCAGACCTGCGAGCCGACCTGGACGCCGATGGACGGCGTCACCCAGTCGCTGTGGGTGAAGTCCCAGACCCCGACGCTCGCGCCGATGTAGTTCTTGAGGTTCGTCGAGTAGTAGTTGAACTCGGCCTCGGCGAACAGGCTCGTGTAGCCGCTGTCCTCGAAGTTGACCGCGAGGCCCAAGGCCGGATTGATCTTGAAGTTGTCCGTGACCCTCAGCTCGGGGCCGAACTTCACGCCGAGCAGCGGCGAGCACAGGCTCTCGTTGACGAGCGCAGCCCCGCCCGCAGCCGCAGCAGCCGCCGCCGCCGCCTCCACCTCGCGCGTGCGGCGCTCCTTGCCGAAGAGGCCCGACACGAACCAGTCGACCTTGGCGTCATTGTAGGCGGCCAGGCGCTCGGCCTCGGCCTTGTCCGCGGCGGCCTTCTCGGCGGCGGCGCGCTCGGCGGCGGCCTTCTCGGCAGCAGCCTTCTCACGCGCCAGGCGCTCGGCCTCGGCGCGCTCGCGCTCGCGGCGCTCGGCCTCGAGCCGCGCGCGCTCGGCGGCGGCCTTCTCGGCGGCGGCCTTGTCGGCGGCGGCCTTGTCGGCAGCGGCCTTCTCCGCGTCCAGGCGCGCCTTCTCGCGGCTCGGCTCGCTCGACATCAGCGCGAGGTTCGAGCACGGATGCGGCAGGACGAACGTGTAGGTCTGGTTCATGTCGTCAATCACGAACGTGAAACCGGAGAAGGGCTTCTTGCCGGCCCACTTCACGTTGCGGACGATGTCCGGCCGTCCGCCGCCGCGGCGGAAGGCCATCCAGACCATCGTCGTGCCAGGCTCGACCTGGGTTTCCTTCAACTGGTCCGGCGACGCCTTGGTGAGAATGTCGATCACCGTGGCGTTCAACGACGACAGCCCGGCCTTGCCGAGGACGTCGGCTAGCGCCGTCTGCGTCCGCTTCTTCGCCACCCACTTCTGGACCGCCGCCCTGTCCTTCAGCGGCGGATCGAAGCGGTTGCCGCCGCCGAGGCGGGTGATCGACTTGTAATTGTCCTGGGCCTCGGCTGTCGAGGCCGCCAGGAGGTCCATGGCGCCCGCGAGCGCCACGATGAGCGCAAGCACGGCGACGATGCGGGGAAGGGCGAATCGGGATCTCATCAGAGCACTCTCCAAAGGGGGGCGGGTTGGGCCACCGGCACGGCGGCCTGCTGGCCGAGCCACACCCATTCGACTAGAGTCGACTTATTCTATACCCGAACCCCGGAAGTCGTGCAAGTCGTGGGTATTACGGGTAGCGGCCACCGACAGTCCCCGGGCCGCGAAGTGAGGGAGAAGCCATGTCACCTGAAGAAGCCGCGGTCTGCGCAAGCCTCGAGGCGCTCGGCATTCCCTTCGAACGGCACGAACATCCGCCGGTGTTCACCGTCGATGAGGCCCTCGAGCACTGGTCCGGCATCGACGCGGTGCACTGCAAGAACCTCTTTCTCCGGAACAAGAAGGGGGATCGCCACTTCCTGCTGGTGGCGGCTCATACGACCGCGATCGACATCGGGGCGCTTGCGGCTCGCATCGGGGAGGGCCGGCTCAGTTTCGCGTCTGCCGAGCGGCTCGCCGCCCACCTGGGCCTGACGCCCGGGGCCGTTTCGCCGTTCGGGCTGATCAACGACAAGGCGGGAGGCGTGCGCGTCCTGCTCGATGCCACGCTTCGCTCCGCCGCGCGGGTAGGGTTCCATCCCAACGTCAACACCGCGACCGTCGTCTTGTCGTTCGCCGACTTCGAGCGCTTTCTCGCGGCGCGCGGCAACCCGGTGACATTCATTTCCGTCGCGGGCTAAGTGCTTCGGCTCGCAACGACGCCGCCGTCTTTGTGCATCGAAGGGCTACGCGTGCACGCCGGGCGCCTCGTGCCCGGTGCGCTGCACGTATTCCGCGTAGGACCCCGGGTACAGGTGCGGGTGCGCGTCGTGCCCGCTCTCGCCGCCCAGCTCGAGCACGCGGTTGCTGAGGCCGCGCAGGAACGTGCGGTCGTGCGAGACGAAGAGCATCGTGCCCTCGAAGCCGCCGAGCGCCTCGATGAGCATCTCCTTCGTCGCCAGGTCCAGGTGGTTCGTCGGCTCGTCGAGCACCAGGAAGTTCGGCGGGTCAAGCAGCATCCGGGCCATGGCCAGCCGCGTCTTCTCGCCGCCCGAGAGCGATCGGATCTTCTTCTCGATGTCGTCGCCCGAGAACTGGAACGCGCCGGCGAGGTTGCGCAAGGTGCCGATGGACTCCCGGGGGAAGTCCCGCTCGAGCTGTTCGGCGACGGTCAGGTCCGGGGCCAGCAGGTCCAGCGCCTGCTGCGCGAAGTAACCCATCTTGAGGCTGGCGCCGAGGCGGATCTCTCCCGCGTCCGGTGCGAGGACGCCGGCCACCATCCGGAGCAGCGTGGTCTTGCCAGCGCCGTTGCGGCCCATCACGCACCAGCGCTCGCCGCGCCGGATCGTCATCGACAGGTTGTCGTACACGAGGTGGCTGCCGTACGCCTTCGACACGCGTTCGAGCGCGGCGACCTGCTCGCCCGAGCGCGCCGGCTGACGGAAATCGAACGCGACCACGCGGCGCCGCTTCGGGAGTTCGAGCTTCTCGATCTTGTCGAGGGCCTTCACACGGCTCTGCACCTGCGCGGCCTTGGCCGCGTGCGCGGAGAACCGCTCGATGAAGCGCCGCTCCTTGGCCAGCATGGCCTGCTGCCGCGCATAGGCGGCCTCGCGGTTGGCCTCGCGGATGGCACGTTCCCGCTCGTAGAAGTCGTAGTTTCCGCTGTACACGGTGATCTCGCCGTCGTCGATCTCGGCGATCTTCGAGACCACGCGGTTCATGAACTCGCGATCGTGGGAGGTCATGAGCAGCGCGCCGGACCGGGCCCTGAGGAATTGCTCGAGCCAGATGATCGACTCGATGTCGAGGTGGTTCGTCGGCTCGTCCATGAGCAGGACGTCGGGTGTGCCCAGCAGCACGCGCGCCATGGCCACGCGCATCTTCCAGCCGCCGGAGAGCGCGCCCACGTCGCCGTCGATGCGCGCGTCGTCGAACCCCAGGCCGTGCAGGACCTCGCGGGCCTGCGCCTCGAGCGCGTAGCCGCCGAGATGCTCGTACTCCTCCTGCACTTCGCCGAAGCGGGCGAGGATGCGATCCATGTCGCCCGCGCGTGCCGGGTCGGCCATCGCGTGCTGCAGGGCCTCCAGTTCGTGGTGCAGCGCGCCCACGCGCCCGCTGCCGGCAATCGCCTCGTCGATGACCGAGCGCCCGGCCATTTCCTCGACGTCCTGGCGGAAGTAGCCGATGGTGAGCTTCTTCGGCACGCTGATCTCGCCCTCGTCGGGGGCCTCCTCGCCTGTGACCATCCGGAAGAGCGTGGTCTTGCCCGACCCGTTGGGACCAACGAGGCCGACCTTGTCGCCGGGGTTCAGCTGGAACGACGCCTCGACGAAGAGCAGTTGGCGGCCGTACTGCTTGGAGACGGAGCTGAAGGCAATCATGCGGGCGGCTCAAGCGTATCACGAAGGATACAGGGCACTTCCGTTCTTGACCGGGCTCCGGGCCGGGCGTAGGCTGGGCGCATCGCACCGGAACCTGGAGGGTCCCGTCGATGCCTGCCGTTGTGGGGGCGCGTTTCGGGCACTACGAACTCCTTTCCCGCATCGGCGCCGGGGGGATGGGCGAGGTCTTTCGCGCCCGCGACCTCGACCTCCAGCGCGATGTCGCCATCAAGTTCCTCCCCGCCCAGTACGCCGCCGACGGGGACCGGCTGTCCCGGTTCGCGCAGGAGGCCCGCGCGGCGTCCGCGCTGAACCACCCCAACATCGTCACCATTCACGAGATCGGCCAGGCGCTCGGCCAGCCGTACATCGTGATGGAACTGGTCGACGGCCTCACGCTGCACGACGAGATCGGCCGGGCGCGCCTCGCGCCGAAGCGGGCGATCGACCTGGCCGCGCAGATGGCCGAAGGCCTCGCCAAAGCCCATACCGCGGGCATCGTCCACCGCGATCTCAAGCCCGAGAACGTCATGGTGACCCGCGACGGGTTCGCGAAGATCCTCGACTTCGGGCTCGCGAAACTGCGCGTGGATCGGGACGTCCAGCCCGCGCCGCAGCGGGACTCGGATGATGACGCCACGCGCGCCGGTCCGGCCACCGCGCTCGGGGTCATCCTCGGTACCGTCGGCTACATGTCGCCCGAGCAGGCGGCCGGGCGGCCGGCTGTGGCGCAGTCGGATCAGTTCTCCCTGGGGGCCATCGTGTACGAGATGGCCACCGGGCAGCGGGCGTTCGCGCGCGCCACGTCCATCCAGACGCTGTCGGCCATTCTCGAGAGCGAGCCCACGCCGCTGCAGGAGCTGAACCCGGCGTTTCCCTCGGCCGCGCGGTGGATCGTGGAGCGCTGCCTCGCGAAACGGCCCGAGAACCGGTACGCATCGACGGCCGACCTGGCGCACGACCTGCGCGACCTGCGGGACCACTTCGGCGAGGCGGCGTCGGGGATGAAAACCAGCAGCGTCAGGCGGTGGGTCGCCAGCCCGCGGGTACGGCGGCGGGGGCTGGTGGGAGCCACGGTGCTGCTGGCGCTGTTCGGCCTGCTGGCGGTGCCGCCGGTCAACGACGCCGCCAGGTCCGCGCTGGGGTGGTACCGGCTTCCGGACGAGAAGCGGGTGGCGGTGCTGCCCATCGACTGCCGCGGGGGCAGTCCCGACGAGAAGCAGGCCTGCGAGGGCATGCTCGAGTTCCTGGTCGGCAAGCTGGGTGAACTCGACCGCTTCCAGCAGAAGGGCGGCATTGCCGTCGTTCCGGCCATGGAGATCAGGCAGGCCGCACCGCTGACCGCCGACGCGGTCCGTGCGCGATTCGCCGCGACGCTGGCGGTTGCGGTGACCGCTGAGCGGACCGGCGACCGGATCGACTACGTCGTGAGCCTGATCGACACGGCGGCCCACCGGCAACTCTACGCGCGTCCCGGCAGCGTCGTCGCCGGCCAGGCGAACCTGCTCGATCAGGTGCTCGACAAGATCGTGGAGTTGCTCGACGTGCTGGTGAGCGCCGACGCGCAGGCCGCGCTTCGGGCCGGCGGCACGGACTCGGCGGAGGCGGCGTCGTTGTATGCCCAGGGGCTGCGGGCGACGCCGTACCAGAGCGGCCAGTCGCGGCTGGAACGCCACGACCAGCAGACCAGCCTCGAACAGGCGATCGAGCTGTTCAGCCGGGCGATCGAAATCGATCCCTCCTATGCCTACGCTCACGCGAGCCTGGGCGAGGCGTATCTGCGCCTGTACCGGCTGACGCGGAACAGCGAGCACTTCAGGCTTGCCGAGGCCCACTGCCGGCGGGCGCTGTCGCTCGACGAACTCGTCGGCCAGGCGTGGCAGACGCTCGGGAACATCCACACCGAGGCGGGGCGGGCCGAGGAGGCCCTGCGGGACTTCGCCAGGGCGCTGGCGCACCGGCCGCGCAGCCCGGAGGTGCACCGGGACCTGGCGGCGGCGTACACCCGGCTCGGGCGCATCGACGACGCCGAAGCCCAGTTCCGCAAGGCGATCGAGCTCCGCCCGGACTGGTGGTCGATCTACTACTACTACGGCGCCTTCCTCTACCGGCAGAACCGCTACGCCGACGCGGAGCGCGCCTACCGCCAGGCGAGCTCCCGCGTGCCCGACAACGCGCGGGTACTGTCCAGCCTCGGCGGCCTCGCCTTCGCGCAGGGCCGCGTCGCGGACGCGGAAGCGCTGTTCAGGCAGTCGCTCGACGTCGCTCCGACGGCCTCGGCCGCCTCGAACCTCGGGACCCTCCTGTACCGGGGGGGCGACTACCCGGGGGCGGCCGCGGCCTACGAACGCGCCATCGGCCTCAGCGAACGGGACTACCGCTTCTGGCGCCACCTCGGCGCCGCGTATCAGTGGGCGCCTGGGCGGAAGTTCCGCTCCCTCGAAGCCTACCGGAAAGCCATGGCGCTCGCGGAGGAGGAACTCGCGATTGACCCGAACGACGGGCGAGTGATTATCGACATCGCCGACTGCGCCGCCATGCTCGGCGACAAGCCGCGCGCACTGGCGCTCACCGCGGAGGCGCTCAAGCTCTCGCCAGAGGACAGCGAGGTGCAGTACACGGCCGCGGACGTCTACGAGACCCTCGGCGACCGCGCGTCCGCACTGCGCTGGCTCGGAGCGGCCCTGCGAGCCGGCTACCCGCGGACGCTCCTCGAGACCTCACCCAGCTTCGCGAACCTCAGGGCCGATCCGCGCTACAAGACGATGATTGCGTCACTGCCGGCCGCGCCGGCGAATGCACGGTAACTCCAGGTGGGAAGGAATATCGCCATGGTACAGAGCCTGAGCGGCAAGTCTGTTCGGAGCGATGCCTACATCGTCGAAGTCGAGGGCCGGTTTCTGGTGCGCCCGTCCCCGGCAATCCCGAAGAACAAGAATGAGTTCCGTATCTCGAACCTGACGAGGTTCGAGGCCGTCGTGATGCCCGAAAAGGAGCTGACGCTACAAGACGGCCAGGAGGTTCCACTCAGGGTCGGCAGTCAGAGCTACGGCGAATGGAATCTCAAGGACCTGCTTGAGAGCGCCTATCGCTATACGGTGGAATTAATCGTCGGGCCAGGAATTACGGTGAAGGCCCATGGAGACTCCGATCCCGTGATCATCATCGACCCGGGACAGTAGAAGCCGTCCGCCGGCGTGCCACCCGGCGGCCGTACAGGCTGCCCGCCGCGGGGCTACGCCCCTACGCCCCCTCGCCGAGGATGCTGTCGAGCCGGTGCTCGACGGTGTCCTCGAGGGTGAACCCCATCACCTGCAGGTAGTGCAGCGCGGAGTCCAGCAGCGCGGTCTGCGGGACGAGCCCCACCATTTCGACGCGGCTGACGCCCGCGCCGAAGCGGCTGAGTTCGGTCTTCACGCCCTCGAGGATCCGGTACAGCGGGGTTTCCGCGTAGTTGCCCACGGTGATGTTGAGCAGCGCCACGTTCCGGTTGCGATCGAGGGCAGGGTAGAAGTGCACGCCCGGCATGCCCGTCGCCGGGTTCGAGAGGACCGACGCCACCCACTCCGCCGCGCCCTCGTCGGGCGTGTTCAGGTACGCCTTGAAGTTCACGATCGGCATGCGCGCGCCGATGATCGTGGCGCCCTTTTCGGGCGGGAAGACGTCCGGCCCGAAGTCGGGCTTCCACACCGGGTCGGTGATCTTCGCGGCGAACCCTTCGTACTCGCCCTCGCGGATGTTTTCGATGTCGCGCCTGAGCGGATTGCGGGCCGATTCGGCGAACAGGTAGACCGGCAGCTGGAAGCGCGTTGCCACGGTCTCGGCGAACTCCACCGACCAGGCGATGGCGGTCTCGAGGGGCGCGTGCCGGAGTGCGACGAACGGGAAGACGTCCACCGCCCCGATGCGCGGGTACTCGCCCTGGTGCTGGCGCATGTCGATGTGCTCGATCGCTGCCTGGTAGAGCAGGTAGCCGCCTTCGAAGATGGCGTCCTTCCGGCCGGTGAAAGAGAAGACCGTCCGGTTGCGCACCTGATCCATCGAGATGTCCAGCACGACGAGGCCGGGAATCCCCCAGAGCTGCTCGCGCAGGGACTCGATGAATGCCTCGTCACGGCCTTCGCAAACATTCGGCACGACGGAGATGAGCTGCGACATGGTGTGCTCCCAGTACTCCTAGAACAACCCGAGGAAGACGCCCGCCGCGATGGCGGAGCCGATGACGCCGGCCACGTTCGGGCCCATCGCGTGCTGCAGCAGGAAGTTGCCCGGGTCCTCGGCCTGGCCGACCGTGTGGACGACGCGGGCCGAGTCGGGCACGGCCGAGACGCCGGCGGCGCCGATGAGCGGGTTCACCTTGTCCTTGCTGACGACGTTCATGATCTTGGCGAAGATCACTCCGCCCGCCGTCGCCGCGCCGAACGCGACGCAGCCGAGGACGAAGATCATCACCGACCGCGTGTTCAGGAAGGCCTGCGCCGAGGTGGACGCGCCGACCGCCAGTCCCAGCAGGATCGTGCAGGTGTCGAGCATGGCGCTGGAGGCGGTCTTGGCCAGGCGGCCCGTCACCCCCGACTCCTTGAGCAGGTTGCCGAAGAACAGCGGGCCGAGCAGCGGCAGGCCGCCGGGCGCGACAATCGTCGTGACGAGCATGCCCCCGATGGGGAACGCCACCCGCTCGAATCGCGACACCTTCCGGCCCGGCTTCATCCGGATCAGGCGCTCCTCGCGCGAGGTCAGCAGTTTCATGATGGGCGGCTGGATGATCGGCACCATCGCCATGTAGCTGTACGCCGCGATGGCAATCGGCCCGATCAGGGCCGGGGCGAGGCGGCTCGAGGTGAAGATGGCGGTCGGCCCGTCGGCGCCGCCGATGATGCCGATGGCCGCGGCGCTCTGCGGCGAAAAGCCGAGCGCCAGGGCGCCCAGGAACGTGACGAAGATGCCGATCTGGGCCGCGGCGCCCAGCAGCAGGCTCTTCGGGTTCGAGAGCAGGGCGGAGAAGTCGGTCAGCGCGCCGATGCCCAGGAAGATGAGCGGCGGGAAGATGCCGGAGCGGACGCCGAAGTAAATCATCCCCATGACGCTGTTGCTGCCGGTGTTGAACACGTACTCGTGCGACACCGGGTCGATCATGTACACCGACACGCTGTTGAAGATCGACAGCGGGAGCGGGATGTTCCCGATCAGGATGCCGAACCCGATCGGCACGAGCAGCAGCGGTTCGTAGTCCTTGACGATGGCCAGCCAGATGAACACGAGGCCGATCAGGATCATCACCAGGTTCCCCCAGGTGACGTTCGCGACCCCGCTGCTCTGGACAATCTGGTCGACGTAGCCGGTGATGTCTCCCGTGCGGACGTCGTGGGCGTAGGAGCCGCGCGCGAACTGCGTCACGAACCCGAGGCTCTCCGTCGCGCCGACGGCGACGACGCGGTAGATCCCGGCGACACGTCCCTGCGCGTCGTACAGCATGCCCTTCGCCGCGCGCTTCAGCACGTGGGGATCGACCTGGCCCCGCCCTTTGTCTATCCGGAAGTACGCTCTGGAATCCTCGCGCGTGAGCGTGATGTAGTCGAGGCCCAGGGCGGGAACGGCAGCGTGGTCGATGTCGGCGCTGGTCCGGCCGTCGGCGTACCCGGTCACGCGGATAATGGCCTCGAAGTCGTCGGCGTAGGCCGTGACGAACGTCGCGACTTCGCGGTCCTGCGCGTCGAGCAGCCGTCCGGTCGTGGCCCCTGGGCCGCCGTAGTCGTTCTTCAGCCCGTGATCGGTGCCCTTGGCGATGCGCAGGTACTCGGCCGAGCCGTCGAAGACCACGCCAAACGTCGGGCGCCCGGCCGCGGAGGCCAGGGGGGCGAGGCCGGGCAGCAGGAGGAGGACGAGCAGTGTGCAGGCGAGACGTCTCACGTCGGCCTCCTCAAAGCGCCGTCATCTTCGGACGCGCCACGTCCACCAGCAAGTCACCCTCGCCGATGCTGTCGCCCTCGCTCACGTAAATGCGCGAGACCGTGCCGTTATAGGACGCCGAGATGGCGTTCTCCATCTTCATGGCCTCCATGACGAGCAGGGTCTGGCCCGCCTGGACCGTCTCGCCCTCCTTCACCTTGATGGCGAGCACGAGACCGGGCATGGGCGCGACGACGCCGCCTTCGCCGCGAGCCGACGGGGCCGGCCGCGGCGCGGCGGGCAAGGCGGCGGGCACGGCGCTTGCGGCGATCGCCTTCACGGGGTCGACCGTCACTCTTCGCCGCCCGAGCCTCACCAGATCGACGGCGTACTCCTTGCCGTCGACGACCACGAGGGCCCGCTCCGGGGTCAGGTCCCGAACCTCGGCCTTGTACTCGCGGCCGGCAATGCGCAGCACGTGCTGGTTCATAGAGCCTCTCTCGCTCGCGATCAGGACTGCGGCGCCGGCCGCCGCCCCGCCTGACGGGTGTCGGGCCGGCTCACGTAGAGCTTCCGTTCCACCTGAATGGCCGTCGCGATGACGGCAAGGATGTCGGCCGGAACAGGCTCCGAAGATTCAACGGCGGGGGCGGCCGCGGGCACGGCCGCGGCGTCGGGCGAGGCGTGGCCGTGCCCGCCTTCGCCCCACGTGACGCGCGTCGAGAGGCGGCCGAACAGCTTGATGAACGCGACGCACAGCAGGAGACCGACGAAGACGACCGTCATGCCGAGCGCGGTGACCATCCAGGCTTCACTCTGCGACATGGCCGGGCCTCACAGGGGGATGTTGGTGTGGCGCTTCGCCGGGTTGCTGTCGCGCTTGCCGGCGAGCATCTCGAGGGCTTTGATGATCCGGAATCGCGTGCCCGCCGGCTTGATGATGTCGTCGATGTAGCCTTTCTGCGCCGCGGCAAACGGCGTGGCGAAGCGGCTGGCGTAGCGTTCCTTCAACTCGGCCGCCTTCGCCGCGGTGTCCTCCGCCGCGTCGAGCTCCTTCTTGTAGATGATCTCGACGGCGCCGTCCGGGCCCATGACCGCGATTTCAGCCGTCGGCCAGGCATAGTTCACGTCGCCGCGCAGGTGTTTGGAGCTCATGACGCAGTAGGCCCCTCCGTAAGCCTTCCGCAGGATGACCGTCACCTTCGGCACCGTGGCCTCCGCGAAGGCGAAGAGCAGCTTGGCTCCGTTGCGGATGATGCCGCCGTACTCCTGTGTGGTGCCCGGCATGAACCCCGGCACGTCCTCGAGCGTCACCAGGGGGATGTTGAACGCGTCGCAGAACCGCACGAACCGGGCGCCCTTGATCGACGCCGCGTTGTCGAGCACGCCGGCGAGCACTTTCGGCTGGTTGGCCACGACCCCGGCCGGCTGGCCGTTGAACCGCGCGAACCCCACGACGAGGTTCGGCGCGTAGGCCTCGTGCACCTCCAGGAAGTCGCCATCGTCGACGATGGAGTGCACGACGTCCTTGACGTCGTACGGCTGGTTCGGACTCTCCGGCAGCACGGCGTTCAACTCCGGGTTGTCCCGGTCAACGGGATCCTGGCAGGCGATTCTCGGCGGGCGCTCCTGGTAGTTCTGCGGAAGGAAGCCGAGCAGCCGGCGGACCAGCGCCAGGGCCTCGTCCTCGTCGGCGCTGACGAAATGCGCCACCCCGCTTCGCGTCGCGTGGACGTCGGCCCCGCCGAGTTGCTCGGTCGTCACCGATTCGCGCGTGACCTGCTTCACGACCTTGGGGCCCGTCAGGAACATGTAGCTCGTGCCGCGCGTCATGCCCACGAAGTCGGTGATGGCCGGACTGTACACCGCGCCGCCCGCGCACGGCCCGAGAATGAGGCTGATCTGCGGCACCACGCCGGAGTACAGCACGTTCTTCAGGAAGATGTCGGAATAGCCGGCCAGCGCGTCGACGCCTTCCTGGATTCGCGCGCCTCCCGAATCGTTGAGGCCGATGACCGGCGCGCCTACCTTCGCCGCGAGGTCCATGATCTTGCAGATCTTCTCCGCGTACGCCTTCGACAGGCTCCCCCCGTAGATCGTGAAGTCCTGGCTGAAGACGAAGACCAGCCGCCCGTTGACCGTGCCGTGCCCCGTCACGACCCCGTCGCCGAACGGCTGGTCCTTCTCCATCCCGAAGTCCGTGCAGCGGTGCGTCACGAAGGTGTCGAATTCCTCGAAGCTCCCTTCGTCGAGCAGCCGCTCGAGGCGCTCGCGGGCGGTGTACTTTCCCTGGTCGTGTTGCTTCTTGATGCGCGCCTCGCCGCCGGCCCGGTGGGCCTGCTCGCGCATGTGGGCGAGTTCGAGGATCTTCCGCGCGATGATCATGACGCGCTCCGTGTCGGGAGGAGGGGTGCCAGTGAGGGCCAATGGAACCTGGGGGCGCGGTGTTCGGTCGGCCCGGGGGCCAGAACGGCTGATGGTAACATGGATTCAAGGCGTTAAACCCGAGCGTTCCGGTAATGTTCAACGCGGGTGTTCAGGGGCTTCCCGGCGGGAGGATGGCGGCCTTGTCGGGGGGGATCCGGCTGGGGAAGCGGTCTGGATTGAGGCAGTTGCAGCGTGGCGGGGCGGGCCGGTGTACTCTCGGTTCCCCTAACGGGTGTGTCTGGCCGGTAGTGCCGCCAGCTTTGTGTCGAGCACCCCTGCGCCCGCCGCGCCACTTGTCGACCGGTGTATCGGCTGCTCCTGCGGCGACAGCAGATCCCGCGGCGAGGTAGACTCTAATCGGCCTGCCATGAGAGGCCGGAACCCCTGATGCGGATGTCTCGAACGCTGCTGTTGTCGCTGGCGACCGGCCTGGCGGCCTTCATGGCCGCGCCCGGGCCGTCCGCCGGCTTGGCGCAGGCGCCCCCTGCTGCGCAGGATCCCTCTCGGGCCGACAGGCTGGCTGAACTTCGCGTGCGCGCCGACGGGGGCGATGCCGCCGCCCAGCTCAGCCTCGGGCTCGCCTACGCCGTTGGCCAGGGCGTGGCGCGCGACTATGTGCAGGCCGCCGCGTGGTACCGGAAGGCCGCCGAGCAGGGCAAGGCACTCGCCCAGCTCAACCTCGGCTGGTGCTACGCCGCCGGGCTGGGTGTGGCGCAGGACTTCGCCCAGGCCGCCTCGTGGTACCGCAAGGCGGCGGAGCAGGGCGAGCCCACGGCACAGACCAAGCTGGGTGGGCTGTACGCCTCCGGCGACGGCGTGCCGCTGGACGAAGCCGAGGCGGCGGCGTGGTACCGGAGGGCCGCCGACCAGGGCGACGCCCAGGCGCAGATCAAGCTGGGCCTGGCCCTGGCAGGCGGCCGCGGCGTCGACCCTGATGAGGCGCAGGCCGTCGCGTTGTTCCGCAAGGCGGCCGACCAAGGCAAGGCGCAGGCGCAGTTCATGCTCGGCGTGATGCTGGAGCACGGGCGCGGCGTGGCGCAGAACCTGGCCGACGCCGCGCGCTGGTATCGCCGGGCCGCCGAACAGGACGATGTCACCGCCCAGCTGAATCTGGGCGCGTGCTACGAGACGGGCCGGGGCGTGCCCCAGAACCACGCCCAGGCCGTCGCCTGGTACCGCCGGGCCGCCGACCAGGGCGAAGCCCGGGCACAGGCCAATCTCGGCCATGCGTACGCACGCGGTCTCGGCGTGTCTCAGGACTACGCCCAGGCCGCCGCCTGGTACCGGCGCGCGGCCGACCAGGGGCACGCGCCGTCGCAGGTCGATCTCGCCGACCTCTATGCGCGCGCGCTCGGCGTGCAGCGCAGCGACGTGGAAGCCTTCCGCTGGGTCCTGATTGCCGAGTCGCGCGCGGCATCGCCGGAGGACCGCGCTGCCTGCGCTGCCGCGCGCGAGCGCCTGGCCCGCCGCATGACCGCCGCGCAACTGACCGAGGCCGGGCGCCTCGCACGCGAGTGGATTGACGCCTTCGATCGCCGCCGGAAATGATGGGAGGCGGTGTCAGGACCCGTGCTCGCGCACCACGCAGGTCCTGAAACCGGTTCGTGCGAAACGCCCGGCCACCACTATGCGGGTGGGCGGGCGTTTCGTGTCGCGGCGCGAGGTCGCGACGAGAGCAGGTCGGATCTGGCACGTGGCGGCTGTCGCTGCGCCGGCTGCCAGGCCGGTCCCGAGGAGGAACAACGGGCCTGGCGAACGGCGCGGGGCGAGGCCGCTTCTGCGTCTACCCTTCGCAATTTCGGTGCCGGTCAGCCCGGCATCAGGAAATCCTCGCAATGGCCCATTCCCGCACGGTCTGCGATCCGCAGCCTTCCGGAAGTCTGCCTCCGGGCGGACCGAGTTCTGCCCGGTCCGCCGTTCGTGGGGTCAGATCCGGATCTGACCCCACGACTACAGCAGGCGCGGGTCGACAACCACGTGCCTGATGCGCTGGCGGTTCCACGTATACGTGATGTGCACGAGCCCGTCAGATGTCTGGATGACAGCCGGGTAAGCGTACCCGTCGGGTCGAGGCTCGTCCTCGATGACGGCAGCCTTGGTCCACGTTACCCCGTCCGGTGACAGCGCGACGACCAGCGGGTACCGCCTGCCGCTCCGTGACCCGGGCAGCGGTGCAGCGTCGTTGTAGACGATCAGGTGGCGGCCGTCGCGCAGCGTGACCGCGTCGGTGCCCGCGTTGGGATTGGGGAGCCCGAGCGCCTCGAGCACGCTCCACGTGCGGCCGCCGTCCGGGGACCACGTGGTGGAGATCACGCCGCTCCGTGTGCGTCCCACCATCTGCAGCAGGCCGTCACGATGGAAGAGGACGCTTCCCTGAATGGCTTCGAGATTCAGCGGCCCCTTGTCGACCGGGCCGATGAACGTCCAGGTACGGCCGGCGTCCTCCGACCGTTCGACATGGGCGCGCCAGCCGGACGGGGAGTCTTCGGTGCTCGATGGGCTGAGCCACGTCCCGTCCGGGAGAATGACAGGCTTGTTCTTGATTGGGCCGAGCACGGGCGACGGCAGGCGCGTGGCGTCGCCCCAGGTTCTGCCTCCATCCGCCGACGTCTTCACCATGCCCCACCAGGCGCGGGGCGAGGGCCCGACCTTGTAGAACAGTTGCAGCCTCTGGCCCGGCGGCGCGAACAGCACGGGGTTCCATGACGGGTGCCGCGTGCCATCGGGCTGCACGCCGGTCGCCACTTCGACCGGTGCCGACCAGCGCCCCGACTCGAACCGCGTCACCCAGATGCCGACGTCGGGTGCGCTCTCGCGCGTGCCGCCGAACCACGCGGCGACGAGGCGGCCCGGCGCCGCCTCGGCGATTGTCGAGGCATGGCACTGTGGGTACGGAGCGCTGTCGTTCAGCGTCTCGGCCACCTGGATGGCCGGATGCCGGGCGCCGGTGTCGCGAGCCGGCGCGGCCAGGGCGAAGGCGCACAACAGGGCGGCGCCGGTTCGCGCCCGAGCGAGGCGGATGGTCGGGTTGGTCGTCATGGCTGGTGAGTCCTGCGTGAAGCTGTCGACAGCGCCCAGCCGGCGGCGAGGCCGACGACCAGCACGGCTGCGGTGCCGAAGACGATGATGAGGAAGTCGTGGAACGGGCTGCGCCAGTCGGCCGGCCAGGCCGACCAGCGCGGGGAGAGGGTCATCCAGACAATCAGCAGAATGCCGGACGCCACGCCGGCCTGAGCCGCGCGGTTGCCGGCGCGCCGCGAGAAGAAGCCGAGAAGGAAGAGACCGAGCGTGCCGCCGCCGAAGATCCCGGCGAGCGTCCACCAGGTGTCCAGTGCGCCGCGCGCGTCGGTCATCGCCACGGCCGCGGCCGTGCCCGCCGCGCCCCACACGACGGTCGTCCGGCGCAGCATCCGCATGGCCTGGCGCTCGCCTGCCCGCGGATTGACGTAGCGGACGTAATAATCGCCCAGGATGATCGTGGCCGACGAGTTGAGACTCGTCGAGACGGTGCTCATCGCGGCGGCGAAGATGGCGGCAACGAGCAGGCCGGTGACGCCGGGCGGCAGCGCCGAGACGATGAACCACGGGAAGACGAGGTCGGCCTGCGCCGCGCCGCGGTACATCGCCGGCAGTGCGACGGGGTGCGCCTCGTAGTACGCGAACAGCGCCGTGCCGATGAACAGGAACCCGGCCGAGAGGGGCACGTACCCGAGGCCGCCCAGCCACAGGCTCTTTCGCGCTTCGGCGTCGGACTTCGACGCGATGTACCGCTGGACGAAGTTCTGGTCGATGCCGAAGTTCTGCAGATTGATGGTCAGCCCGTAGAGCAGCACCACCCAGACGGTCGGTTCGCCCAGGCCGGGCCCGAAGCCGCCGAGGCTGAACTTGCCGTGATCGCCGGCGACACGCAGTAGCTGGCCGGCTCCGCCCGGCAGGCCGCCGATCATCAGCGCCGCGCAAACCGCCGCCCCTGCGACGAGGACGACCGTCTGGAACGCGTCGGCATAGATCACCGCCACGAGGCCGCCGACCAGGGCATAGATGGTGACCGATACGCCCGTGACGAGGATCACCGCCCGGATGTCCCAGCCCAGGAGCACGCTCATCGGGAGTGCCATCAAATACATCACCGTGCCCATGCGTGCGAGCTGTGTCAGCAGGTAGCAGAGGCTCGCATAGACGCGGGCCCACGGGCCGAAGCGGGCTTCGAGGTGGCAGTACGCCGAGACCTGCGCGCTCCGACGGTAGAACGGCAGGAACCACCGCACGGCGGCCCACGTGGCCAGCGGCAGCGCGAGGCTGAAGACGAAGGGGTTCCAGTTCGACGCAAAGGCCTTCGCCGGCAGCGCCAGGAAGGTGATGCTGCTCACGTAGGTGCCGAGGATCGAGAGCCCGGTCAGCCAGCCCGGCAGATTGCGGCCGGCCGCGGTGAAGCCGTCAACCGACCGGCTTCTGCGCGTCACGGCGAATCCCACGGCCATCGTGGCCGCGAAGTACGCGGCGAGGACGAGGAGGTCGAGCGTCGTCACGTGGGCGAAGGGTGCGGCGCCGCCGGGCATGGGGAAGAGTCTATGACAGAAGACAGAAGCAAGAAGCAAGAAGCGAGCGCGCTGGCTGCGGCACTGACGGCCCCAATCCCGGCGGGCCAGATAGCCGGCCGGGATTGCCTCGCCGTAGCCCTGGGAGGAGGGCTGCTCCGCCGGACCAGGGCGAAGGCGGGCGAATCCCTAGCCCCCAGCCCCCGGCCCCGAGTAAGATCCGCCCCACGGGAGGCTTCAGCCATGATCGTGCTACGACGCTCGGAATTCTCCGCCATCGTCTTCCTGCTGGCCGGCGCCATCTGGGTCAACCTGGGGGCGGCGCCGGCGCCGGCGCCTGCCGCCCAGTCGGCCGCTGCCGCGGCGCCGCTCAACATCATTGCCTTCGGGGCGCACCCCGACGACTGCGACATCCGGGCGGGCGGCACGGCCGCGAAGTGGGCGGCCGCCGGTCATCGCGTGCGCTTCGTGTCGGTGACCAACGGCGATGCCGGCCACCAGAGCCAGGGCGGCGGCGCGCTCGCCGCGCGGCGCCGGGCCGAGGCGCAGGAAGCGGGCCGCCGGCTCGGTGTCGATTACATCACGCTCGACAACCATGACGGCGAGTTGATGCCGACGCTCCAGAATCGCGAGCAGATCATCAGGCTCATCCGGCAGTGGAAGGCGGACCTCGTGCTGGGGCCGCGGCCGCACGACTACCATCCGGATCACCGCTACACGGGCATCCTGCTGCAGGATGCCGCTTTCATGGTGACGGTGCCCAACATCGCGCCCGACACGCCGGCGCTGCGGCAGAACCCCGTGTTCATGTACTTCGAAGACGGCTTTCAGAAGCCGAACCCGTTCGCGCCCGACGTGGCGGTCTCCATCGACGACACGTTCTCGAAGAAGATCGACGCCATCGACGCGCACGTGTCGCAGATGTACGAATGGCTGCCGTGGCTGAACGGCCGGCTCGACAGCGTGCCAAAGGACCCGGCGGCGCGGAGGGCGATGACGGCGAAGCAGCGCTTCGGGCGTGTCAACGACGCCGTGCGCGCGATGCTGGTGAAGTATTACGGCGCGGAGGTTGGCGCAAAGGTGGAGCATGCCGAGGCGTTCGAGATCTGCGAGTACGGCCGCAGGCCGGACGCGGCCGAAATCAAGCGGTTGTTCCCCTTCCTGCCGCGCTAGCGGCCGCCCGTTCCGGCCGCCCGACGGCGCGAGTGCGAAGCCATGACGGACCAGACGACAGCCCCGACGCTCGAACGGCGCTTCGGCCTGCTGCAGGCGACGGCGCTGAACATGTCGAACATGATCGGGATCGGCCCGTTCATCACGATCCCGCTCCTGATGTCGGCGCTCGGCGGGCCGCAGGCGCTCGCCGGCTGGCTGGTGGCCCTCGTCATCGTGATGGCCGACGGCCTGGTCTGGAGCGAGTTGAGCGCGGCCATGCCCGGCTCGGGCGGATCGTACCGGTACCTGCGCGAAGGGTTCGGCCGCGAGCGGTGGGGCCGCCTGGTGGCCTTCCTGTTCATCTGGCAGTTCATCCTGAGCGGGCCGCTGGAGATCGCGTCCGGCTACATCGGCTTCGCGCGTTACCTGCGCTACGTGTGGCCCGGCCTCTCGCAGGGCGGCACCGTCCTGGTGGCGATTGCGGTCGGCGCCCTGAACATCGCGCTCCTGTACCGCCAGATCGGCTCGATTGGCCGGCTCACGGTGAGCCTGTGGGTGGGCACGCTGCTCACGACGGCGGCGGTCATCGTGACCGGCGCCATGCACTTCGACCCGGCGCTGGCGTTCGACGTTCCCCCGGGCGCGTTTTCGTTCTCGATCGGGTTCCTGTTCGGCCTCGGGGCCGCGTCACGCGTCGGGATTTACGACTACCTCGGCTACTACAGCGTGGCCTACATCGGCGACGAGGTCCGGAACCCCGGCCGCGTCATCCCGCGCTCGATTCTCATCAGTGTCGTGGCCGTCGCGCTGATCTACATCGGCATCAACCTGTCGATCCTCGGCGTCGTGCCGTGGCGCGAGTTCGTGCCCGCCGCCGCGCACCCGGAGTCGGACTTCATTGTCTCGACCTTCATGGAGCGGGTCTACGGGTCGAAGGTGGCCACGCTGTTCACCGCCCTGGTGCTGTGGACGGCCTTCGGCTCGGTCTTCGCGCTGCTGCTCGGCTATTCGAGGATTCCCTACGCGGCCGCCGTGGACGGGACCTTCTTCAAGGCGTTTGCGCGCCTGCATCCCACCAAGCACTTCCCGCATGTGTCGCTGGTCGTCATCGGCATCGTCGCCATTGTCGCGAGTACGCTGTCGCTCGGCATGGTGATCGACGCGCTCATCACGACGCGCATCCTCGTGCAGTTCATCGGCCAGATCGTGGCGCTCACGCTCCTGCGCCGGCACTCGCCCGGCATGCCCAGGCCCTTCCGCGTCTGGCTCTACCCGGTGCCGAACCTCGTGGCGCTCTTCGGCTGGATCTTCCTGTTCGCCACGTCGGGCACCGAAGTGATTGCGTTCGGGCTCGGCACCCTGGCGCTCGGCGTCGGCGCGTTCTTCGCGTGGTCGCGGTGGACGCACCGCTGGCCGTTCGCGCCCCAGGCCCCTCACGCCGCCGGCTAGCCGGCGCGCTCAGGCCTGAGCGCGATCGGGCGCCGCTCGCCGATGGATGCCATCGCGGCCCGGGCCACCTCCACAGCCGCCCGGCCGTCGGCGAGCGCGCAGGCGGGCGTCGCGCGGCCGGCGGCGCACGCAGCGAAGTGCCGCCACATCGCGCCATACGTGCGGGTGAACTCTCCGCCGCGGGCCGCGGTGGCCACCATCCGCGGGAGGCTGGCGAGGCTCTGCGCCACGGTGCGGGCGCGCCAGCCGAGGCTTCCGTCATAGCTCGAGTGCGGCATGACGCGGAGCCCGTCGAAGCGGTACATCGACACGCTCAACCGGCCCGCTTCGCCGAACACGTCGATCGTGCTGGCCGGTGCGGTCGTGAAGCTGAGCACCAGCGACGCCAGCACCCCGTCGGTCAGCCTCGCGTCGACCACCGACGTGTCGTCCTCGTACGTCCCCGTGCCTCGCGTGCGCGCGTACACCTCGGCGACCTCCGTGCCCAGGAGGTGCCGCCAGAGGTCGAAGTGATGGACGCTGTCGTTGAACAGCACGCCGCCGCCCTCGGCGCGGTGGCGGTGCCAGGGCTGGCTGGACGGGTCCGGATGCCAGTGCGTGTAGACGCTGAGCACGGCCTTGATCGGTCCCAGTTTCCCTTCGCGGATGATGGTCCGCGCCTCGGCGATGAGCCGATGCCAGCGGGCGTTGTGCCCGACGAGGGCGCACCCGGCGGCGGCCGCCTGCGCGGCCTCGAGTCGCCCGCACGCGTCCGCGTCCAGGGCCAGAGGTTTCTCGATGAACAGGTGCCGGCCGGACGCCAGCACGTCCACTCCCAGATCGGCGTGGCTCCCGGTTGGCGTCGCCACCGCGACGGCGTCGAGGTCGCTGCGCGCGAGCAGGGCTTCGGCAGACGAATGCCGCTCCGCGATGCCGAGATGCCTGGCGGCCCGGTCGCGCCGGGCTTCGTCCGTGTCCGCCACCGCGACGACGCGGATCGCGGGCAGCCTGAGCAGGGCAGGCACGTGGTGGACCATCGTCGCCCGGCCGCACCCGATGATCCCGAGACGGACGGGTTGAACTCCACGGTCCATGGCTAGCCCCCGATGACCAGCGGGCGCGCGGCCGCGCCGCTGAGATTTGCGTAGCCGGTGCTCGTATCCGTCGTGCAGCGGGCGGCGAACGGGCAACGGGCGCAGAAAGAGATGCTCCGGCGGTGGTCCGCCCGGATGGCCAGGCGCTGGCGGGCGGCGCCGGCCGAATACCAGACGTCGCGGAAGCCGGTGGTTCCGGCGACGGTTCCGAGCGGGCGTTCGGCATTGAAGTCCTGTTCGCACGCCACGACCGTGCCGTCCGCGAAGACCGACGGAAACCAGGATGGCTGCAGGCATCGGAAGCCCGGCCTCGACACGGTGCGGGCCTCGGTGCGCTCGTACGCCCGATACGCGCCGCGCCGCGGTTCCAGCTCCGCATGCCTGGCGATGCCCATGTCGGACGTGACGATGAGCAGCGTCCGGATGGTGACGCCATCGAAACCCGCGGACCGCGCGAAGGCCTCGACGCGCGCGACGTCGGCTTCGTTGTGCTGCATGACCATGTAGCGGAGGTGCAGGAGCGGGAGCGTCTGGCCTGTGGCGCGCTTGGCGTTCGCAAGCCGCGCAACGCCCTCGAGCATCGGGGCGAGCCTGGCGCCTTTCCGGAAGCGCTGGTTGGTCTGGTCGGTCAGTCCGTCGAGGGCGACGATCAGGTGCGTCGGGGGATGGGCGAGTATGGCCTCGATCACCTGCGGTTCGGCGAGCTGCTGGCCGTTGGTCGACAGCAGCGTCACCATCGGGTGGCGTTCCGCGGCGGCGAGAAACCGGGACAGGGACGGGTGCAGCAGGGGTTCGCCCCAGCACCAGAGCGAGGCCGTCAGCAGATGAGGCCCCACCTCGTCGATTACGCGTTCGAACAACGCCGGGTCCATGAATGCCGGCGCGCGCGCCAACTCACCCAGCCCGGTCGGACAGACCGGGCAGCGGAGTGAGCAGACATTGGTCAGTTCGAACTGCATGTGCAGCGGCATGCTCCACGGAACCGCCCGGCGGCAGAGGAGGTTGAGCCCCGCCCGCGCGAGGTTCGCGCGCCGGGCGGAGGACATCCCCCGCATCCGGAACGGCATCCCGTCGTAGGTGAAGTCGTACCGCCCGAGGGCCGCGAGGCGCCATGCCACCATCGGCGAACGCGCCAGCGCGAGCACGCGCTCGCGGGCCGTCATGAGATCCCCTGTCGGCGTGGGGCGTGTCCGGCCGCCCACTCCTGAAGGAACCCCGCCGTGTTGGCCAGTTGCCAGACCACGAGCAGGGCGCCCACGGCTGCCGGGTTGCGACGGCCCCGGATGAGCCGGGCGACTCTTGGCAGCAACCCGGTATAGAACGCCAACTCCACGGTGGGCGTGCCGGGCCTCCGCGCCCGGCGCGCGCGGCTGAACTGGCAGGCGCCCCGTCCATAACTCATGTGCTGGCGGACGAACCCCGCCAGGTCCATGCGATGGGCGTGTCCGACAACCGCGTCCGGTGCGAACGCGATCGGCCGCCCTGACGCCAGCCAGCGGTCGCAAAGGTCGCGGTCCTCGGCTGTCCTGAGGCTCTCGTCGAACCCGCCCACGGCCTGCAGCGCGCCGGCCTCGACCGCGAGGTTGTTGGACGTGAAAAAGCGGGGGTGCCCCGGGTCGGCGTTGTAGAAGTCCTGCACGACGTCGCTGATCAACTGGCTGGCCTCGGGTGCCGGGCTGCCGGCGAGCAGATTGAACGTGCGGCCGCCCACGAGCGCGCCCGGCCGCCGCGGGAACCCGGTCATGAGCGCCGCCAGCCAACCCAGGTCCGGCACGCAGTCGTCGTCGGTGAAGGCGATGTACCGGCCTGCCGCCATGGCGATGCCGGCATTGCGCGCAGCCGAGGGGCCTGCGCCCGGCGTCCGCGCGTGTTCGATGTTGAGCCGGGAGCGCCAGGCGAGGAGGCGCGGTTCGACAGGCGCCCGGCTGCCGTCGTCCACGACGATCACTTCGAACTGATCCCGTGGCAGAGACTGTGAGGCGAGGGCTTCCAGACAGGCGTCGAGGGGGCCCGGCCGATCCCGGGTCGGGATGACGACCGAGCACGCGACGGGGCTCATCCCGCGGTGCCGTCGAGGCGCGCGCGGTCCTTCCGGCTCAGGAACGCCTCGCGGTGGAAGTCGATCGCCGAGATATTCTCCGCCGCGCGGCCGGGCCCGACGAGGTAGCCGAGGCACTCGCCGGCGGCGTCGACGCCGAGCAGGGCGAAGGCGATCGGATAGCTCGGCCACGGCACGCGCGCGGCGCGGCCCGGCTGGAGCACGCGCCTGATGATGCGCGAGAAGCGGAGCGGCGGGATGAGCACGGAGCCTCCCGCGTAGAGGAGAGACCGCCACCTCGGCCAGGGGATGCGGCGCATGCCCGCGAACAGGCGGCCGCTGTTGAGCCGGACGCCCAGTGACGGCCAGAGCTGCGAGAAGTTGAGGTGCCGCGTCACGGCGTCCGGGGCGACCGACAGCCGTGCGCCTTCCGCGTGCAGGCGCCAATGCAGCAGGCTTTCGGCCTCGAGCTGGGGAGACAGATCCGGCCCGAGGGCCATCAGGACGTCACGCGTGTACGAACTGTTGTGTCCCGGCAGGTGCGCGACCGTCGTCGTGCTGCACGGGAACATCCATTCCGAGTACTCGACGAGGAAGTTGGCCCAGGACAGCACGGTATGCGGGTTCGCGTTCACGACCGCCGGCCCGACGACCGTGTCGCCGCTGCGGTGTGCACGCAGGAGGGCCTCGGCCCACCCCGGATCGGGCCAGCTGTGGTCCTCGGTCAGCACGACCACCGGCGACGTCGCCGCGCGAATTCCCGCGGCGCGAGCCTCGCTGGTCAGGTCAAGTTCAGTGACGGCCACGGACCGAAAGCCGCCGAACGCGCGCGCCACGCCGGCCGCCTCCGCCTCTCGAATCGCGGCCGGCGGACCGACGAGGACGACTTCGAGTGCGTCGCGCACGGTCTGCGCCTGCAGGCACGCCAGCGTGCGCTCGACCGTCGCGAGAGCGTCTGGCGTGATGACGATGGCGGAGATCGATGTCATGTGTGTCTCGGGGTTCGCGGATCCTGAGGCCTGTGGCTGCTGTTTTGTACCACACCCCGGGGAGTGCCTCAACGGCGGCCGGTCCCGCGTTCCGCGCCACATCGATGTGACGCGCAGCCTCCCGGGCGGTAGAATGCGCCCGATGGTGCGCCCGCCTCGATCGCCGTTCGTTGCCGCCGCCTTTGCGCTCACCGCCGTGTGCGCGTCGGGGGCGTTCGCCCAGCCGCAGCCAGTGCGCGAGTTGACCGCAGTTCGCGCCGCGCCGCCCCCGGTCATCGACGGGCGGCTCGACGACCCGGTCTGGGCCGCGGCCGTGCCGGTTGGCGGGTTTCTCCAGCGGGATCCGGACGAGGGTAAGCCCGCAACCGAGGAGACGCTTGTCCGCATCGCGTTCGACGACCACGCAATCTATGTCGCCGCCGAGTTGCGCGACCGGGATCCCGCCGGGATCGTGCGCCAGCTCTCGCGCCGAGACGTGCAGGTGGACGCCGACGCGTTGCTCGTCTACCTCGATCCGCACAACGACCGCCTGACCGGTGCGCAGTTCGGCGTGTCGGCGGCCGGCGTCCAGCGCGATGCGCTCATCTACAACGACAATTTCCTCGACTCGACCTGGGACGCCGTATGGGCGTCGGCCGTCGAGATCGGCCCGGGCGGCTGGTCCGTCGAGATGCGCATTCCGCTCGCCCAGCTGCGCTTTCCGAAGCGGGATCGCTACACGTGGGGCATTAACGTGCAGCGCATCATCCAGCGCCGCAACGAGGCCGACTGGCTGCGGCTGGTGCCCAAGAACGAGTCGGGCCTGGCGTCGAAGATGGCCCGCCTCGAGGGCATTGCGGGTATCGATCCGCCGACGGCCCTCGAGTTCATGCCTTACGTCACCGCCAGGGAGGAGTTCGTCGCTCCTGTCACGCCCGGTTCGCCGTTCAACGACGGATCCCGATTCTTCGCCGGCGCCGGCCTCGATCTCAAGTACGGCCTGTCGAGCAGCCTCACGCTCGACGCCACGTTCAACCCCGACTTCGGCCAGGTCGAGGTGGACCCCGCGGTCGTCAACCTGTCGCAGTTCGAGACGTTCTTCGAGGAGCGGCGCCCCTTCTTCACCGAGGGCGCCAAGGTGTTCGGCGATTTCGGCCGCAGCGGCGCCAGCCAGTACTGGGGGTTCTTCCGGCCCGAGCCGACGCTCTACTACAGCCGGCGCATCGGGCGATACCCGCAGGTGAAAGTGAACGATCGGTACGTGGACATCCCGGCCTGGACCACGATCCTCGGCGCCGCCAAGGTCGTCGGGCGGACGCGCGGCGGCTGGACACTCGGCGTGCTGGAGGCCGTCACCGGGCGCGAGTACGCGCAACTCGCGGACGGCAACCGGACGGCCAAGGCCGAGGTCGAGCCGCTGTCGAGCTACACCGTGTTCCGCGCCCAGCGGGAGCTTGGCCGCCGCGCCGCCATCGGCCTGCTGGGCACGTCGGTGTTTCGCGACCTCAACGAACCCGCGCTCCAGTCGTACCTCACCGATCGCGCGCTGATGCTCGGCGTCGACGGCCACGTCTTCCTGGACGGCGCACGCAACTGGGTGTTTCACGGAGGCCTCGCGGGCAGCTCCGTACACGGATCGACCGACGCGATTACGCGGCTCCAGAAGGCCGAGCAGCGGTACCTCCAGCGCCCCGACGTGACGTTCGTGAAGCTGGACCCGAGCGCGACGAGCATGTCGGGCTGGAACGGCCAGGCCAACGTCAACCGCAACAGCGGCAACGTCACCGTGAACCTCGGCATCTGGGGCATGAGCCCGGGCCTCGAAGTGAACGACGCCGGCTACTCGACGCAGACGGACCGGGCAGGGGCGCACGCCATGGTCCAGTACCGCAGGCTCACGCCTGATCGGTGGACGAGCGAGCGGACGTTCTGGGTATCGAAGTGGTGGACGTGGAATTGGGGCTGGCAGTCTCAGGGCGACGGCTGGCAGGCGAACGCGACGCTCCGATTCAAGAACATGTGGCGGACCTCGGCGCTCGTCACATACGCCACGCGCGTCTGGGACGACAAGCTCACGCGCGGCGGGCCCACCGTGATTCGCCCGGGCAACCGCGGCATCCAGCTGGCCGTCGCCACCGATTCGCGGAAGAAGGCCGTCGTGAGCCTGGGCGGGAGCTACACCGATCGGGAGTACGGCGCGTCGGCCCTCGCGCTCGACGCCCAGCTCGCGTGGAGGCCGCTTCCGGCGCTGACCATCACGGCGGGTCCGACCTTTCGCCGGAACGTCGTGTCGGCCCAGTACCTCTCGACCGTGCCCGACCCGTACGCGACCCGGACCTACGACACCCGGTACGTCTTCGGCGACCTCGGGCAGACCGAGGTGTCGGCGACCACGCGCATCAGCCTGGCCACGTCGCCGCGCACCTCGTTCCAGGTCTATCTGCAGCCGCTCATTTCAGCGGCCGAC
>JAWOGY010000314.1:0-3269 GCA_046496425.1 Vicinamibacterales bacterium
GCGAAAGCGGGAATCCAGAACTGGACCCCCGCCTCCGCGGGGGTGACGAAGACGTGCTTCTATGGCGAGGGGGTTGGCGTCGCCAGGTGCGCGCGGTACTCACGGGGGTCGATCGGCACGTCGATCACCGAGGGGCCCTCGTGCGCGAGGGCGGCGGCGATGGCGTCGTCCAGTTCCTGGAGCGACGCGACGCGCTGGCCCCGGGCGCCGTGGGCGCGCGCCACGTCTGCGAAGTCGATCGGCCGGTAGCCGACCGCGTAGTCGGGATAGCCGCGGTTCTCCTGCACCACACGAATCAGGTTCAGCCAGTCGTCATTGAACACGACCGTGATGACGTTGAGCCGAAGCCGCACGCACGTTTCGAGTTCGGCCATCGTCATGCCGAGACCGCCGTCGCCGATCGTGCACACGACAGGACGTTCGGGAAACAGGAGTTTCGCGGCCATCGCCGCGGGCAGGCCGTAGCTCATCGAGGAGAGGCCGTTCGACTCGAAGAAGGTGCGCGGCTCGAACGTGCGCCAGACCTGCGACACGACGAACTTCACGGCGCCGACGTCGGTCGTCATGATGGTCTCGCGTGGACACGCATCACGCAGCCGCTCCGTGACGAGGCTGGGTCGAAGCCCGGCAGACGGCTCGAGGCTCGGGTGAAGCGCCTCGTGCATGCGCTGCCGGTGCGCGGCGAGTTCGCCCTCCCGCCACGCGAACGGCTCGACGCCAGCAGCCCGGAGCGCGGCGTCGAGCGCCGTGATTCCAGGCGTGAGATCGCCGACCACGTCGAGGTGCGGGCGGAACGCTCCCGCAGCGATCGAGACCGGCGCCAGCGACACCAGCTTCATCGTCTGGTGCCAGAGCTTGTCCGACTCGACCGGGTCGAAACCGATCCCGACGAGCAGATCCGCCCGCCCGAAGAAATCGACGATGACCGGGTCGGCCGAGACGCCGGCGCACACGCCACAGTACAGCGGGTGATCCTCCGGCAGGATGCCCTTGGCCTTCGGCGTGACGAAGACGGGCGCGCCCAGACGCTCGACGAGCGCCCGCACGGGACCGGGCGCCGTCGCGGGATCGAGATCGAGACCCAGGATGACGACCGGGCGCCGCGCGTGGCGAATCTCGTCCGCCAGTTGACCGATCGCGGCGGGCGACGGGGCCGTGAGCCGGGTCTCATCACCCGGCCCCCATCGGAGAGGTTCGGGAAGCCTGTGTCTGAGCCATCCGGGTCCTCTGGGCCTCCGGTTCCGGGCTACGGGCCGTCCGATCATGGGTATCACGTCAACGGGGACCACCAGGCCCGCCTCCTGCCATCGCCCACGTTGATGCGATCGTGAGCATCGTAGGCGGAAACACATCGTAGGCTAGCGGTACGCTGTCAAGCTCGCGAGCGTCACAGGGATGACGACGTGCTCGCCTCGTTGTCTCACAAAACCTATCGAATCTCGGCTGCTCGAGTTCACGAATACCGAGCAATTCCGCCTGCCTCCGCGCGTCGTCGACTGTATCGACAAACATCCGTTTTCTGAGGCACCTGCTAGAGGCGAAAGTGACGAACCGTAGTTCTCGTAGGTGAGGTCGAGCGCGACACCAGCAGAGAAGTGTTCGGGAACCCTGTTCAGATTCTCGGGCCCACCCGGCTCACAACAGCCACGGGGCGGGCGTATAATGCGCCGCGGAGGCCGTGACCATGAGCCTCGTCGCCGGAACCCGCCTCGGACCCTACGAGATCCAATCGGCTATCGGTGCTGGCGGCATGGGTGAGGTCTACAAGGCCCGCGACACCCGCCTAGACCGAACGGTCGCGATCAAGATCCTACCCGGCGAACTGAGCGCTGATCCGGACCGGCGTAACCGCTTCGAGCGCGAGGCCCGCGCGATCGCCGCCCTCAATCACCCCCACATCTGCACCCTGCACGACATCGGGACGCACGACGGCACGACCTTCCTCGTCATGGAGCATCTGCCAGGTCAGACGCTCGCGGACCGGCTGCTGAAAGGTCCGGTGCCCCTCGCGCAGGCGCTCGACATTGCCGCGCAGATCGCCGACGCCCTCGACGCCGCGCACAAGCACGGCATCATCCACCGCGACCTGAAGCCAGGCAACGTGATGCTGACGAGCAGCGGGGCAGGGCGGTCGGGAGTGACGACGGCGAAGCTTCTCGACTTCGGCCTCGCAAAGCTCGCGGCGCACGGTGAGCGGCCTGCCATCGCGTCCCAGACGCACATGCCGACGAAGGCGGCCCCGGCCACGGCGCAAGGCACGATTCTCGGCACCTTGCAGTACATGGCGCCGGAGCAACTAGAGGGCAAGGAGGCCGACGCGCGGACGGACCTGTGGGCGCTCGGCGCGATAGTCTACGAGATGCTGACGGGCCGGCGGGCGTTCGAGGGCGAGAGCCAGGTGAGCTTGATCGGCAACATCATGAACGCGGAGCCGCCAGCACTCGCGACAACACAGCCGCTGACGCCGCCTGCGCTCGATCGCGTCGTCACGAAGTGCCTGGCGAAGCACCCGGACGGTCGCTGGGACACCGCGCACGACGTGGCCGACGAGCTGCGCTGGATTGGGCACGTAATCAGCACGGGCACGGTGCCGGGCGCGCGTGTTCCACGCGCGCTCTTCCTGAGGCTTGCCTTGGTGGGTGCGGGCGCGCTGGCAGTCTTCTCGGCCGGCGCCGGCCTGATGTGGCTGCTGCGTCCGCCCGCTCCATCCGCGCCGCCAGTGCACGTGAGTCTGGACGTGCGCCCGGCCGAGGAGCTGAACGCCGGCGGCGAAACGCCCGCGTTCGTGTTCACGCCGGCTGGATCGCGTACGGCGTTCACGTGGACCCCTGACGGCCAGGCGCTCGTCTTCGTCGGCCGCCGCGACGGCGTGCAGCAGCTCTACCTGAGGCGGCTCGACGCCGCCGAGGCGCGCCCCCTCGCCGGGACCGAGGGCGCGCAGGTTCCGGCCGTCTCGCGTGACGGTCAGTGGGTTGCCTTCTGGGCAGGAGGCGCGATCAGGAAGGTGCCGTTCGGTGGCGGCCCGGTCACGGACCTTGCGCCGGGCATCGCGGCTCCGCCTCAAGGCCTGGCCTGGGACGCAAGTGGCCAGCTGTGGTTCAGCCACGGCGGCGACGGCGGCGACCGCCGCATCTGGCGGATCCCGGGCGATGGGAAGCCCACCGCCGTCACGACGGTGGGCGACGCGGAAGTGCGGCACGTCCTGCCCGCTCCCCTGCCCGGCGGAACGGCCGTGCTCTTTACCGTCCGCAAGCGCCAGTGGTCCTGGG
>JAWOGY010000026.1:0-13149 GCA_046496425.1 Vicinamibacterales bacterium
CCCCCGGCCGGCTGCGCGCTGCCCGCGCCCTGCTGCGCATCGAGCACGCCCGCAAGCGGGGCACTCGCGGCGAACGCGGCGGCGGCTTTCAATATCGAGCGGCGTGACACGTCGGGCGCATGAGAGTCGTTATGGGATGCCATGGTGCCCGCATGGTACCAGCGCCCGGCTCGGCGCGGCAAACGAGAACCCTCACGGGCCGCCGCGCGAAGCGGCAGCGCTGGCGCGAGCGCGGGGTTCTACCTCCATACGATGAATCCTCTCAGCACGCTTGACGGGGTCACCGTGACGCTTAACGATGCGCGCGCGCAGCACGTCACCTTACGCCGCTGCGCTGCGCCGTCCCGCTCATCTCTAGGGACACAGCGACTTCCCCACCATCACCAGGCCGGAGCAGTAGACGTACGGTCCGCTGCCGTAAGCGCGAGTTTGTCGGATGGAACCAAATCGTCATGCCGGGCCATTCAACGCGGCATTCACCGCTCCCAGCAGGAACAGGACCACGAACACGGCAGCCAGTACAAGAAGAATTACCCGGCCCGTGCGCAGCCGCAGTGTGAAGGCGTCAGCCCCCCACAGGGCCAGGAACGCCATCACGCCGCCGAAGTAGAGCATGAACAGCCCGTCGATGATGCGGCCCTCGCGCAGCAGGCTGACGCCGCCGCCAAGCCCCAACGGCACGAGAATCGCCGCGATGACGAATGCGTGGAATGAACCGCCGGAGTTCGACATCGCCACGGGCTCGCTTCGGGGCTGCCACACGACCGAGCACCGCTCCGGCGGGTACGGCCTGGCGCTCTTCGGATACGCGTCGATGACCTGCGCGCGCACACGGGCAATGGCGTCCCAGCACTCCGTCGCGATGCCGGTGCCCGCGCACGGCCAGCAGTCCCTGAGGTCCTCGTCGCCGACGATGCGGTCACCGGTCCCGGCGCACGGTTCGCACTTGACGACGGTGATCTCGTTGAGCAGTTTGTCGGCAAGCGGGCGGTGCGGGCCTACCGACCCGAAGCCGAAGCACCGGGTGTACTTGCCCATCTGCTCGATCATGCTGTAACTGACGCTGGCGAGTCTGGCCCGCTCCCGGCACCGGAAGCAGGTCCATCGTTCGTCGCGCTGTTTCGTCCGCCCGGTCGCCGGGCATGTGTGTTCCCACACGGCGCGCGCCATGGCCTACCGCCCTCCCGGGCGCGCGAACGCGGATCCACGGCGTCTGCAGCTGTTGTCTGGCACGGCGTCCTCCTGAACCGGAAGACACCCAGAGAGGCGGGACCGCCACCTCGGACAGCATCGATTGTTCCGGACCCGGAACCACATCTCCCCGTGCGGGGAATCCACCGTGCGCTGTCCGTCGCCGGTTGGCAGGCCCGAAGGCCACTCTGGATGTCGAAACCATGCTATCGGCGCGAATGAGGCGTGTCAAGCACTAAGCATCATTACATCCACATGCATAGATGGGTATGGGCATGCCCGGCGGCTCGATGGGGAACATGATGTGGCCGTTGACGCAGCCGTCGGCGGCCTTCATCTCCGCCCGCTCTTGAGGAATCGCTTGACCGCCGCCTTGTCGTTCTCCGGCGGGATCGTCCACGTGATCATGTGCTTCATCGGGGGCTCCTTTGGCCAGGCGTTGTTGCGTGGCTCGTACCGCCATACCCCATCGGCGAAGCTGACCGCTCACATTCCCCGGCCGGGGCCGGCCGCCCTCGCCAGGAGGCCGCTCATCGCCCTTCGGTAGCCGGCAAACGCGGCGCGCCCCGCCCGCGTCAGGCGCAGGATCGTGAGGGGGATCTTGCCCCGGAACGTCTTCTCGATCTCGACGTAGCCGGCTTCCTCGAGCTTCGCGAGGTGGCTCGACAGGTTGCCCCTGGTCAGGCCGCTCTCGTGCATCAGCCAGAGGAAGTCGGCTTCCTTGACGCCGTTGAGCAGGCCGACGACCAGGAGCCGCGCCGGCTCGTGGATGACGCGGTCGATGTCGGTCACGCCTCCACCTCCGCGGGGTGCTTCCGCAGGTACCGGCGGAGCCGCCACGCGCCCATGAGGGCGGACGCGGTCCCGAGCCACACGAACACCCAGTTCATGCCCGTCCACCCGAGCTTCAGTGCGGCGGCCGCCGCGCCCAGGGCCAGCGCGACGCCGGCGAGGGCCAGGAAGTGCGGCGCCTTCTGGCGGACCGAAGCGACGACGAACCCGAGGCTGAGGATCACGCCGATCGCGGGCGCGGCGGAGCGCTCGGCGCCGGCCGCGCGCCCGGTGACGATGAGGGCGGCGAGGGCAGCGGCGGAGAGCACGATGAGGAGAGCGGTCAGGGCGCGGGCGAGCGTGCCCGGCTCGCGGTACTCGAGGTAGCCCGTGCGGGGGTAGGTGAAGCGCGCCTTGAGCCTGCGCACGAGCCAGGTGGCTCCGAAGCCGCTGAGGACGAGGACGGCTGGGAAGATCATCCAGTAGATGCGTGCGGCGGGCCCGCGCGGGATGGCCTCGCCGACGAGGAACGCGGCTCCCCACAGGATCCAGACGAGCCCCATGAGGAGTTCGGGGATGCCGTCGACGTTCCAGTAGCGCCGGGGGCGGCTGTCGAGGTCGCGGAGCTGGCCAGGGGTGGTCACGGCTGCCTCCTTACAAGCAGACTAGTTTGCGCTGCAAACCAATATGCGCCGCAATCGGCCCCTTGTCAAGCCCCCGCGCGCCCGCGCCACGTTTCGGACACGAGACGGGGCCGGGGCGCCGGCTGCTTCCCTTTCCCGGTCCGGGCAGGCACCATAGCTGGGAGAGGTGCTGCCCGTGTCGTCTACCGGTTGCAGACCCGATCGGCGCCTACTTCAGGCACACCGTCGACCCGCTCTTCAACCTGCTCGTGCCGGGAAGATAGCGCGCGCGGTCCGCTGCATGGCCTGGTTCCCCAGGAACTGCGCGATCGACGCGACGGCGCCGGGGCCGCCGCCCCCTTTTACCTCGGGGCGATGCGGTCGGCCAGCGTGTCGCGATGGACGGCCGGCACCGCCCACCGGCGCCGCGCGAGCCTGGCCTGCAGCAGCAGGAACGTCATCGTGGCGACCACACCCGCGAGCATGACGAAGAGCTCGACGCCCGGGCCGCGCGTGCCCGTGCGCGACACGAGCAGGGCCACCAGGAGCGGCGCCGCGAACTGGTTCGCGAACAGCAGGGCGAACACGGTGCGGTTCGCCCAGCCGGCAGACAGGAACTGCCACAGGAACAACCTGGGATTCGACACGACCGCCGCGGTGGCGTAGAGGCCCAGCATGGCCATCTCGAGCGGCGAGATGCCGACGCGCGGATCGGCATGGACGCTCAGATAGGCCGAATTGTCGAGGATGTAGCCCAGGAGGCTCACACCGCCGGGAACCAGCGCCAGGTGGATGAGCAGGTCGTCCATGATGAACGCGGACCGGGGCGTCTCGCGCAGCGTCACGACCAAATCGTACGCGCAGAAGAGCACCAGCCCGATCGAGGTCATCACCGACGTGAGCACGAGGTCCGGGATGCCCGACCACACCTCGGCCGGGGCCACCTCGAGGACGAGCATCGACGACACGTTGCCGCCCAGGACCAGGCCGGTCATGGCCAGGCCCAGCGCCATGGGCCACGTGTCCAGGTGCAGGCGCGCCTGGCGGACCAGCACCATGATGAGCAGGGAGAACGCGGTGAACCACGAGGTCACCGGTGAGGCGGCCGAGTAAAAGATCGGACGCCCGGCGAACCACGCCACCATGACGGCGGCACTCACGAGGGCGAGAGCCGCATCGATCGCCGTGGCCAGGTGTCGTGCCGCGTCGCCGAATGCGGCGCCGGCGAGATCGCGGGCGGGTGCCGCAGGGGGATGCCGGTCATCGCGAGCACGAAGGGGCATGCGCGCTCGAACCTCGGGTCCAGAGTCGCGCGTTCACCGTCCGAGCGGCAGCGCGCAGATGCGGTGGTTGTCGAGGTCGGCGATCCACAGCCAGCCGGCGTGCACCAGCACGGCGGCCGGTCTGTTGAGGCGCATCGCATCACCGCCGGACTGGCCTTCGACGCCCGCCACCGTCGTGACGTTTCCGGCCGCGTCGATGGCCAGCACGCGTTGCGACTTCATGTCCGCGACGTAGATCGTTCCGTCGGGCCCGGCCGCCACGCCGTGCGGCGTCGCCAGCGCGGCCCGCACCGCGAGCGTGCCGAGCGGTTCGGCCGGCCGCCACGCGCGCAGCAGGTTCGAGCCGGCATCCGCGATCACCATCCTGCCGTCGCGCATCCAGGCGATGTCCATCGGGTAGACCATCGTGTCGCCGCCCGAGCCGGCCACCGTCTCGACGGCGCCGTTTCTGAGGCGGCGGATCGTGGCATTGCCGATGTCGGGCGCGTAGAGCGAGCCGTCCGCGCCCCACAACGCGGCGTGGGGCGAGTTGAACAGGGCCTGAAGGGCCGGGCCGTCGGCGCTTCCGGATTTTCCCGGCGTGCCCGCCAGCGTCGAGACCAGGTAGCCGCCTGCCGCGCCGGCCGCCGGCGTCAGCAGGCGCAGCGTATGGCCTTCGGCCTCGGCGACCGCGATGCGTCCGTCCGGCGCCGCGCCGACCCCGTGTGGCGAGGCGAATCGGGCGCTCGCCGCGGCGCCGTCTTCATGTCCCTTGCGGTCCGGGGCCCCGGCGATCGTGCGCACCCGTCCGTCCTTCGAGACGCTGCGGATCGCGTGGTTGAAGATGTCCGCGACGAGCACGGCGTCGGGCCCGAAGGGCGCGAGGCGGATCGGCTTGTTGAACCGCGCGTCCGGGCCGATGCCGTCCGCGAACCCGGCCACCCCACCGCCGGCCACGACCGTCATCACGGGCGGCGCGGCGGTGCCGGCGGCCGCCAGCACCGCCGCGCACACGCACGCCACTCCGACTGCTGCTGCCCGCCGCCATCGCTTGTGGATCACAGCTCGCTCCCTGTGCCGGCGCGGGTGGCCGCTCGCGCCATCCGCCTACTGTACTCGCCCGCGCAGCTGCGAGGCCAGAATCCTCGCGTGGCTGTAGGGCCTGGGTGCGCTAGCAGATCTCCGGCTGCCGGCTGAGACTGGGGATTCGGACCGTTGACGGCGGGCCGACTCACGTGCGATCTTGCGCCGATCCCGACCGGAATCTTCCGTGGTCGTGAGGAAGCCGTCATGAGCGTCTCGCGAAGCGGGCGGTCGTTCTTGCGCCGGTGGTGGGCCGTCCTGGCGGCCGCCGCCGTTACCGTGGCTGTGGCGAGCGTCGTCGGTCTGGGGCTGTTCATCCAGTCCGCCGCGCACGACGAAGCCCGGGCGGCGCAGCAGCAGTTCCCGGGCGATGAGGTTGAGGCGCTCCTCGCGCTCGTCCAATCCGAGCGGCACGCGCTCGGCACGCGCAACAGAGCCGTGTGGGCGCTCGGGCAGCTGCGCGATGCGCGGGCCCTGGCGGTGCTGGAGCGGTACTACACCGGCGGCCCCTGCGACCACGGCCGTTATCTGTGCCAGTACGAGCTCAAGAAGGCGATCGATGCGTGCGCCGGCCGCACGTGGTCGTTGCCGGCCTTCATCGTGGGCGCCCTGCGCGTCCGCTCGTAACGCCCGCGGGCTTCCTCCCGGCGAGGAAGCAGTTCCGGAAAGCTCGAACTCGCTCCGGGAGTGACGTCCACTCCCGGAGTGAGAGTGGGTTCGACCCTACTTCGCAGTCCGCAACTGCGCGAGCCGGGCCTTGAGGTCCTGCTGCTTCTTCGCCAGCATGTCGAGATCCTGCTGGACCTTCTGCAGCTCGGCCGGGTCGGTGATCCCGGCGCGCTTGGCCTCGAGGGCCTCGCGCTTCTTCGAGACCTGCGCGGACATCTTCTCGACCGTCTCGGGATCGGAGAGGTCCACGGTCATCAGGGCCTGCGAGTAGGACTGCTTCACCTTCAGCATCTTCTCTTCGATGGCCTTCTTCGTCTCCGGGTCGCTGGCGGCGGCGTGCTCCGCCTTGAGGTTCTGTACCTTCGCCTTGTACTCGGCTTCCAGCTTCTTCTTCTCTATCGCGACGGCGTCGTCCGCCTGCGCGTTCGCCGGCTCGGCCTTTGCAGCCGGCACGGGCCCTGGCGTCTTCGCGCCCTGGGCCATCGTGACCTGCGGTTCGGCGAACGCCACGACCAGCAGTCCGATCGCGGGCAGGGCCAACAGGTACCTGAGGACGGTCCACGGGCCGGATCGTCGTGTCATCATGGCAAGTCTCCTCTTCATTTGCGATTGACGGAGGTGGTGGGCGAATTCGAACGGCCTGGCGCCCAGGTGATGTTCGAACAGGACCTGTTTATACGTGAACGGGTCGAAGCCTTGCGCAAGGACTTCCCGGTCGGCGAGGTATTCGTGGAGCTCCTTGAGAGCGTGCTTGTAGAGCCAGATGAAGGGGTTGAACCACTGCGTGATGGCCGCCAGCTGGATGAGCAGGATGTCGAGCGAGTGCCCCTGGCGGATGTGCGTCCGCTCGTGGGCCACCACCTGGTCGAGCACCCCCTCGGAACCCTCCGCCGGGCGGTGGACGAATGCCGTGCGGAAGAAGGAGAACGGGGGGCAGTCTTCGTCGACGTAGACCACCCTGACCCCGTCGCGCTGCACCGCCGGGTGCCGTCGGGCGATCACGAGCAGGCGCCACAGGTGCCAGCCGAGCCTCAGGAGCACGAAGGCGGCGCCCGCGGCGTAGACCCAGAGCAGCGCATGCTGCCAGCCCCATCCGGCAGCGGCCGCCGGGGCTGGCTGGAAGTCGTCCAGCGCACCCGCCGGAATCACCACGTGCCGGAACGGCGAAGTCACGTGAACCAGCGGCAGCAGGTAGGCGGCGGCCAGCGACGCCAGCAGGTACAGCCGGCACGTCTGGAAGTGGGTGTCGTTCTTCAGGGCCAGCCGATACAGCCCGTAGAACACCGCCAGGGCAGCGCCGGTCTCCGCCAGGTACCACAGCAGGCCGGTCATGGCGTCGGTCCTTTCTTCTTCTCGATCTCCTCGCCGATCGACGCCCGGATCTCCTCGAGTTCGGCCAGCGTCAGATGGCGGTCCTTGGCGAAGAACGACACGAGCTCCTGGTAGGAATTGCCGAAGTAGCGGTGAACCAGGCTCTTGAGGTAGTCCCGCCGGTACTCGTTCATCGTCACCACCGGGTAGTACTCGTGCGTCTTGCCGTATGCCTTGTAAGAGACGAATTTCTTCCTCTCCAGGATGCGCACGATCGTAGAGACGGTGTTGTAGGCCGGCTTGGGTTCCGGGAGTTCGTCGAGGATGTCCTTCACCAGCCCCCGGCCGAGCCTCCAGAGCACCTGCATGATCTGCTCTTCCGCCTTGGTCAGCTCCTTCATGGCGACAGTTTCAACCTAACCACTTAGTTTGTCAACTAAAATCTTAGTTTGAAAAACCAGGGGTCGAAACCGAGTGCTGGACGAGGGCGACAGGCCGTCCGGCCGACCGGCTCCAGTCCGGCGCGGGTGGTATAGTCCGCGCGAAGGGTGAAACGTGATGAGGCGAATTCGCCGGACGACGACGACGGCGGCAGTCCTCCTGGCGCTCGCCGCCGGATGGGCGTCGGCACAGGCCCCGGACGAGGCCCGGCCGCGCCTCAACGTCGTGCTGATCATCCTCGACGATGTCAGGTGGGATGCGCTGGGCGCCGCGGGCAACCGCGTCGTGCGGACGCCGCGGATCGACGAACTGGCCCGGGAAGGCGTGCGCTTCGAGCAGGCCCGGGTGACGACGTCGATCTGCATGGTGAGCCGGGCGACGCTGCTGACCGGGCAGTACATGTCGCGCCACGGCATCACGGAGTTCGGCCGCGCCATTGCCCCCGAGCCGTTCGCCAGCACCTACCCCGCCCTGCTCCGTCGCGCCGGCTACTGGACCGGCTACGTGGGCAAGTACGGCATCGGCCCGCCCCGGCGTGGCGATTTCGACTTCCTGCGCGCGTACGAGGGCGCCCACTGGATGACGGGCGACGGCGGCGAACGCGTCCACGTCACGGAGAAGAACGCCCGCGACGCGATCGCGTTCCTCCAGGCGCGGCCGAAGGACAGGCCTTTCGCGCTGACGGTGGGCTTCTTCGCTCCCCACGCCGAGGATGCTGCGCCGGAGCAATACCTGCCCCAGGACTGGAGCGCGAGCCTCTACGCCGGCGTGACGATCCCGCCGCCCCTGCGCGGCGACCCGACGTACCTGGCGGCGCTGCCGACGTTCCTGTCGAACGAGGCCAACGAGGGCCGGGTCCGATACCACTGGCGGTTCGACACGCCCGAGCGTTATCAGGCGTACATGACGCGGTACTACCGGCTCATCACCGAGGTCGACGAGGCCATCGGCCGCATCGCGGGCGAGTTGCGGGTCCAGGGCGTGTACGACACCACGTTGATCGTGCTCATCGGGGACAACGGCTACTTCCAGGCCGACCGCGGCCTCGCCGACAAGTGGTACCCGTACGAGGAGTCGATCCGGGTGCCCCTTGTCGTGCGCGACCCGCGGCTCGCGCCGGCGCGCCGGGGCGTGACGCGCGGTCAGTTCGCGCTCAACCTCGACGTGGCGCCGACGCTCGTCGCCGCCGCCGGGCTCGCGGTGCCGGGGGTGATGCAGGGCCGCGACCTGAGCCCGCTCTACCTGAGCGCGCGGGCGCCGGACTGGCGGGACGAGTTCTTCTATGAGCACCCCACGGTCACGAGCAGGAACCGCATCCCGTCTTCCCGGGGCGTCGTCGGCGGAGACTGGAAGTACGTCGAGTGGCCGGAGTTCGGCTTCCGGCAGCTCTTCGATCTGCGGAACGATCCCGGCGAGGCCCGCAATCTGGCCGAAGAGCCGTCATTCGCCGGCCGGCTGATGCGCATGCGGCAGCAGCTCGAGGCGTGGCGGGAGCGCGCGCGTCACCCGAGCAGCAAGTAGGCGGCCGCCGTCAGCATGATCACGAGCACGATGACGACGAGCGACCAGAGCTGCCAGCCGAGGGTGACGAGCGGCATCCGCCTGGTTGTCCCCATTGCTGCCTCCGTTTCCGCCCCACCCTGTTAGACACCGCCGGGACGCAACTCGGCGTCCACCAGGCGGCCAATCCGCGCCACGATGTCCGGCACCGCCTCCGCGATCCCGCTGCTCATCGCCCTGCTGTGGGGCGTGCCGGCCGTCTTCCAGGTCGACCCGATCGGCGCCTGCTTCAGGCACACCGTCGATCCGATGTTCAACCTGCTCGTGCCGCGGCAGGGCCGCGCGCGGGCCGCGTTCCCCCATTGACACCCTGGAGATGACGATGGCATCGTCGTCGTCGTCGGAGGAAGTGATGCTGGCGAATCGGGAACTGCTGGCGGCGTCTGCGGCGGCGCGGAACGCTGCGATCGGCGCCGCGCTGGCCGCGGACCGGCGCGTGGTCTTCGCCGCGATGGCCGGGAGGGCCGCGAGTCCGGACGCCGCGCAGCCAGGCACCGCGCGCGTGGCGGTCTATGTTGATCCGGAGGCGGACTTCGAGGCGGTGCGCGTCGAACTCGCCGGCCGGCTGGCCGGCCAGCCCGCAACGCGCGGGCTGGATGTCGCCGTACTGAACACGATGGAGTGGGAGGAGGCTGGCCGCCTCCTCGAGGGATGCGAGCTGCTGCTGGACCGGGATCGGGCCGCGCGCGCCGAGTTCGAGAGCCGCGCGTCGGCAGCCTGCATCGACTTCCGTGAATCGGAGCAGATGTTCTTGCGCGAGCGGGTGGACCGCCCGTATGGAGAGGTGGTCGCCGGCAAGCTGGCGGCGCTCGACGCCCGGATTCGCCGCCTGGGCGAGTTCGAAGGCGTCTCGCTCGAGGAGTACGTCTCCGATTGGAAGACCGCGTGGATCGTGGAACGGGCGCTGGAAGTGGCGATCGGCGCCTGCATCGATGTCACGCGTCACACGCTCGGTCAGCGCGGCCTGGACCTGCCGGCCACCTATCGCGGCATCATGTTCGCCGCCCGGGACGCGGGCCTGCTCGAGGCCGCGCTGGCCGCGGCGATGGCGGACCTGTGCGGATTCCGGAACGTGCTCGCCCACCAGGGCGACCGCATCGACGCCGCCGTGGTCGTCGAGGTTCTCCAGCACGGCGTGCGAGACCTGCGCCGATTCAGAGAAGCCGCCTCGGGCTGGTAGCCCGGGGCGGCGCGATCGATACGAACCGCAACATCTGGGGCGACCCCATCGCCTGGGCCTGGACACAGACCGCGGTCACGCGTTGCCTCCCGCGCGAAGATGGTGGGCACTGGTCTCCGCTCCGCGAAGCGCGTGCGGCCGCCACCCTCGACCATCCCCATATCTGCTCCGTGTACGAAGTCGGCGAGGCTGATGGCCGTCGCTACATCGCCATGCAGTTCGTGGATGGCGAGCCGCTTGACGCCCGCGACGAAGACACGCCGACGATGCGGTCGCCGAATGCGACGCCGGCCAGCGGACGGGCGTGTCACCATCGGTCCGCCCCCTGCGTCCTATATACTGAAGGGTGTCGTCTGCCCAACTTGGACAAGGAGCCCCCCAATGCGCCTATGGCATATTTCGATGATGCTCGCCTCCGTCGTGGGATTCACCGCGTGCGGCGGGACGAACTCGACGCCCACCGGTCCGGCAGCGGTCCAGACCACACCCGGTAGCCAGACAGGGACGGGGACATCGGCTGCGACCGGCACGTGGGTCGGCACGGCAGCGGATTCCAGCGGGACCACGATGGGAATGTCCACGGGTTCAATGGGCATGGGCATGCCCGGCGGGTCGATGGGGAACATGACGTGGCAGCTGACGCAGACCGGGACCACGTTCACGGGAACCGTCCGTTTCGCCAACTACCACGGGAATGGCTCGATGCAGGTGTCGGGGACGATGAACGGCAAGACGGGCACCTTCACGATGACCATGCCAAACGGAACCATGCCGATGGCCGGATGCAGCGGTCAGGTAACCGGCACGTTCGACATGGACGACATGATGGTCACGATGACCGGCGCCTACACCGGCTCAACCACATGCAACGGCCCCTTCGACCACGGCCAGATGACCATGCGCAGGCAGTAAACGCCCTTCCGGCGCGGGCCGCCGCCGGGTGGCCCGCGCCGGCACCGAATCTCAGCTGATGGTTCGGACCCGCTCAGTGCTTCATGCCGCCCATCTGCTTCATCATGGGGCACATCGCCATGGAGTCCTTGCCTGCCTGCATGTGCTCCATCATGTGGCCCATCGATCCGTGCTGCATCTTCATCATGCCGTCCCGCATCGTCCGGCGCTGGGTGACCATTTCGTTGACGACGGCCGCGACGGCATCCGCCTTCCCCATGCCCGACGCGGCGTTCATCCTGGCGACGAGATCGTCGAGCCGCGCGTCGGCGGCCTTCATCTCCGTCATCATCTTCTCGTGCTCCGCCATCATGGCCTGACACCTGGCGGTCATGTCCGCGGCCATACCAGCCTGCGGCTTCGCCTTCGCCGTGGCCGCAGCCGGCGGGCCCTGGGCCATCTGTCCAGCGACGCCTGGCAACGCCGACATCACCACGGCAGCGCAACCCGCCACGATCCCTGTCACGAGTCTATTGAGTCTCATGATTGTCTCCCTTCAGTCGAGTATCGGGCCGGCCGCGAGAGCGGCGCTGTTCAATTCCGCACATGCTCGATGGAAGAGGCGGTGACCGGGTTGTTGGCGCACAATAGGCGTCGAGGGCGCGCGATGGCTTGACGACGTTCCGGCAGAGATACACGTGAGGAGGGATTCATGAAGCGAAAAAGGTTCTTCGTTCTTTCCCTGGCACTGCTGCTCGTCTCATCGGCAGCGGCTGCGGCGGATTTCGATTGGGTCAACGACTTCAACGCCAGAGCCCAGACGGATCCCGGCGGCTTCCGGTCAAGGATGGCGGCCCGGTTCCAGATGGGCGAGGCACAGATCACGGCAGTTCTCGGAAATGTTCCGGCCCCTGCCGACGCCTACATCGTCTTGCGGCTCGGGGAGATGTCTCGGCACCCGACCGACTACGTGCTCAGGGAATTCAAGGCATCCGGGGGCAAAGGCTGGGGAGTCCTGGCACAGCGCCTCGGCATCAAGCCGGGTTCCGAGGAATTCCACGCGCTGAAGCGAGGTCAGGACCTGTACGACGGCAACGAAGGCAAGGGAAAGGGGAAGGTGAAGAAGGCGAGCGGCCCGCAGGAGATCGAGCCGCAGCACGACGCTCAAGCGGGGCCGAAGGAAGTCCGCAACAGCCTCGGCATGCGGCTCGTCGAAATCCCCGGCGGCAGTTTCGACATGGGGTCCACGGTGGGCCCGGGGGAGGCTCCGGTCCACCGGGTCTCTGTCCGGCCGTTCTGGATGGGCGTCACCGAGGTCACCCAGGCGCAGTGGCAGGCCGTGATGGGTGCGAACCCGTCGCACTTCAAGACGGGAAACCTGGACGCCCCGGTCGAGATGGTCAGCTGGGACGATGCGCAGGCTTTCGTCCGGAAGGTGAACGAGCGCGAGCCGGGCTGGCGGTACCGCCTCCCTAGCGAGGCCGAGTGGGAGTACGCGTGCCTCGCGGGCACGGCGAAGGACCCGTACGGCCCGCCGGAGGCGATCGCGTGGATCAACGAGAACTCGGGCGGCACTACGCACCCGGTGGGCCTGAAGCAGCCGAATGCCTTCGGGCTTTACGACATGTTCGGCAACGTGCCGGAATGGACGCAGGATACGTGGCATCCCGACTACAAGGGCGCGCCCGCCGACGGGAGCGCCTGGGAAGGAGGCGGCTCCCCCTTCCACACGCTTCGCGGGGGCGGCTGGGATCTTCCGGCGTTCTTCCTGCACGCCGCCCTTCGCGGACCCTACGGCGAGATTCACCGCCGGGGATTCCGCGTCGCTGCGGACCGCCGATAAGAGGTGGCTCGGCGCCAGATAACACGCTCGAGGCCTGCTTGAGTCGTCAGTCAGGACCTCACGGCTCGGGCGGCGGTGCCTCGAACGGCGGCACATCGGACGGCGGCGCCTCGTACGGCGGCACCTCGGACGGCGGCGCCTCGTACGGCGGCGCCTCGGAAGGCGGCGCCTCGAACGGCGGTGGCGGCGGCTCCGGGGAGTCGGGAGCTGGCGTGGCGACAGCCTCCCGCTCGACGGCGATGCTGCAGTTGGTGACCAGCGCGACAATCGCGCCCACCGAGGCGAGAATCGGCGCGGCAAACGTGCCGACGACGCCCACCGTCA
>JAWOGY010000312.1:0-26746 GCA_046496425.1 Vicinamibacterales bacterium
TGGAACCTCCTCGGCGTGCAGGGGGTGCCCGTCGGCGTGGTGAACTGGGCCGTGACCCAGCCGGCGCGCGAGGTCAGGGGCTACCTCGTCTCGGACCGTTTCGAGCGCCGGTACGCGTCGGTGGTCGATGTCGAGAACATCGGCGTGATCTGGCCCAGCGAAGCCTCTCCGGCGGCCGTCGCGGTCGCGACCGAGGCGCGGCGGCGGGCCCGCGCGTCCGCGCCGGGCGCGGCCGACGAGGTCCTGCAGCTCGTCGCCAGTCCCTGCGCCGCCGACCAGTCCCACGAGCGCATCGCCGCCGTGCTCGACGCGCGCTACGCCAGCCGCTTCCACGCCGTCCGCTACGAGTGCCTCGACGCCGTCGGCCATTACTTTCTCCGCTACGCCGTTCCCGCCGCGTTCGGCGACGTCTCCGACGCCGAGCTGCGGCGCTACGGCGGCGTCCTGACGGCGCAGTACGCCGCGGTGGACCAGGCGCTCGGGCGCGCGATGGCGGCCCTGCGCCCGGGCGACCTGCTGCTGGTCGTGTCGGGGTTCGGCATGAGCCCGATGAGCGTCGGCAAGCGCCTGCTCGAGCGCACCGTCGGCAATCCTGAGCCGAGCGGCACGCACGAACCGGCTCCCGACGGGTTCCTCTTCGCGTTCGGCGCCGACGTCCGGCCGGGCCGCCTGCCGCGCGGGTCGGTCGTGGATCTGGTGCCCACCATCCTGTACTTCTTCGGCCTGCCTGTCGGCCGGGACATGGACGGGTTCGCCCGCACGGACATCTTCGCGCCCGCCTTCAGCGAGGGGAGGCCGATCACGTACATTCCCACCTACGAGTAGGGACTCGGGACTCGGGACTCGGGGCTCGGGGCTCGGGGCTCGGGATCCTTCGATAATCTGTTAAACTGTCAGGCGCTCTTTAACCGCGGTACGAGAGACCGCAAAGAGAGGCTCCGTGAGACACCGTCCTCCGCGCGGCAGTGTTCCGCTTCAGCGGCACAGTTCTTCCCACGAATCCCGAATCCCGAGCCCCGGCTGTCCGACCCGAACCCCGATCGGAGGTGTCCGTGCCCATCCTGATGGATCGTGAGCGCATCAGCCGATCGCTTACCCGCATCGCGCACGAGATCGTCGAGCGCAACCGCGGCGTGGGCGACCTGGCGCTGGTCGGCGTCCGCACGCGCGGCGTCCCGATTGCCCGCAGGCTCGCCGCGAGCCTCCGTGACATCACCGGCACCGACGTGCCGACCGGCGCGCTCGACATCACGCTGTACCGCGACGACCTGATGAAGACGGCCGTCGGCCCGCAGCCGATCGTGCGGCGGACCGAGATCCCGTTCTCGATCGACGGGCGCCACATCGTGCTGGTCGACGACGTCCTGTACACCGGGCGGACGATTCGTTCCGCGCTCGACGCGTTGATCGATTTCGGCCGGCCGAGCACGATTCAGCTGGTCGTGCTGGTGGACCGTGGCCACCGCGAGCTGCCGATCAAGGCCGACTACGTGGGCAAGAACGTGCCCACGTCGCGCCGTGAAACCATCCACGTCCGCCTCGCCGAGATCGACGGGGCCGACGAAGTCACCCTGGATCAGACGGAAGGAGAGCCGGCATGAGCGAAGCGGCTGCGCGCCTCCGCGGGAAGGATCTCCTGGGAATCGCCGACCTGACGCCGTCGGAGATCACCCTGATCCTGGACACCGCCGAGGCGATGAAAGAGGTGTCGGCGCGGCCCATCAAGAAGGTGCCGGCGCTGCGGGGCAAGACCGTCATCAACCTGTTCTACGAGCCGTCGACGCGCACCCGGACGTCGTTCGAAGTGGCCGAGAAGCGCCTGAGCGCAGACACGCTCAACATCGCCATCGCCACCTCGAGTGTCGTGAAGGGGGAGACGCTCATCGACACGGCGCTGAACCTCGAGGCGATGAACCCCGACGTGATCGTGATGCGCCACGCCTCGTCGGGCGCGTGCCACCTGCTGGCGCGCACCTGCAAGGCCGGGATCGTGAACGCCGGGGACGGCATGCACGAGCACCCGACGCAGGGCCTGCTCGACGCCTTCACCATCCGCGAGCGCAAGGGGCGGCTGCAGGGCCTGAAGGTGGCGATCATCGGCGACATGCTGCACAGCCGCGTCTTCCGCTCGAACGTCTACCTGCTGACCAAGATGGGCGCCGAGGTCTGGGCGTGCGGCCCGCCTACGCTCATGCCGGCGGGCATCGAGCAGCTGGGTGTCCGCGCGACGACCAGCGTCGAGGAGGCGGTCCGGGACGCCGACGCCGTCATGATGCTGCGCATCCAGATGGAGCGCATGCAGGGCGGGTTCTTTCCCTCGCTGCGCGAGTACTTCCAGGTGTTCGGCATGACGCCCGAACGCGTCCGCCTCGCGAAGCCGGACGCCATCGTCATGCACCCGGGCCCGATGAACCGCGGCGTCGAGATCGCGTCGGAAGTGGCCGACTGCCCGGCCTCGGTCATCCTCGACCAGGTGGCCAACGGCGTGGCGGTGCGGATGGCGGTGCTCTATCTGCTGGCGGGAGGAGGCGACGATGAGACTGCTGCTTAGGGGCGCGCGCGTCATCGACCCGGCGTCCGGCGTGGACGGGGCCCGGGACATCCTGATCGAGGACGGCCGCATCGCGATCGTCGACGTCTCGATCGCGCCCAGCGAGACCGGCCACACCACGGTCGTGGATCTCGGGCCGTCGCTCGTGGTGTGCCCCGGGTTCATCGACATGCACGTGCACCTGCGCGAGCCGGGCTACGAGCACAAGGAGACGGTGGCCACCGGGGCGGCGGCGGCCGTCGCGGGCGGGTTCACGGCGGTCGCGTGCATGCCGAACACGAACCCGGTGAACGACAGCGCCAGCGTGACGCGGTTCATCCTGAAGCAGGCAGCCGAGGCCGGCCTGGCGCGGGTCTACCCGATCGGCGCGGTCTCGAAGGGATCGGAGGGCAAGGAACTGGCCGAGATGGCCGACATGCGCGACGCCGGCTGCGTGGCGTTCTCCGACGACGGGCGGCCGGTGGCGACGGCGCTGCTGATGCGGCGCGCCCTCGAGTACGCCGGGATGCTCGGGCTGCCCGTCATCGACCACTGCGAGGACAGGACGCTGGTCGGCGAGGGCGTCGCCCACGAAGGATTCCACGCCTCGCAACTCGGGCTGCGCGGCATTCCCTCGGCCGCCGAAGACGTGATGGTGGAGCGCGACATCGTGCTGGCGGCCATGACGGGCAGCCACGCCCACATCGCCCATCTCAGCACCGCGGGCGCGCTGCGGGCGGTGCGTTCCGCGAAGGAGCGCGGCGTGCACGTCACCTGCGAGGTCGCGCCGCACCACTTCACGCTGAGCGACGAGCGGCTGCTGGCGCCGCTCACCTACGACACGAACCTCAAGATGCATCCGCCGCTCCGCCACGCCACCGACCGCGAGGCGCTCGTCGAGGGCCTCAGGGACGGCACGGTGGACGTCGTCGCGACCGACCACGCGCCGCATCATGCCGATGACAAGAAGGTGGAATTCGACCGGGCGGCGTTCGGCATCGTCGGGCTGGAGACGAGTGTGTCGCTGTGCCTCGACCGGCTCGTCCACGCGGGCATCATCAGCCTGGCGCGGATGATCGAGCTCATGTCGGCCAATCCCGCGCGCATTCTCGGCGTGCCGGGCGGGCGCCTCAGGGAAGGCGATGCCGCCGACCTCACCATCCTGGCGCCGGACCTGGAGGTGACCGTCTCGGCGGCGTCGTTCCGGTCGAAGTCGCGCAACACGCCGTACGACGGCTGGCAGCTGCGCGGCGGCGTCGCGGCCACCATCGTGGGCGGCCGGGCGCTGTTCGTGAACCCCGGCGTCGCGCAGGCCGCCGGCCTGGGGAGGGCGTGAGGTGGGACGGCGCGACGACATCCGCCAGAAGGCGATGGAAGACCTGAAGCGGTTCGAAGTGCTCATGCTCGACGGGCACTTCGACTTCGGCAACGGCTATCACGGGCAGGCCTACCTGAACCCGCACCAGTTGTTCCGCTATCCATCCACGATCTGGCGGTTCGCCCAGGACCTCATCGAGCTGATGCCGGCCTCCATGGTCGAGGACGCCGACGTCGTCGCGGGGCCGGTGACCGGAGGCGCGCTGCTGGCGCACACGATCGCCGGCCTGCTCGACAGCCGGCGTGCGCTGACGCAGCCCCCCCGGCTGTTCGCGCCGTTCGCCCCCAACGGCGGGCGCGGCCTCGTGCTCAAGTCGTTCTATCGCGGCCTGGTGGCCGGCAAGCGGGTGCTGCTCGCCGACGATGTGCGCAACACGGGGCAGACCTTCGAGCGGTGTGCGGCGCTCGTGCACGAGGCCGGCGGCACGGTGATCGGGACCGTCGAGATCTACGATCGCATGGAGGCGATTGTGGACCTGGGCGTACCCAACATCGCGCTCGCCGAGTACCGGGCACCCGACAACGTGCCGGCCGGAGAATGCACGCTGTGCCGCGCGGGCCGTCCCGTGACGGCGTTCTGACCGCGGCCGATGCTCGCATCCGCGCGCGCGGAGTCCTTGCGGCCCGCCCTCGACCGCCTCTATCGCGAGTGCGCCGGGTCGGCGGCACCCGAGGATCCCATCGACTGCGTGCGGGTGTATCCCGACCCGGCCGACCGCGAGATTGCCGGCGTCATCGCCGCCAGCCTGGCCTTTGGACGCGTGGCGAGCATCATGAGGTCGGTGCGGGCCGTGCTCGCGCCGATGAAGACGTCGCCCGCGGCCTTCGTGCGCGGCTTCGAGCCGGACCGCGATGCCGCACCGTTCCTGCCGTTCGTCCATCGCTGGGTGCGGGGGCGCGACATCGTCGCCCTGCTGATGATCCTGCGGCACATGCTCGACACCGCAGGATCGCTGGAGCAGTTCTTCGTCGATGGCGACGACCTGTTGGCGCCGGACATCGGCCCGGGCCTCGAGTCGTTCTGCACCCGCGCGCGGGCGGTGGACCTCGGGGCCGTCTATGGGCGGAGCGCGGCGCGCCCGGGCGCGCACGCGTTCTTTCCGCTGCCGTCGGGGGCGAGCGCCTGCAAGCGCCTGAATCTGTTCCTCAGATGGATGATCCGCCTGGACGGGATCGACCTCGGGGCGTGGATGCGCGTGTCACCGGCGCGCCTCATCATCCCCCTCGACGTGCACGTGGCGCGTGTCGGGCAGTGCCTCGGACTGACGCGGTACGCCTCGCCGGGCTGGCGCATGGCGGCGTCGATCACGGCATCACTGCGGCACATCGATCCGTCGGATCCCGTGAAGTACGACTTCGCCCTCTGTCACCTGGGCATGGCGGGCCTGTGCGGCTTCAGGACGATGTCGGGGGACTCCCGCTGCCCGCTGCGCGGCGCATGCCGGCCACACGCGCGTAGACGGCGAGCGTCTCGTCGACCATCCGGTCCACGTTGAAGCGCTCGCGCACCCGCGCGAGGCCGGCCTCTCCCATCCGCCGCCTGAGCGGCTCGTCCTTCAGGAGCGTGAGGATCGCGTCGGCGAGGGCGCCGGCGTTGTGGGGCGGCACCACGAGGCCTGTCACGCCGTCGTCGACGGCCTCGGGAATTCCGCCGGCCGCCGTGCCGACCACGGCCTTCGCGGCGGCCATTGCGTCGAGGATGGATGTGCCGAGGCCCTCGGTGATCGAGCTCATCACGACGAGGTCGAGGCCCTTGAGCAGCGAGAGGATGTCGGGCCGGAACCCGGCGAGGCTGACGCGGTGCTCGAGCCCGAGGTGCTTGATCTGTCTTGTCAGCGCCGGCCGCAGCTCGCCTTCGCCGAAGATCAGGAAGTGGGTATCGGGAAGGGCCCGCACGACGGCGGGGGCGGCATCCACCAGGTAGCGCTGACCCTTGTGCGCCACCAGCGCGCCGATGTTGCCCACGGTCGGCGACCCCGGCGGCAGCCAGAGCTCCTTGCAGACATCGGCGGTTGGCATGGCCTGTATGCGGTCCACCTGCACGCCCTCGTGCACGGTGAAGGCCCACGCGTCGGGGATGCCGTCCTCGACCACCATCTTCCTGATGGCGTGCGAGGAGCAGATGGCGGCGTCGACCTGCTTGTACTTCCAGCGGGAGAACGCGTTGCGCTTCAGGTGGAAATCCACGCGCCGGGCAATGACGAGCGGAGGCCGCCGCCGGTCGGCGATCGTGGAGAGGGCCATCGACGCCATCGCTACCGCGTGGGGATCGTGGGCGTGGATGAGATCGGGCGCGAACTCGCGGACGACCCGCGCAAGGCGGAACGCAGAGGCGAAGTCGACCTCGTGGGCCGGCGCCAGGCGGATGAGATCGTGCCCTTCGCTCGCGCGGCGCGCCAGTTCCCCTTCCGGGTGCGCCACCAGCGCGGTACGGTGACCGCGCGCCCGGAGGCCGACGACGGTCAGGAGGACCTGGTTCTGTCCCCCGCGCCAGGTGCGGGCGGTGTCGATATGCAGCGAGAACATGTCAGAAGTCAGAAGTCAGAATACAGAAGACGGGGCAAGACACGCAGCACGGGCTCTCATTGTGTCTTCTGTCTCCTGTCTCCTGTCTTCTGTCCGGCCTCCCACAGCTTCACGAACTTCATCGCCACGTAGTGCGCGTTGAGCAGCGACACGATGAGCCCTGCCGCCCCGTCCTTGATTCCCCGGCGCAGGAGGTAGTTCCTCAGGAACGCGGCGCCGGCGTGCGACACGATCCGCACCGGCCCGGTGCGGCGGCCGTCCTCGAAGAGCTGCCTGGCGGCCAGGCTCGAGTACCGATCGATGGTCCGCAGGTGGTGCGACACGTCCCGATAGGGATGGTGCTCGAGGTCCGCGCGCAGCCGGCCGACCGCGCCCTCGGCCTGCACGGACTCGTGGACGTACCGCCCGGCCCATTTCGCCCGGCGCCGGTCGTAGAGCCGCAGCTGGTAGTCGGGGTACCAGTCGGTCGACCGGACCCAGCGGCCCAGGTAGCGGCTCACCCGGGGGACGCGGTAGCCGGCGCACGCCGGGCCGGCCTCGAGAAGCGCCCTGACCTCTCCGGCCAGGGCCGGCGTGACACGCTCGTCGGCGTCCAGCGAGAAAATCCAGTCGTGGCTCGCCTCGGAGGCGGCGAAGTTCTTCTGCTCGAGGTAGCCGGGCCAGGGCCGCACGATGACGCGGTCGGTGTACCGGCGCGCGATGGCCGCCGTGTCGTCGGTACTCTCGGCGTCGACGACGATGATCTCGTCGGCCCAGCTGACGGACTCGAGGGCCGCCGCCAGGTTGGCGGACTCGTTCAGCGTGATGAGGGTGGCGGTGACGCCCGGCACGGGGGAATCCTAGCAGAAGACAGAAGACAGAAGACAGAAGACAGAAGCAAGAAGCAGGAAGCCAGAAGACGACCGTCCAGCTGGACACGGCCTTCTTCTGGCTTCTGACAATCGATAGTGGGCGATTCTGACTTCTGTCTTCTTCTTCCGCTACCGCCCCGTTGCCACCGACACCACCGTCGAGCCGGCGGTCGGCGCCTCCTGGACGGTTTCGAGATCCACCAGCGACTTGTTGTAGTCGAGCAGCGCGACCAGTTCGGAGTACTGGGCGTCGGCGAGGTCGCGCTGCGCCTGGAAGACCAGGAAGTTCGTCGAGAGGCCGGCCGCGAACTTCTTCTGCTCGGCCTCCATGCGGCGCTCCATCAGCGTGCGCGTCGCCTGCGTGGACGCGAGGCGGAGCTGGTTGGTCTCGACGTTGCGCGCGACGTCGCGGACCGACGTGGTCACCTGCAGTTCGAGGTTCTGCAGCTGGACCTCGGCCTGCGTCAGCTGAAGCCTCGTCCGTGCGAGCTGGGCCTCCGCGCTGCCGTTCCCGATCGGATACGAGAACTGGACGGCAAGCGACCAGTTGTGGAAGTCGTTGGCGAACAGCCGGTTCATCATCGTGCCGAAGCCCTCGTCGATTTCCCCGATCACCGGCGGCGGGAATCCCTGGCCGAAATTCAGCTTCTGCCCGCCCTGGCCGCTGAGCCCGTAGCCGACCTGCGCGTTCAGATCGGGCAGCGTCTGGTTGCGCTGGAAGCGGATGTTGGTGGCGGTGATCTCGAGGTTCTTCCTCGACTGCTGGAGGTCCGTGCGCTTCTCGAGGGCGGCCCTGACGGCCGCCTCCACGTCCACGGCCCTCGCTTCGAAGACGGGTGACTCGGTGAGGTTGAAGTGCGTCGCCCAGTAGTCGGCATCCTTCGTGTCCAGGATGATGGTGCGGAGCCGATCCTCGCTGCGCCTGACCGCGGCCTCGGCGACGATGACGGCCTCGGTGCGGCGCGCCACCTCGGCCTCCGCCTCGACAATGTCGATGGGGGCCATGGTGCCAATCTCGACCTTCGAGCGGTTGTTGCGGAGCGCTTCACGGGCGAGGTCGAGGGACTGGCGCGCCACCTGCAGCGCGGCGCCGGCAGCCTTCAGGTCCCAGTAGGCGTACTTCACGTTTCGTACCGTCGTCAGCACCGTCTGCCGGAGTTCGATGTCCGAGATCTCGCGGTTCATCCTGCTGACGACGAGCTGGTTTCGGGCCGAGTCGGTCTTGAGGTTCCGGAGCAGCGGCTGCGTGAAGCTGAAACTGAGACCGGTGGCCAGCGAGGGGTTCGGGCTGTCGTACACGCTGTTCGACTCGTTGCGCGCCGTGTCCCACGACACGTCGTAATTGCCGCCCCACGGCAGCACCTGGTTCGCGCCGACGGCCGACCCGAAGTTGTCGCGCGTGAGCTTGTCAGTGGCGCCCGAGAAGAAGCCGCTGATCGGGCTGGTCCGGCTCGAGGTCGAGACCGAGCCGGTCAGGTTCGGCGTCCACACGGTCTTGGCCTGGGCGATGGCAAGGTCCTGCAGTTCGGGGTTGATGCGCTCCACCCGCAAGCTGAGGTTGTTCTGGAGGGCCAGGCTGATGGCGTCCTCCATCGACAGCTGCCTGATTGGACCCGCCGCCGGCGCCTGGGCGGCCGGAGCCTGCGCAAAGGCAGGCAGCGCCAGCCCGAGAACCGCTGCCGCGACGATTGCCACCCGGGCCACACGCGAACGATATTGACGCATTGCCATCTGCTCCACGACTGAAGAACCAGAACCACGGGCGGGATACGCCGGTCCTGAGATGTATAGACGAATCCTGACGGAGAGCGGTTCAGCGAATCCCCAGCGGGTATACTAGCACCGCGCCAGCGCATGCGTCCCGGGCCTGGCTGCAAGCCCTCTGCCATCCTCGAACCGAGGTAGCCCGTCTATGCGAATCCCGTTATCCCTGCCGGTGCTGACCCTCCCGTTTTTCGCCGTCCTGACGCTCGCCGCCCAGCAGCAGACGACGCCCGCCGCCGTCGCCGCCGCGCCGGCCAGAATGGCCCTGACCGTCGACAGCATCATGCGCGGCCCCGACCTGGTGGGATACCCGCCGTCGGGCCTGCGCTGGTCGGGCGACTCCCGCGACCTCTTCTTCGAATGGCGAAAGCCCGGCGAGAAGGAAAGCGCGACCTACGTGCTCTCCAGGGACACGACCACGCCCCGTCGCCTCTCCGACGACGAGCGGAAGCTCGCGCCGCCGGCCGGAGGAACCTGGGACGCGGCGCGCCGCCGCGTGGTCTTCGCCGCCGGCGGCGACATCGTCGTCCTCGACACCGTGGCGCGGACGCGCCAGCAGGTGACCCGGACCACGACGCCGGAATCCAGCCCCCGGTGGGCGCGCAAGGACACGGCCGTCACCTTCGTCTCGCAGAACAACCTGTTCATCGTGCCGCTCGCGACGGGCTCCATCGAGCAGTTGACCGACGTGAGGCCGCGCAGGCGAGACGTGCGCGACAGCGACAGCCAGAAGTTCGTGCGCGAGCAGGAAACGGCGCTGCTGCAAGTGACGAAAGACGCGGCGGAGCAGCGGAAGGCCGCCGAGGAGAAGCGCAAGAAGGACGCGCTTCCCGAGTTCGAGATCGCCGAGCGGCAGATCGTCTCGCAGCTGGTGCTCCATCCGTCCGAGACCTGGGTGTTCCTGTCGGTTTCGGACCGGCCGGAGGCCAAGAGCACGATCGTCCCCAACTACGTGACCGAGTCGGGCTATGCCGAGGACATCACGTCGCGGCCGAAGGTCGGCGACAGCCAGGGCCGCCAGCGCCTTGCGGTCCTCAACCTCAGGACCCGCAAGAGCGTCTGGGCCGACGGGGCGTTTGCCGGGACGAGGAAGGCGCAGGGCAAGGACGAGCCGCGCGAACTCCGCTGGTCGGCGCCGATCGTGTCGCCGGACGGACAACTGGCCGTGGCGAGCGCGAGATCCGACGACTTCAAGGACCGCTGGATCGTGAGCCTCGACCCGGAATCGGGCAAGACGCGCGTCATCGACGCGCTGCACGACGACGCGTGGATCCGCGAAGCCGGCGGCGGTCCGTCCGGCGGGGGGGGCATGGGCTGGATGCCGGACGGCCACAGCCTGTGGTTCCTGTCCGAGCGCGACGGGTTCATGCACCTGTATGTCGTCGACGCGGCGCAGCCCGGCGCGGCGCCGGCGCAGCTCACCTCGGGCCGCTTCGAACTGGCCTCGGCGGCCCTCTCACACGACCGGAGGAAGTTCTACTTCGTCTCGAACGAGGTGCACCCGGGCGAGCGGCACATCTACGAGATGCCGCTCGCGGGCGGGCCGCGCACGCGGCTGACGACGATGACGGGGTCGAACATCGGCGAGGTGTCGCCGGACGGCGCCCTGATCGCGCTCATCCACTCGTCGGCGACCAGGCCGCCCGACGTCTTCGTCATGCCGAACCAGGCCGGCGCGCCCACGCAGCAGGTGACGACGACGCCCACCGAGGAATGGCGCGCGTTCCGCTGGATCGAGCCGGAAGTTGTCACGTTCAAGGCGCGCGACGGCGCCGAGGTCCACGCGCGCCTCTACACGCCGGAGATGATCGGGGCGTCGCGCGACCGCACCAGGCCGGGCGTCGTCTTCGTCCACGGCGCCGGCTACCTGCAGAACGCGCACAAGTACTGGTCCACGTACTACCGCGAGTTCATGTTCCACAACCTGCTCGCCTCCCGGGGCTACGTGGTGCTCGACGTGGACTACCGCGCAAGCGCGGGCTACGGGCGCGACTGGCGCACGGCCATCTACCGCCACATGGGCGGCAAGGATCTCGACGACATCGTGGACGGCGCGACCTACCTCGTCGATGCGCAGCGCGTGGACGCGAAGCGGATCGGCGTGTACGGCGGGAGTTACGGCGGGTTCATCACGCTGATGGCGCTGTTCACCTCGCCCGACACCTTCGCCGCCGGAGCCGCCCTGAGGCCCGTCACCGACTGGGCCCATTACAACCACGGCTACACGGCCGGCATCCTCAACCTGCCGCAGGACGATGCGGCCGCCTACCGGCAGAGCTCGCCCATCTACTTCGCTGGCGGGCTGAAGAGCGCGCTGCTCATCTGCCACGGGCTCGTCGACACCAACGTCCACGTCCAGGATTCGATCCGCCTCGCGCAGCGCCTCATCGAGCTGCGCAAGGCCAACTGGGAACTGGCGCTGTATCCCGTCGAGAACCACGGCTTCGAGCAGGAGACGAGCTGGGCCGACGAGTACACGCGCATCCTGAAGCTGTTCGAGACCAACCTGCGGCTGGCGCCGCCGTCGCGCGCGAAGGCCCGCTGACGAAGCGACCAGGAGTTCGACCATGACATCGAAAGACGTGCTGGACCGATTCACGCAACTGGGCGCCCTGCTCGACGGGCACTTCCGCCTCTCGTCCGGCCTGCACAGTCCGAGCTACTTGCAGTGCGCGCTCGTGCTGCAGCACCCCGCCGAGGCCGAGGCCCTCGGCCGGGCCCTGGGCGACGCGCTGGCGGCCCGGCTCGGAAACTCCAGGCCGACCGCCGTCCTGTCGCCCGCGCTCGGCGGGCTCATCATCGGCCACGAGGTGGCACGCGCCCTCGGAGTGCGGGCCATCTTCGCCGAGCGGTCGGACGGCGTGCTCACGCTGCGCCGGGGATTCGATCTCGCCCCCACCGACCGCGTCGTCATCGTCGAGGACGTCGTGACCACCGGCGGATCCACGCGGGAGACGATGGAGGTGGCGAAGGGACGGGGTGCTGCCGTCGTGGCGGCGGCGGCCATCATCAACCGGAGCGGGTCGGAGACGCCCGTGGACGTGCCGTTCGCCGCGCTGGCGGCGCTCGCGCCGCCGACCTACAAGCCCGAAGCGTGCCCGATGTGCGCAGCGGGGGATCCCGTGGTGAAACCGGGATCACGGGGGGAGAAGAAGTAAGAAGTAAGAAGTAAGAAGTAAGAAGTAAGAAGTAAGAAGTAAGAAGCAGACCCCCGGTGCAGCGTGGCCTCTTCTGGATTCTGACAAACGCCAGTGGGCCATTCTTGCTCCTTGATTCTTGCTACTGACGCGACGAAGCAGCCAGTGTCATGGAACGCGTCCTCAAGCTGACGATTTCCTACGACGGCACCGCCTATGTCGGCTGGCAGCGGCAGGCCGCGGGCGTGTCCATCCAGGGCCTGATCGAAGATGCCCTGGGGCGCCTCGAGGGGTCGCCCCTCGTCGTGCACGGCGCGGGACGGACCGACGCGGGGGTGCACGCGCTCGCGCAGGTGGCGTCGGTGAGCGTGACAACCGCGCACGAACCCCTGGTGGTGCGGCGCGCGCTGAATGCCATGCTGCCGGGGGACGTCCGTGTCCTCCTGGTGGAAGAGGCCGCGCCAGGATTCCACGCGCGCTACCACGCGGCCGGCAAGACCTACGAGTACCGGATCTGGCAGGGCGACGTGCAGCCGCCGTTCGCGAGAACGTGGAGCTGGCACGTGCCGCGGGCGCTGGACGTCGCGGCGATGGACCGCGCCGCCCGGATGCTCGAGGGCCGGCACGATTTCTCGGCGTTCCAGTCGGCCGGCAGCGGCGTCGCCTCGGCGGTGCGAACAATGGCCAGCGCGCGTGCTGGCGCACGCGAGGCCGGGGCGGAGGTCTCGGGTGAGGCCGGCGGCGATGGCGCCGCGGCCGCGCGCGGCCGGCTCGTCATTGTCCGGCTCGAGGCGGACGGCTTTCTCCGCCACATGGTGCGCGCCGTCGTGGGCACCCTCGTCGAGGTGGGCGCCGCGCGGCGCGACGCGGAGTCGCTGGCCGCGCTGCTGGCTTCGCGCGACCGGGCCGCGTCCGGCGCCACCGCGCCGGCCCACGGGCTCGTGCTGGTGCGCGTGCTGTACGCCGGGCCGCCGGCTGCGCCCTGAGCGCGCGGCTGCCGGCCGCGGCCGCCCGGCGAGGACCGGGCGATGGCGTGCGCGCCGTGAAGCCTGTATCATGAGTGTTTGCGTTCCCCAGGTTTACCGCATGGCGCTTGAGAAGCTCCTGGCGTCGCTCGAACCGGGTTCGCCGGAAGAAACTCTGGCGAAGCGGGTCAACCCGGCCAGGCTTCCGTCCCACATCGCCATCATCATGGACGGCAACGGCCGCTGGGCGGCGCAGCGCCGCCTGCCGAGGGTCCGAGGTCACCAGGCCGGGGTCGACGCCGTGCGCGCCGCCGTCGAGTCATCGGCGCGGCTGGGCATCAGCGTCCTGACGCTCTACGCGTTCTCGGCGGAGAACTGGAAGCGGCCGCAGCTCGAAGTGATGACGCTGATGCGGCTGCTGAAGCGCTACCTGAGGCTCGAGCTCGAGACGCTGCTCGAGCACGACATCCGCTTCCAGGTCATCGGCCGGGTGGATGGCCTCCCCCGGGACATCCAGCGGGAACTCGTCCGCGCGCGCGAGGCCACCGCGCCGTGCCGGGGCATGCTGTTCAACATCGCGCTCAACTACAGCGGCCGCGCCGAAATCGTCGACGCGGCGCGCCGGGCCATCGAGTTGGGGCTGGACCCCGCCGGCCTCGACGAGGAGCAGTTCGGCGGCCTCCTGTACACGGCGGGCCAGCCGGACCCCGACCTGCTCATCCGGACCAGCGGCGAACTGCGCGTCAGCAACTTCCTGCTCTGGCAAATCGCGTACGCCGAGATTCACGTCACCGACGTGCTGTGGCCGGATTTCCGCTGCCGCCACCTGCTGGAGGCGGTGCTCGACTACCAGAAGCGGGACCGCCGCTTCGGCGGCCTCGAGCCCCCCGCCCTGGGGCACGGCGGCAAGTGACCCGGCTCCTGAGCGGGGTCGTCCTGATCGCGGCCATGCTGGCCGCCGTCTGGTACGCGCCGCCGGCGGTGTTCCTGTTCGTCCTGGGGATCATCCTCGTCGCGGCGTGCATCGAGCTGGTGGATCTCATGCTGCTCGCGGGCGTGGGGATGTCGCGGACCGCCGCCATCGCCGGGGCCCTCGCGGCGTGCGCGGCCGTCGCCAGCCCGGGTGCGCAGACGGGGTTCCTCCTGGTCGGCACGTTGCTCGCCCTGCTCGTCGTGGTGCTCGCCACCCGGGCGCCGGCGCCGGACGTGCCGGCCGCCGCCGCGGCCGCGGTCTTTCCGGTCATCTACCTCGCGGTGCCGTTGGCTCTCGCGGCCGTCGTGCGCGACAGGTGGGGCCGCGAGGCGCTGCTGCTCGGCCTGCTGGTCGTCTGGATCTCCGACACGGCGCAGTTCTACGTCGGGTCGCGGTTCGGCAGGCGCCGCCTGGCGCCGGCCATCAGCCCGAAGAAGAGCGTCGAGGGCGCCATTGGCGGGTTCATCGCGGGCACCGCCGCGATGACCCTCATCGGCCACTACTGGCTTCCGCTCGTGAGCGTGCCCGTGCTGGCGGCGGCAGGCGCAGTGCTGGTGGCCCTGGGCATCGCCGGAGACCTGTTCGAGTCGCTGCTGAAACGCAGCGCGAAGGTCAAGGACAGCTCGGCCCTCATTCCCGGCCACGGCGGCGTGCTGGACCGGATCGACGCGCTGCTCTTCGCCATTCCCGGCTACTACCTCATCCTGGCGCTGCTCACATGACGGCCTCTCCCGCGGCGAAGCGCCGGATCGCCATTCTCGGCTCGACCGGCTCGATCGGCCGCAGCGCCCTCGCCGTCGTCGAGGCCCACGCGGACCGCCTCGAAGTGGTCGGCTTGGCCGCCGGCGCGAATGCGAACCTCCTGGCTAGCCAGATTGCGCAGACGCGCCCCCGCGTGGCAGCGATGGCCACGCCGCATGCGCTCGACCTGGTGCGCGCGCGCCTCTCCGGCGCCCCTCAGCCGAGGCTGGTGGCCGGCGCGGAGGGCCTGCTGGCGGTCGCCACGCATCCCGATGTCGACATCCTGCTCTGCGCCTCGTCCGGGACCGCCGCGCTGGAGGCCGTGCTGGCCGCCATCGACGCCGGCAAGACGATCGCGCTGGCCAACAAGGAAGTGCTGGTGATGGCGGGCGCCATCGTCACGGCCGCGGCCGCGCGGAAGGGCGTGGCGATTCTGCCGGTCGACAGCGAGCACAACGCCATCCACCAGTGCCTGCACGGGCGGAGCCACGGCGAGATCAGCCGGCTCATCCTCACGGCGTCCGGCGGGCCGTTCCGCAGCCATTCGGCCGCCGAGCTCAGGAAGGTGGGGCCCGAGGACGCGCTGCGCCACCCGACGTGGCGCATGGGCCGGAAGATCACCATCGACTCGGCCACGCTGATGAACAAGGGCCTGGAGGTGATCGAGGCCCGCTGGCTGTTCGGCGTCGGCCCCGGGCAAATCGACGTCGTCATCCACCCGCAGTCGGTCGTGCACTCGATGGTCGAACTGCGCGACGGGTCCGTCATCGCGCAGCTCGGCCCGACCGACATGCGTTTGCCCATTCAGTACGCGTTCTCGTACCCCGAGCGGTGGGGCAGCGGGATTCCGCCCCTGGATCTCACCCGCTGCGGGCAGCTCGACTTCGCGGCCCCGGACCACAGGCGGTTTCCGTGCCTCGGCCTGGCGTACCGCGCGCTGGGCGGGGACGCGAGCCTCCCCGTCGTCCTCAACGCGGCCAACGAGGTCGCCGTTGCCGCCTTCCTCGGCGGGCAGTTGAGCTTCCTGTCGATCGCCGAGGTCATCGAGTGCACCATGGACGCGAACGAGTCCGGGAACGTCACGACCCTGGACGACGTCCGAAGGGTAGACCGGTGGGCGAGAGAGTTCGCCCAGGCCCTCATCCGCGACTACAATTAGGGCAGAGGGGTTTCCTTGCTCAATTCGCTGCTGGCGTTCGTCTTCGTCCTCGGCGTGCTCGTGTTCGTGCACGAACTGGGCCATTTCCTGGTCGCGCGGCTGCTCGGGGTCCGCGTGATCACGTTCTGCATCGGCATGGGGCCCAAGCTCCTCAAGTTCACGCGGGGCGAGACCGAATACGCGATTGCCCTGCTGCCCATCGGCGGCTACGTGAAGATGGCAGGCGAGAACCCGGACGAGCCGCACAGCGGCGCGGCCGACGAGTTTCTCACGCGCCCCAAGTGGGACCGGTTCCGCATCCTCGTCGCCGGCCCGGTGATGAACATCGTCCTCTCGCTGGTGCTGATGACCGTGGTCCTCGCCCAGGGCGCCCAGGTGCCGATCTTCGAGAGCGACCCGGTCGATGTCGCCGTCGTCATCAAAGGATCGCCGGCCGAGCAGGGCGGGATCAGGCCCGGCGATCGCATCGTGAAGGTCGGCAGCCAGCGCACGAAGACCTGGGAGGATTTCTTCCTCGCCATCGGCGGGCGGGCCGAGCGGGACGTCCCCATTACGCTGCTGCGTGAGGGCCGCGAGACCATCGTGAGGGTGACGCCCGAGGCGCAGACGAAGATGCGCATCGGCGACATCGGGGTGCTCCCCAAGGTTCACCCGAGCATCCGCAGCCTCGAGGCCGGCGGGCCGGCCGAGAAGGCGGGTCTCAAGGTCGAGGACGTCGTCGTGGCGCTCGACGGGGAACCTATCGTGTTCTCGGGTCAACTGTCGGCCGAGATCCGGAAACACCCGGACGATCCGATCACGCTGACGGTTCAGCGTGCGGGCGCGACGCTGGACATCCAGGTGACCCCGCGCCGGCAGGGCGAGATCGGCCTCATCGGCATCGGCATCCAGGACCCGTTTCGGACACTCCAGCCCAGCCTGCTCGGTGCGGCGAAACTCAGCGTCGAGCGGAACGTGCAGTTCGCCGGGCTGATCGTCCAGACGCTTCGGGGTCTCCTGACCCGCGAAACGTCCCCGAGCCAGCTGATGGGGCCCGTCGCGATCGCCCAGATGTCGGGGGACACGGCCGCGGCGGGATGGATCCCGCTGTTCAGCTTCATGGCCATGCTCAGCCTCAACCTGGGCCTGCTGAACCTGCTGCCCATCCCGGTGCTGGACGGCGGCCACATCTTCATCATGACGATCGAGGGCCTGGTGCGGCGCGACTTCAGCATGAAGATGAAGGAGCGCCTGATGCTGGCCGGGTTCGTGGTGCTGATGCTGCTGATGGTGACGGTCATGTACAACGACCTCGCCCGCATCAGCTTCTTCGAGCGCCTCATGCCGGGGGGCCGCTAGGCAGGCGTCGCAGGGCCCCTCAACCGCCGCACGATGGCGGCGACCATGGCCGGCACCGTGAACTCCTCGGGCACGATGGCCGGCATCACGCCGAGCGCGATCGCCGCCTGGGCCGTGACCGGGCCCACGCACGCGACCAGCGTCGTCCGGAGCACGTCCGCCACCGCGTCCTTGCCGTGGATGTCGGCGAACTCGACGACGGTCGACGGGCTGGTGAACGTGATGACGTCCACCTGCTGCTCGAGCAGCATCTTGTAGAGGTCCGGTTCTCCGGGGTCGCCCGGCATGACGCGCACGGTCCTGTAGGCGCCGATCTCGACAACCTCCGCCCCGGCCTTGCGCAGTTCGGAGCCCAGGATGTCCCGTGTCCCCTCGGCCTGGAGCAGCAGCACGCGGCGTGTGCGCAGGCCTTTGCCGGCCGACAGGGCCTCGACGATCGCATCCGGCCGGAACTCGGCGCGGGCCACGTCCACGCGCAGGCCGACGACGGCGAAGCGCTCGACCGCCGACTGGCCGATGGCGCACAGCCCGACGCCCTTGAGGTTCCTGAAATCGATCCCGTTGGCGAACATGCGCTGCAGGAACACGTCGGCGCCGCTCAACCTCGGCAGCACGACCCAGTCGAACCGCGAGATGTCCGCGCAGGCGGCATCGAGCTCCGTGTAGTCGTCCACTGGCGCCAGGCGGACCGTGGGCGCGAGGATCACCTGCGCGCCCTGATCCTCGAGGAGCTCCGCGAGTTCGCGCGCCTGCTCCCGCGGGCAGGTGACGACGACGCGGCGGCCGAACAGCGGCTTCACGTCGAACCATCGCAGGTGATCGCGCAGCGCCGCCACGCGGCCGACCACCACGATCGCCGGGCGCGGATCGGCGGGCAGCGCCGCTTCCGCGAGCGACCCGAGCGTGCCGACGATGGTCCGCTGCGTGGCCAGCGTTCCGTTGTAGATGAGCGCCACCGGCTCGTCGGCGGGCCGGCCGTGGTCACGCAGGGCCGACAGCATGGCCGGCAGCTGCCTCGGGCCGGCGTAACAGACAATCGTGCCGTCGAGGCGCGCCAGGCTGGTCCAGTCGACCTTCGGCAGTGTGCCGCTGGCGTCCTCGTGCCCGCGCACCAGCGTCAGCGTGTCGCCGCCGCCCCGGTAGGTGACCGCGACGCCGGCGTACGGCGGCGTGCCGACGGCGGCCGGCACGCCGGGCACGACCTCGAACGGGATCCCGTGTTCGTGGAGAAACAGCGCTTCCTCGCCGCCGTCGTCGAAGATGAAGGGGTCGCCCCACTTCAGGCGGGCCACCTGCTTGCCCTCGCGGACCTTCTCGACGAGCAGGTAGGCAATCGCGTCGCGGTCGGTGCCCTGCGGCGCGGCGCGCCCGACGTCGATCCGTTCGGCGCCGGGCCGCGCGTGACGCAGCACGTCGGTGTGCACCAGAGCGTCGAAGATGACCACGTCCGCGCGCCCCAGGCAGGCGGCGCCTCTGAGCGTCAGCAGCCCGGGATCACCGGGCCCGGCGCCGATGAAACAGACCATGGGACGATTTGGCATGGCATACCCGCCTCGGAGACCTGCAAGCGGGCCAAGCATATCAGAGGAGCGGCGGCAGGGTGCGGCGGCGCTCAGCCGCCCGGAGCGTAGTACCCCATCCGTGTGCGGGCGGTCGCGCCCGGGCGGGCGACGCGCACGATGATGCGCCGCCACGCGCCGTCGCGCTTCGGGTTGACGGAGGTGTAGCCCACCAGGTACTGGCTCGACAGTTCCTCCGAAATCAAGGCGTAAATCGACTTCAGCTCGTCGGCCGATGACGGGAAGAACACCCGCCCGCCGGTCTGCGTGGTCAACTGGCGCAGGGCGAAATCCGACTGGCCGGACGCCCTGCCCGCGCCCTTCGTTTCCTTCGAGCGGATGCCGATGGCGTAGATTGCGGTCTCCGAGCGCTTGGCCAGCTCCAGCACTTCGTCGTAGGACACCAGGCTCGACGTGTCCTCGCCGTCGGACAGCACGATGACCGCGCGGCGGCGGAGGTCCTCCACGCCGCGGACCTCGGTTTTCTTCAGTTCCCTCAGCGCGATGTAAATCGCCGTGAAGAGCGACGTCGACCCGCCCGGCACGGTGGACCTGATCGCCTTGTCGAGGTCGGCCTTCGAGCTGGTGAACGGCGCCACCACGTTGACCCGGCTGTCGAAGTCGATGACCTGCGCCTGGTCCTCCGGCCGGAGGGTTTGCACGAACCCGGAGGCGGCCTCCTGGGTCGTGCGCATCTTGTCGTCCATGCTGGCGCTGCTGTCGAGCAGCAGCGACACCGACAGAAAGAGGCTGGCCCGGCTGAAGTAGCCGACCTCCTGCTTGACGCCGTCTTCGAAGACCTGGAAGTCGTCGGCGCCGAGGCCGGTGATGTACCGGTTCGACGGGTCCGTCACCGTGACGTTCAACGCGACCAGGTCGACGCCGCTCCGGAAGGTCCCTCCCTGGGTCGGCTGGGGCGCCTGGGGCGACGTTGGCGTGCCCCCCCCCGCGAACACGCGAGGGGCGGCGGCCGCCGCCAGCATCGACGCCGCGACGAAGGCCGCAACCAACCGCCCCGCAGGCGCGGTTCTCACTTCGCGGCAGCCCCGGCGGCGGGAATGAGAATGCCGCGCGCCTTCAGGCCCGCCGGCCGCACCTCGACTTCGGTTTTCTCCGGAGGGACCAGCATGTCAGGCCTGGCGAAGGTGATACGGTACTGGCCCAGCAATTCGTCGGCGAGGTTGTTCAGCGCGTCTTTCGCCGCCATCGAGGTCAGCACGTTTTCGCGCCGCCCGCCCGTGTCGGCCGTCCCGCGGTCGAACAGCAACTCGCGGTTGCGGCCTTCCGTCGTTCTGATGTCCACCGGCGCCCGGCTGCCGACCACGACGACGTGGAGCGTCGTGCCGCGAGCCACGAGGCCCCTGACGAGGGGCTGGTATCCCTCGGTGCTGAACTCCAGCCCGCCCAGCCACAGCACGACAACGGCCGAGCGCTCCGGCTTCCGCTTCTCGAGGCCCTTCAGGACCTCTCCGACGGCGTCGAGCGTGTAGGCGCCGGCGCCCTGAATCGGAAAGACGCGGCCGACGCCCGCGGCCAACTGCTCCTCGCTGTCGGTGTAGTCGGCGTAAATCGTGGGCCTGTCGCCCAGTCCGACGATGGAAATCCGGGCCTGGGGCCGCATCCGCGCGATGAATGCCTCGAGCGCATCGCGCACGTCGTTCAACTGGTTGCCGAGGGCCTGGCTGTTGTCAACCAGCAGCGCGATCTCCATGACGTCCGTCGCCCGCCTGGCCCGGAGCACCTCCCTGGCGCGCCCGTCCTCGCGGACGACGAAATCCGGGACGCCCAGCGTGAGGACCGGCTTGTCGGCCCGGTCGAGGACGCTGACGAACATGTCCCGCTCAACGGTCTGGGCGGCGGACGGAACGGCGATCAGGAGGGCGGCAGCCGCGGCCGCGAACGCCCCGCGCCGCCCCCGGGCTGACGCGGAGAACCGGTGCGCTTTCACCATGACACGTCCTTGTCTGAGGCAGGTACAAATCCAGTATATCGTTTCCGCGAAACGATTGTCAGCACGGCACTTGGCCACCTTGACCGGGCTTCCGACCGCATGTTATAACCCGAGGGCTGATCGGAGCGCGCCGGGCCGGCATGCAGGCGCCCGGAGCCATCCTCGCGAACTCGTTGCCAGGTGAACCGGCGATGGTCAATTCGTGGATTCCCATCCTGATCTTCTTCCTCGTGGCGGTCGCCTTCGGCATCGTCACGCTGCTCTTCGCGAGGCTCGTCGCGCCGCAGCGGTACGGCCGGGTGAAGCTCGAGCCCTACGAGTGCGGCATCGAGCCGGCTACCGACGCCCGCGACCGGTACAGCGTCCGGTACTTCCTCGTGGCCATGCTGTTCCTGATTTTCGACGTGGAGACGATCTTCCTGTATCCATGGGCGGTGATTGTCGACGAGCTGGCCTGGTTTGGTTTGATCGAGATGGTCGTCTTCCTGTTCATTCTCGTCGTCGGGTACTTCTATGCCTGGCGGGAGGGCGCCCTCGAATGGGCGTAGGCGGAGAGCGCTGATGACCGAAGGCCCGAAGCCCGCACCCGACAACCCCGCTATGCTTGGCTCGCCGAAGCCTGAAGCGGAGGCGGCCGAGCCGGAGCCGGAGGCGAAGGCGGCCGAGCCGAAGGCCCAGGCGAAGCCGGCTCCGCCGAAGCCGCCAGCGAAGGCGGCTCCGCCGCCTCTGCCGCCGGACCAGGCCCCGCCCCCCGAACTGGCCGTGCCCGCGTACGTGGCGGCCGTGCAGTCGGGCGCAGCGGGCGCCGTCGAACAGGTCAGCTACTGGGTCGGCGACTGGACGGTCATCGTCGCGGCGGAGCGGTTCGCAGACGTGTGCACGTTCCTCCGCGACACGCCCGGCTGCCAGTTCGACTACCTCTCGGACCTGACGGCGGTGGACTGGCCGGCTCGCGCGGAACAGCGGTTCGATCTGGTCGCCAGCCTGTACTCGACGAAGCTGCTCCAGCGCCTGCGGGTGAAGACGCGGGTGGCGGAGAACCAGGCCGTGCCGAGCGTCACCGGCGTCTGGCCCGCGGCCAACTGGCTGGAGCGCGAGGTCTACGACATGTTCGGCGTGACCTTCTCCGGCCACCCGGACCTCAGGCGCATGCTCATGCCGTCCGACTGGCAGGGCCACCCGCAGCGCAAGGACTACCCGCTCGAGGGGCCGGGCGAGCTGCTGATGGAGAGCCCGCAGGACTGGCTGAAGGCGCGTCAGGCGGCCGCGGAAGCCGACGGCAAGTGAGCCACGAGACCATGCAGACCGACACGCCACGCCCGATGTTCGACACCGACGAACTCGTCATCAACATGGGCCCGCAGCACCCGAGCACGCACGGGGTGCTGCGGCTTGTCCTCAGGCTGGACGGCGAGCGCGTCATCGACTGCGACCCGGTGATCGGCTACCTGCACCGCGGCATCGAGAAGCTGAGCGAGAACCGCGACTACACGCAGATCATCCTGCTGACGGACCGGATGGACTACGTGGCGGCGGCGACCAACAACCTCGGCTACGTCCAGACGATCGAGAAGCTGTACTCCCTCGAGGTGCCCCGGCGCGCGCGGTACATCCGCACGGTGCTGTCGGAGCTGCAGCGTGTCGCCAGTCACCTGCTGTGGCTCGGGACCCACGCGGCAGACCTCGGCGCGCTCACGGTGCTGCTGTTCGGCCTGCGCGAGCGGGAGCTGGTGCTCGACCTCTTCGAGGAGTACTGCGGCGCGCGGCTCACCTACAACACGATGCGCATCGGCGGCCAGCCGGTCGACGTCCCGCCCGGCTGGGACAGGAAGGTGCTGGCCTTCTGCGACGTGCAGGAATCGAAGCTGCCCGAGTACGAGCAATTGCTCACGAGCAACCGCATCTTCCTGGAACGCACGAAGGACATCGGCGTCATCACCGCGGCCGACGCCATCGCCGTCGGCCTCTGCGGGCCGCCGCTGCGCGCCTCCGGCGTTTACCGCGACGTCCGCAAAGACGAGCCGTACGCCGCCTACGACGAGATGGAATTCGACGTGCCGCTGGGCGTCCGCGGCGACACGTACGACCGGTACCTGGTGCGGCTGGAGGAGTTCAGGCAGTCGCTGCGGATCATCCGGCAGGCGGTGCAGGGCATCCCCGAGGGGCCGATCATGGGCAAAGTGCCCCGCCTCATCAAGCCGCCGGCCGGGGAGACGTACCACGCCATCGAGGCGCCGAAGGGCGAACTGGGGTATTTCGTCGTGAGCGACGGCAAGTCGATCTCGCCATACCGGTTCCGCGTGCGGCCGCCGTCGTTCTTCAACCTCCAGGCGCTGCCGCAGCTGGTGCGGGGGCACCTGGTGGCCGACGTGGTCGCGCTCATCGGCACCATCGACATCGTGCTGGGGGAAGTGGACCGCTAGGGGCTAGGCTTGCCGCGCCGAAGCCGGCCGGCAGGCCGCTTGGCGGAGGCGGGGACTCGGGACTCGGACTGGGAAATCGGGACTCGCTGCTCATGGTTGAAACCGTCATCGTCCCGCTCATCATGATCGTCACGGTGCTCGCCGCCGTGCTGGTCACCGTGATGTACATCGTGCTGCTCGAGCGAAAGGTGCAGGCCTGGGTGCAGGTCCGGCTGGGGCCGATGCGCGTCGGGCCGCACGGCATCCTCCAGCCGCTCGCCGACGTCCTCAAGCTCTTCCTCAAGGAGGACATCACCCCGGCGCGCGCCGACAAGTGGGTGTTCACCGCCGCGCCGATCATCGTGCTGGTGCCGGCGCTCATCGCCTTCGCGGTGATTCCCTTCGCGAGCGGCCTCTCGCTGTTCGGCATGGACATTCCCGGCCGGATCGCCGACGTGAACGTCGGCCTGCTCTACATCATCTCGGTGGCCGGCATCGGCATCTACGGCATCATCCTGGGCGGCTGGTCCTCGAACAGCAAGTACCCGCTGCTCGCCAGCCTGCGCTCGTCGGCGCAGCTCATCAGCTACGAGATCGCGGTGACGATGACGCTGGTCACCGTCATCATGCTGTCGGGCACGCTGAGCATGGTGGGCATCGTGGACGCGCAGCTCTCGAAGGGCTGGTGGTTCGCCTTCATGCAGCCGGTGGCCTTCGGGATCTACTTCATCGGAGGACTGGCCGAGACCAACCGCGCGCCGTTCGACCTGCCGGAGGCCGAGCAGGAGCTGGTGGCCGGCTTCCACACCGAGTACTCGGGCATGCGGTTCGCGTTCTTCTTCCTGGCCGAGTACGCCAACATGATCGTCGTGTCGTCGGTCGCCACAACGCTGTTCTTCGGCGGCTGGCTGGCGCCGTTCCCGAACGTGCCGGCGCTCTCCTTTCTGGGCCTCATCCCCGGCTGGGCGTGGTTCATGCTGAAGACGTTCGGCTTCCTGTACATGTTCCTGTGGGTGCGGGCCACGCTGCCGCGCTACCGCTACGACCAGCTGATGCGCCTCGGCTGGAAGTGGCTGATCCCGCTGGCCATCCTGAACGTGGTGGTGACCGGCCTGTTGAAGGTGCTGGTGTAAGGGGGCGTCGCCCGTAGCGGAGAACCATGGTCGAAGCAGCTGCCTTCTACATTCTCGCGGCGCTCATCCTCGGGTTCGGGGCGCTGGTCGTCACGGCCCGGAGCACCGTGCACAGCGTCGTGTTCCTGGTGGCCGACTTCCTGTGCGTCGCCGCGCTCTACGTGACGCTGCAGGCGCCGTTCCTCGCGGTCATCCAGGTGATGGTCTACGCGGGCGGCATCGTCGTCCTCTACCTGTTCGTCGTGATGCTGGTGAACCTCAAGCGCCCGCCCGAGGCGCACAGCGACCCGCGCCGGCTCGGCCGCCTCGGCGTCGTGATGGCGGTGGCCGTGCTGGCCGAACTGGCCGCCATCTTCGCGGTGGGCTGGGTGAAGCCGGCGGCGGTGGAGGGGGCGCTGAGCCCGCAGAACGTCGAGCAGATCGGCCGCGCGCTCTACACCGACTACCTGATTCCCTTCGAACTGGCGTCGTTCCTGCTGCTGGTCGCGATGATCGGCGCCATCATCCTGGCCAAGCGGGAGCTGTAGGGCGATGATTACCACGACCCATTACATGGTGCTCTCGGCGGCGCTCTTCACGCTGGGCGTCATTGGCGTCATGACGCGCCGCAACGTCATCATCGTCCTCATGTCGATCGAGCTGATGCTGAACGCGGTGAACATCAACCTGATCGCGTTCTCGCACCAGCTGCAGAACGTCGTCGGCCAGGTGTTCGCCGTCTTCGTCATCGTCATCGCCGCGGCGGAAGCCGCCGTCGGCCTGGGCATCATTCTCGCGTTCTACCGCAACAAGGAAACCGTGAACATCGACGAAATGAACCTGCTGCGGTGGTGAGTGGTATGGACCTGATCTGGCTGATTCCCCTGCTGCCCGGCCTCGGCGCCCTCGTCAACGGCGTCGTCGGCATCCGCTTTTTCAGCAAGCGGACCGCCGGCCTGCTGGCCAACTCGACGGTGGCGGCCTCGCTCGCGCTCTCGCTGTACGCCTTCTGGCAGCTCCTGGCGCTGCCCGCCGGGGTCCGCGAGCACACCGTCCGCGTGCTGCCGTGGATCCCGCCGATGCCGCTCGCGCTCTCGGACGGCACCATCGGGACGTTCTCCATCCCGTGGGGCTTCCGCCTCGACCCGCTCTCCGCGATGATGATCCTCGTCGTCAGCGGCATCGGCTTCCTCATCCACGTCTACTCGATCGGCTACATGCACGGGGAGACGAGGGGCGCGTACGTCAGGTTCTTCGCGTACATGAACCTCTTCGTCTTCTTCATGCTGACGCTCGTGCTCGGCGACAACTTCGTCGTGATGTTCGTCGGCTGGGAGGGCGTCGGCCTGTGCTCGTACCTGCTCATCGGCTACTGGTACGAGAAGAAGAGCGCGTCGGACGCGGGCAAGAAGGCGTTCATCGTCAACCGCATCGGCGACTGGGGTTTCATCATCGGGATGTTCCTCATCTTCGCGACCTTCGGCACGCTCGACTTCCGGGCCGTTGCCGACGCGGCCGGCGCGATGCCCGTCGAATCAGCCGCGTTCGGCACGCTGTCGCTCATCACGCTGCTGCTGTTCATCGGCGCCACGGGCAAGTCGGCGCAGATCCCGCTCTACGTGTGGCTGCCGGACGCCATGGAGGGCCCGACGCCGGTCTCCGCCCTCATCCATGCGGCGACGATGGTGACGGCGGGCGTGTACATGGTGGGCCGCAACGCCGTGCTCTTCGGCCACGCGCCGATGACCATGGAGGTCGTGGCGGTGGTGGGCGTGGCCACGGCGTTCTTCGCGGCGACCATCGGCCTGGTGCAGAACGACATCAAGCGCGTGCTGGCCTACTCGACCGTGTCCCAGCTCGGCTTCATGTTCCTGGCGATGGGCGTCGGGGCGTACGCGGCCGGCGCGTTCCACCTGATGACGCATGCCTTCTTCAAGGCCCTGCTCTTCCTGTGCTCCGGCTCGGTGATCCACGCGATGGCCGGCCAGCAGGACATGCGCTACATGGGCAGCCTGAAGAAGTACATGCCCGTCACCTACGTCACGATGCTCATCGGGACGCTGGCCATCGCGGGCATGCCGCCGCTCTCGGGCTTCTTCAGCAAGGACGAGATTCTCTTCAAGACCTTCCTGGAGAACAAGGCGCTCTGGAGCGTGGCGGTGGTGACGGCGCTCATGACGGCGTTCTACATGTACCGCCTGATGTCGCTGACCTTCTTCGGGAACTACCGCGGCCCCGCGTGGGAGCACGGCCATGCTCCGGCGGGCGCGAGCCACGCCGAAGCCGCGGGCGCGCATGCCGGAGACCACGCGCCGAGCGGCGCCAGCGGGCAGAGTCACGCCGGAGCCAGACACGGCGAAG
>JAWOGY010000127.1:0-4652 GCA_046496425.1 Vicinamibacterales bacterium
ACATGGTCACGGCCTTGCCCTGCTCGTCGAGCACGGTGGCGTTCATGGCCTCGCTGTACTTGCGACCGAGCTGGAAGATGTGCCCCACCTCGATGCCACGGGCGATGCCGAGCTGCCCCGGCCCGACGGGCTCGGATCGCCCGGCACGACGTTGCGGATGTCGACGACTTCGGGCTCCGGCAGGTCGCGGCCCCAGTTCACGCCGGTGAGGTGCAGGTCGCGGCGGTTGGCGCCGCAGACGAAGTCCGCCGCGTGGGCCGCGGCCCGGTCGGCGTACAGCCGCAGCTTCAGCCCGACCGGGCCAATGAAGCCGGGCTCGCAACCGGTCGCCTCGCGCACCTGCTCGGCCGTCGCCATCTTGAGCGGCGCGAACACGCCCGGCAGCTTCTGCGCCTTGACGGCGTTGAGGTCGTGGTCGCCACGCACCACGAGAGCCACCACGCCGCCGTCCGTGCCCTCGACCAGCAGGGTCTTCAGGCACTGTGCGGCCTCGACCTTCAGGAAGGACGTGAGCTCGGCGATGGTGCGCATGGCGGGCGTGTCGACCTCCTGCAGCGGGGCGGTCGCCGCGGCGCGCGGGCCGGACGGCGCGAGCGCCTCGGCCATCTCGAGGTTGGCCGCGTAATCGTCGCCGTCGGAGAAGGCGATGGCGTCCTCGCCGGAGTCGGCGAGCACGTGGAATTCCTGCGAAGCGTTGCCGCCGATGCTGCCGGTGTCGGCCCGCACGGCGCGGAAGCGCAGGTTCATGCGCGTGAAGATGCGCGAGTAGGCCTCGTACATCGCCTGGTAGCCCTGCTCGAGCGAGGCCTCGTCGAGGTGGAAGGAGTAGGCATCCTTCATCGTGAACTCACGCGCGCGCATCACGCCGAAGCGCGGGCGGATCTCGTCGCGGAACTTGGTCTGGATCTGGTAGAAGTTGACCGGCAGCTGGCGGTAGCTCTTGAGCTCGCGGCGGGCGATGTCGGTGATGACCTCCTCGTGGGTCGGGCCGTAGCAGAACGGCCGTTCGTTGCGGTCCTTGAGGCGCAGCAGCTCCGGCCCGAACTGCTCCCAGCGTCCCGATTCCTGCCACAGTTCGGCGGGCTGCACCGTTGGCATCAGCAGTTCGATGGCGCCCGCGCGGTTCATCTCCTCCCGGACGATGGCCTCGACCTTGCGCAGCACGCGCAGGCCGATCGGCAGCCACGTATAGAGGCCCGCCGCGAGGCGGCGGATCAGGCCGGCGCGCAGCATCAGCTGGTGGCTCACGACCTCGGCGTCGGCCGGTACGTCGCGCAGGGTATTGATCGGATACTGGGAAAGGCGCATCGGTAGGGCACAGCCGGGGGAGGGACGGGGCGCGTATGGTAGCAAAGGGCCCGGCGGACCCCGTGGCGTGCCGGTCCGTTGTGCCGCGCCCGCGCCCGACCTACGATGGCGGCCTTCGCGACGCCGGGTGGGTGACCATGACGACTGATCCTTCCGCTTCCCCGGACGCCGCCCGGCCGGGTCCGCGCAGCCGCGGTATCTACCTGCTGCCCAATCTGTTCACGACGGCGGTGCTGTTCTCGGGCTTCTACGCCATCGTGGCGGCGAGCGACGGCAACTTCGATCGAGCGGGCATTGCGATCTTCGTCGCCATGGTTTGCGACGGGCTCGATGGACGCATCGCGCGCTGGACCAACACGCAGAGTGAGTTCGGCAAGGAATACGACAGCCTTTCCGACATGGTCGCCTTCGGGGTCGCCCCGGCAATCGTCGCTTACCAGTGGGGTGTCGCGCGCATCGCCGAGTACGGCAGCGTGTGGGGCCGGGTCGGCTGGCTCGCGACCTTCTTCTACGCGGCCTGCGCCGCGTTCCGGCTGGCGCGCTTCAACGCCCGCTCGGGTGGCGCCGACAAGCGCTTTTTCGAGGGCCTGCCGAGCCCGTCGGGCGCGGCGCTGCTTGCGGGCTTCGTCTGGATGCTGAACGACCTGCAGCGCGAGGGCCTGCGAGTCTTCATCCTGGCTTTCGCGGTGGCGCTCATCGCGGGCGGACTCATGGTGAGCCGTTTTCCGTACCTGAGCGGCAAGGACTTCAACCTCAATCGCCGCATCCCGTTCGCGTTCCTGCTGCTCGTGCCGCTCGGCTTCGTCGTCGTGGGATCGAGCCCGCCCGAGATGCTGTTTGGCCTGTTCGCGCTGTATGCCGCGTCGGGACCGGCGGTCTGGTTGTGGCGGCGCCTGCTGCGCCTGCGGCGACCGCCGCGCTCCGCCGGCGGCCGTCCGCCCCCGTGACGGGATCTCTCGCGTGACAGACGGTCGCAGGCTCGCTTACCTCGAGGCCCTCGGCGTGGACGTGTACGTGCGCCGCTCGCTGCCGTCCGCGGCGGTGGCGGCGCCCGAACCCGAGCGTCCGGCGGCGGCGATCGCCGCCGTCACGCCCTCGCCGCCGCCCGAATCGAGCCTCGACTGGGACGCGCTGCGGACGACCGTGTCCGCCTGCACGCGCTGCGCGCTCAGCGAGACGCGCATCCAGACCGTGTTCGGCGTCGGTAACCCCAGGGCGCGCTGGATGTTCATCGGCGAGGCGCCGGGCGCGGAGGAGGACAAGCGGGCCGAGCCGTTCGTCGGGCGCGGCGGCCACCTGCTCACGGCCATGCTCAAGGCGATCGGTTTCAGCCGTGAGGACGTCTACATCGCCAACGTGCTCAAGTGCCGCCCGCCCGGCAACCGCGATCCGCGACCCGACGAGGCGGCGCACTGCCGCGGCTATCTCGAACGGCAAATCGAGCTGGTCTCGCCGTCGCTGGTGATCGCGGTCGGACGCATCGCAGCACAGAACCTGCTCGCGACCGACGCACCGCTCGCGCGGCTGCGCGGCCAGGTCCACGCGCTCGGATCCCGCGCCTGGCCGCTGGTCGTGACCTATCACCCGGCGTACCTGCTGCGCAGCCCCGCGGAGAAGCGCAAGGCCTGGCAGGACCTGCTGTTCGCGCGGCAGGTGTCCGAGCGCATCGAGCGCGGCGATCGGGTGCTGCCGTGAGCGCCCCCGCGGGAGCCGGCCCGCACACGCGCCCGCGCCTGGTACGGTTCCGCGGCATGGCACCCGGGGACCTGCCGGCGGTCGCCGCCGTGGAGCGGGCGGCCTACCCGTTCCCGTGGAGCGAGGGGATCTTCCGCGACTGCCTGCGCGTGGGCTACCTGTGCCGGGTGGCCGAACTGGACGGCGAGATCGTCGGCTACGGCATCGTCGCGATGGGGGCAGGCGAGTCACACCTGCTCAATCTCTGCGTGCGCCGGGACGTGCGCAACCGGGGCGTGGGCCGGCGGATGCTGCGGCTTTGCATCGAGCGGGCGCGTCAGGCAGGCATGGAAGCCATGTTCCTCGAGGTGCGGCCGTCCAACCCACGTGCCATCGCGCTCTACGAGTCGGAAGGCTTCGTCCAGGTCGGCCGGCGCAAGGGCTACTACCAGGCGGAGGGCGGCCGCGAGGACGCTCTCGTGCTGAAGCTCGACCTGGCCGCCGGCCGGGCCGGCGAGCCGGCCTGATAGAATCCGGCTCCCTTTCGCGACCGACCGGCCCCGATCGATGAGTTCCCTCCGCGACGAAGTGGCGCGACGCCGCACCTTCGCCATCATCTCTCACCCCGACGCCGGCAAGACCACGCTCACCGAGAAGCTGCTGCTGTTCGGGGGCGCGATCCAGCTCGCCGGGACCGTGAAAGGCCGCAAGGCGGCGCGCCACGCCACCTCCGACTGGATGCGCCTCGAGCAACAACGCGGGATATCCGTGACCTCGAGCGTCATGCAGTTCCCGTATGCCGGCCGGGTCGTGAACCTGCTCGACACCCCGGGTCACGAGGATTTTTCCGAAGACACCTACCGCACGCTCACCGCGGTGGACTCGGCGCTCATGGTCATCGACTGCGCCAAGGGCGTGGAGGAGCGCACGATCAAGCTGATGGAGGTATGCCGGCTGCGCGACACGCCGATCATGACTTTCATCAACAAGCTCGACCGCGAGGGGCGCGAGCCACTCGACCTCCTCGACGAAATCGAGAAGGTGCTCAGGATCGACTGCGCGCCGGTCACCTGGCCGATCGGGATGGGCCGCGACCTGCGCGGCGTGTACCACCTGATCGAGGACCGGATCTACGTCTACCATGCCGGGGAGAAGGGACGGGCAGGCACGACCGAGACCATCGCCGGGCTCGCCAGTGCCGAGGCGGCGGCGTTCCTCGGCGACCGCGCCCGGGCGTTCCGCGACGAGATCGAGTTGGTGCGCGGCGCCTCGCATCCCTTCGATATCGGCGAATACCTGGCCGGCCGCCAGTCGCCGGTGTTCTTCGGCTCGGCCATCAACAACTTCGGCGTGACCGAGCTGCTCGCGGCCTTCGTCGAGCACGCGCCCTCGCCGCGGCCGCGCGCCACGACGACTCGCGAGGTGCGCGCCGAGGAGGAACCGCTCACCGGGTTCGTCTTCAAGATCCAGGCGAACATGGATCCGGGCCACCGCGACCGCATCGCCTTCATGCGCATCTGCTCCGGGCGCTACGAGAAGGGCATGCGGTTCTTCCACGTGCGCCTCGGCAAGGAGATGCGCGTGGCCGACGCGCTCACTTTCCTGGCCGCCGACCGCCAGCACCTCGAAGAGGCCTACGCGGGCGACATCATCGGCCTGCACAACCACGG
>JAWOGY010000132.1:0-4722 GCA_046496425.1 Vicinamibacterales bacterium
GTTCGCCCTTCAGTTCTTCGATGTTCGTGTTCGTGCCGAACGCGCACACGCCGTCGACGTTGAAGATGCCGATGCCGACGACGAAGTCCGTGATTGGCGCGGCGGCGCTGATGGCAAGCCGTATCTCGACGCGCTCGCCGGAATAGAACACGTGGGCCGGCTGCCCGTCCTCGCCGACCAGCTCGACGCCCGTGATCTCGGCCTCGCGCGATCCCCAGCGGCCCTCGGTGGCCTGGAACATGTCCGGCGGGGGCTCGGGGCTCCCGCCTTCGCCAGACGGCCTGCCGGCCGGCTCCGGCGCGACAGGCGGGACTCGGGACTCGGGACTCGGGACTCGGGGCTCGGGACTCGGGACTCGTGGTGTCGAACTGTCACGCTGGTCGATGGCCGCGCGCGCTTTGGCGTCGGTGGCGGCCATGTGGCGTTCTTCCTGCTTCTCGACGTCCGTGATGTACGTCGACACGACGCGCCGCGGGTCGCCCATGGCGGTCGCCCGGCCGTCGTTCAGCCACAGCGCCTCGTCGCAGAAGCGCTCCACCAGGTTCAGCGAGTGCGTGACGAGCAGCACCGTCTTGTTGCGCCGGCGGAACTCGGCGAACTTGTCGAGGCACTTGTGCGTGAACGACTCGTCTCCGACGGCCAGCACCTCGTCGATGAGCAGCACGTCGGGGTCCACGTGAATGGCCACGGCGAACCCCAGGCGCATGTACATGCCCGACGAGTACGTCTTCACCGGGGCGTCGATGAAGTCCTGGAGTTCGGCGAACTCCACGATCTCGTCGAAGCGCCGCGTGATCTCCTTCTTGGTGAGGCCGAGCATGATGCCGTTGATGAAGACGTTCTCGCGCCCCGAGATTTCCGGGTGGAACCCCGCGCCGAGCTCGATGAGCGCCGAGATCCGGCCCTGCACCGACACGCTCCCCGTCGTCGGTTTCGTGATGCCGGCCACCACTTTCAGCGCGGTGCTCTTCCCCGATCCGTTCCTGCCGACAATGCCGAAGGTGCAGCCGGGGCGGACGGCGAACGACACGCCCTTGAGGGCATGGAACGTTTCGTCCGGATTCAGGTCGCTCGCGAGCGTGCCCGACAGGATCGCGCTCTTGATCGTCGCGAACTGCTTCCGCCGCGCGTACTTGCGGTAGGTCTTGGTGACGTTGACGACGTCGATGGCATTCATGGGCGACGATGTCAGTAGCAAGAAGCAAGTAGCAAGTAGTGCCCACTGACGATTGTCAGAAGGCGTTCACGCACCGTGCCACGCATTCCTTCTTGATTCTTACTCCTTGCTTCTTGATTCTTCTTCACACTTCCTCGGCGAATGTATCGCGCAGGCGATTGAAGAGATAGTACCCCGCCAGGAACAGCGCCACGGACCCGAAGCCGAGCGCGACGAGCCACTTCCAGTGGCCGAAGTCGCCCGGGTAGAACAGGATTTCCTGGTACGACACCGCCAGGTGCGTGAACGGGTTCATGTCGAGGAACGTCTTGCCGATGGGCGGCGCGTCCTGCATCGAGTAGATGATCGGCGTCGCGAAGAACCAGAAGGTGACGAAGTTCGACAGGATGTCCTTCAGGTCGCGGAAGTGCACGGTGAGCGCCGACACGATGAGCGCGAGGCCCAGCGAGAGCACCAGCTGCACCAGCACCACCACGGGGAACCACACCAGTTCCGAGATCTGCAGCGGCGCCCGGTAGTAGATGAGGAACGCCACGAGAATCGGCAGGCCCAGGAAGAAGTGCACCATGTTCGCCAGCACGTTGACGATGGGCAGCACTTCGGCCGGGAACATCACCTTCTTGATCAGGTTGCCGCCGGCGATGAGGACGTTCGACGACTCGAGCAGAGACGAGGAGAACCAGGTCCACGGGAGGATCCCGACGAAGAGGAACAGCGCGTACGGGTCGAGGTTGGGCTGCCTCGCGGGCAGCACGTACCGGAAGACGAACGTATAGACGAGGAGCAGCAGCAGCGGATTGATGAACGACCAGAGGAAGCCCAGCACCGAGCCGCGATAGCGCGCTTTCAGCTCGCGCGCGACCATGGACTGGATCAGCTGTCTGTATCTGAGGAGCGTGGCGAGGTTCTTGAACACTGCCTTCCCTACGTCACCTCAACCACGATGACCGTGATGTTGTCCGGCCCGCCGGCGGCGTTGGCGGCGTCAACGAGCGCCTGGCACAGCGCGTCGGGGCTGCCCATCGGCGCGCTGGCGATGATCCCCGCGATCGCGGCGTTCGTCAGCGGCGAGGTGAGGCCGTCGCTGCAGAGGAGGACGCGATCGCCGGGCTCGAGGCTGATCGGCGAAATCTCGACGCGGGGCTGGTCGGCGCCGGCCAGCGCGCGCGTCACGAGGTTGCGCCACGGGTGCTGCCGGGCCTCCTGCTCGTCGAGGACGCCCAGCGCGACCTGCTCCTCGACCCACGAGTGGTCGCGCGTGACCTGATCGAGCACGCCGTCGCGCCACAAGTACGCCCGGGAATCTCCCACGTGAGCAAAGACCGCCTGGAGGGTACCCGGGACTCCCAGAAGAAGGCACACCGCTGTGGTCGCCATCCCTCTCAGTTCCGGTTCGTCGACGACGCGCTGGGCGATTTCGCGGTTGGCGAGCAGCAGCGCGCAGGCCAGCCGGTTGCCGTCGACGCCCCACTCGGGCTGGTAGCGGAAGGGCCACGTGAACGCGGAGCCGACGCCCTCGGTCTGCTGGACGAAGGCCTCGATCGTGTCGGCGGCGACGCGCGAGGCGACCTCGCCGGCGGCGTGGCCGCCCATGCCGTCGCACACCACGTACAGCCCCAGGCCCGGGCGCGACACGCAGCTGTCTTCGTTCGCCGGGCGGCGCAACCCCTGGTCGGTCAGTGATGCCGAGACCACAGGCACGTCAGTTCCGCTTCTTGGCCTGGCTCGCCGCGTGGACGCTGTGGCGGCTCGCGACCTGGAGTCGGGTCAGCGCCTTCATGAGAGAGACGCGGGCGTGTTCGAAGTCGACCTCGCTATTGCCGGCTCGAGCGGCTTGCAATTCCGCCTCCGCCTTGCGCCGGTGTTCTTCCGCCCGGGTGATGTCGATCTCCTCCGCGCGCTCCGCGATGCGCGCGAGCAGGCGGACGCGATCCGGCAGGACTTCCGCGAACCCGAAGGCCACCGACAGGTAGTGCGTCTCGTCGCCCTTGCGGTACCACAGCTGGCCCACGCGCAGGCTCGTGAGCAGCGGTGTGTGGCCCGGCAGGATGCCGAGGTAGCCCTCGGTGCCCGGCAGCTGCACCTCGTCGACCTCCTCGGTCACGAGGGCGCGGTCGGGGGTGACGATTTCGAGGGTCAGATGGGTTGGTAATGGCATCGTCACCCCCTCATCTTCTCCGCCTTCTCCACCGCTTCCTCGATCGTGCCGACCATGAAGAACGCCTGCTCGGGCAGGGCGTCGTGCTTGCCGTCGACGATTTCCTGGAAGCCGCGGATGGTGTCCTTCACCTGCACGTACTTGCCCTTGAGGCCGGTGAACTGCTCGGCCACGTAGAACGGCTGCGAGAGGAACCGCTGGATCTTGCGCGCGCGCGAGACGGCCAGCTTGTCGTCTTCCGACAGCTCGTCGATGCCGAGGATGGCGATGATGTCCTGCAGGTCCTTGTAGCGCTGCAGCACCTGCTTCACCGCGCGCGCCGTGCCGTAGTGCTCGTCGCCGATGACGAGCGGGTCGAGGATGCGCGAGGTCGACGCCAGCGGGTCGACGGCCGGGTAGATGCCCAGCTCGACGATGGCGCGCGAGAGGTTCGTCGTGGCGTCAAGATGCGCGAAGGTCGTGGCCGGCGCGGGGTCCGTGTAGTCGTCGGCGGGCACGTAGATGGCCTGCACGGACGTGATCGACCCCTTTTTCGTCGAGGTGATGCGCTCCTGCAGCTCGCCCATCTCGGTGGCCAGCGTGGGCTGGTAGCCGACGGCCGACGGCATGCGGCCGAGCAGCGCCGACACTTCCGAGCCGGCCTGCGTGAAGCGGAAGATGTTGTCGATGAACAGGAGCACGTCCTTGCCCTCGGCGTCGCGGAAGTACTCCGCCACGGTCAGGCCGGACAGGGCGACGCGAAGGCGGGCGCCGGGCGGCTCGGTCATCTGGCCGTAGACCAGCGCCGCGCGCGACTTGCTGAAGTCGTTGATGTCGATGACGCCGCTCTCCTGGAACTCGAGCCACAGGTCGTTGCCCTCGCGCGTCCGCTCGCCGACGCCGGCGAACACCGACACGCCGCCGTGCTTCAGCGCGATGTTGTGGATGAGTTCCTGGATGATGACCGTCTTGCCCACGCCCGCGCCGCCGAACAGCCCGATCTTGCCCCCCTTGAGGTACGGCTCGATCAGGTCGACGACCTTGATGCCGGTCTCGAACATCTGCAACTCGGTCGCCTGGTCGGTCAGCACCGGCGCCGGACGGTGAATCGGCCAGTGCTCGACCGCTTCGACGGGCTTGTCCGGGAAGTCGACCGGGCGGCCGAGCACGTTGAGGACGCGCCCGAGCGTCGCCGGGCCGACCGGGACGGTGATCGGCCGGCCGAGATCGACCGCGGTCATGCCGCGCTGGAGCCCGTCGGTCGGCTCCATCGCGACGGTGCGCACCCGGTTCTCGCCGAGGTGCTGCTCGACCTCGGCGGTGATGTCGATCGTCACGCCACTCCCGGTGTCGCCGGTGATGCGGACGGCGTTGTAGATCTGCGGGAGGTGGCCGCTCTCGAACTCGA
>JAWOGY010000134.1:0-4326 GCA_046496425.1 Vicinamibacterales bacterium
TCGTGCTGGCGGCGGTGGCCGCCCTCGCCGTCTGGGGCTTCCGCAACGCGCTCGGCAGGCAGTCCGCGTTTCCAAGAGGCGCGCTCGACGGGTAGGCAGTGCTCCCGCGCTCCCCCGCCGGTTGCGCACCCTGTGCGTGCCGGGCACGGCGACCGCGCAAGCGCACGGAGACTGTGCGAACGCGCACGGCCAGGGAGTCCCGGGGCGGCGACCAATCCATTGGCCCACCGGCCAACTTCCTGGCCGGTTTGCGTGTCCCGCCGCAGACATTACGTCCGCCAGAGCCCCAGAAGTGCCTCACTCCCAAACACTTCCGCCCGCGCGTACAAATCGCGTTCCGATTTGCCCACTGGCGCCGTTCTTGCTCATTCCGGGACGACGCGCGAGATCTCTGAGCTGTCCGCGCCGTCCTTGCGGGTGCCACCAACGGAGGACTCGATGAACGGCAGGATGACGATGCTTCGGCGGGCCCTGGCGGCAGTAATGGCAGCGACCGCGCTCGTGGCGCTGGCCATGCCGGCGTCGGCGCAGCACCGCGCGCGCCTCTCCAGCGACCTGGCCGCGGAACTCGCCTCGCCCACCCGCGCGGCGCTCCAGGTGATCGTCAAGGGCGATGCCGTCGCGCTCAAGGCCACCGCCGCCCGCCACGGCCTGCGCGTCCGCAAGGTGCTCGAGGCGGGCGTGGTCCTCGAAGGCTCGGCCGGCCAGCTCGAGGCCGCCGCCTCCGACCCCGCGTTCGCGCACATGTCGCTCGACGCCGAGGTCACCGGCCAGATGGCCGTCACCCGCGAGGCCATCGGCGCGACGCTCGTTTACGGCAATTTCGTCAGGCCGCGCGGCTACACTGGCCGCAACGTCGGCATCGCCGTCGTCGACTCGGGCATCGACCCGGCCTACGCCGGCATCGAGGGCCGCCTGGTTGTCAGCAAGGACTTCACCGGCACGGGCGGCGGCGACGGCTTCGGCCACGGCACGCACATTGTCGACGTCATCGCCGGCGCCGAGCACGGCGGCAACTTCGGCGGCGTAGCGCCCGACGCGAGCATCGTGTCGCTGAAAGTGCTGCAGGCCGACGGCAGCGGCCGCACGAGCGATGTCCTCGCGGCCCTCGAGTGGCTCCGCGCCAACCACCACCGTTACCAGGTGCGCATCGTCAACATCTCGCTCGGCCATCCCGTGTTCGAGACGTACGAGGACGACCCGCTCGCGCAGGCCGTGCAGCGCCTCATCGACGAAGGCCTGGTCGTGGTGGCCTCGGCCGGCAACTACGGCAAGGTGAAGGTGGACGGCGAAGACATCCCCGTGTTCGGCGGCATCTCGTCGCCGGGCAACCTGCCCGATGTCATCACCGTGGGCGCGCTGAACACGAAAGGCTCGGTGGCGCGCGGCGACGATGTGGTGGCCACCTACAGCTCGAAGGGCCCGACCGCGTTCGACCAGGTGCTGAAGCCGGATCTGGTGGCGCCCGGCAACAAGATCTGGGCCTACATGGCGGCCGGCACCACCGTCCCCGGCGGCGTGATTCCGCCCGAGTACCTGGGGACGGCACCCGACGGCTCGCCGCTCATCGCGATGAGCGGCACCAGCGAGTCGGCCGGCGTCGTGTCGGGCGTGGCCGCGCTGATGCTCGAGGCCAACCCGTCGCTGCGCCACCGGCACGTGAAGCTGGCGCTGCAGCTCTCGGCCGAGTTCCTGCCCGAAGGCGTGCTCGTGGCCGGCTCCGGCAGCCTCAACGCGGCGGGCGCCGTGTGGATGGCGAAAAACGGGCCCAGCCCGAAGGTGCCCGCGGCCGTCATCGGCGACGACGAGATCGCCGGCAGCGGCGTGCTCTTCTGGACCGGCCAGACGAGCGGCCTGAGCGAGATCATCGACGGCGACCGCATCATCTGGGGCGACCGCATCATCTGGGGCGACCGCATCATCTGGGGCGATCGCATCATCTGGGGCGACCGCATCATCTGGGGCGACCGCATCATCTGGGGCGATCGCATCATCTGGGGCGACTGACCGGGCGCCCGTCACAGTTCTCCCGCTAGGGCGCCCCCGGCACGCGGGGCGCCCGTCCCCCGCTTCCACTCCACACGCCTGCGCACTCCTGCGCGAAATCCATGTCCCGCGCCGAATCAGTGCCGCCATGCGCACACCCTGGCAAATCGGCGCGGCCGGGCCGCTGGCCGACCGGCCAGCCCGTTGGCCGGACGGAAGATAGCCCTCGCCTGGTCCATCCTGGCGGCCTGCCCGCAACTCCCTCGAATCCATAGACTTGGCGCCCCGCCTACAAGTCCCGTTCCAACGGCCCACCCTGGCATCGATTTCGCTCCATACGCCGCGCAGCGGGAGGTGCAGCGTGGCCTTTCATCACGACGAACGCGTGATTCTGGCCGATTTCAATGGCCGGAGCCTGTCGCTGGCGCAGGCCGGCGAGGCCCTGCGCGTCTCGCGACGCACCCTCTACTACTGGATCAAGGATGGCCGCCTGCGCACCGTGCGCACCCGCATGGGCTCGCAGCGCGTGCTGCTCGAGTCGCTCGAGTCGAGTTGGCTGGAGCGCAATTAGGTTCGGGCCGATAGAAAGTCAGATGGATTGGGCACGGAAGCCTGTGGGACACCACCCGCGGAGGGATGACATGAGCGGCAGATTCACGATCGTGCGGCGGGCGTTCACGGGGTTGCTCGGGGCTGCCCTGCTCTTCGCGCTGGCCATGCCGGCGGCCGCGCAGCACCGGGCGCGGCTCTCGAAAGACCTGGCGGCCGAGCTCGAATCGCCCACGCGCGCGGCGCTGCAGGTGATCGTAAACGGCGACACCGCCCGCGTGCAGAAGCTTGCGGCGCGCTTCGGACTGCGCGTCAAAAAGGTGCTCGACGCCGGCGCCGTGCTCGAGGGCTCGGCCAACCAGTTCGACGCCGCCTCCGGCGACCCCGACTTCACGCACCTCTCGCTCGACGCCGAGGTGCGCGGCCAGATGGCTATCACCCGCGAGGCCATCGGCGCCGATCTCGCCTATGGCGGCTTCGGCGGCGTGCCGGGCGTGACGGGCAAGCACGTGGTGGTGGCCGTCATCGACTCGGGCGTCGACCCGAAGAACAAGGGCGTGAAGGGCAAGGTCATCGAGGCCCACGACTTCACCAGCTCGGGCGACGGCGACCAGTTCGGCCACGGCACGTACCTGGCGAGCGTGATTGCCGGCAACGAGGACGGCCAGAACTACGGAGGCGTGGCGCCCGACGCGGGCATCGTCTCGCTGAAGGTGCTCGACGCCGACGGCTCGGGGCAGACGAGCGACGTCATCCGCGCGCTCGCCTGGGTGCGCGAGAACGCCCGGCGCCTCAATATCCGCGTCGTGAACGTGTCGCTCGGCCATCCCGTGTTCGAGTCGTACGAGGACGACCCGCTCGCGCAGGCCGTGCAGAAGACCATCGACGCCGGCCTCATCGTCGTGGCCTCCGCCGGCAACTACGGCAAGGTGACCATCGACGGCAAGGAAGTGCCCGTCTACGGCGGGATCTCGTCGCCCGGCAACCTCCCCGATGTCATCACCGTGGGCGCGCTCAACACCAAGGCCAGCGTCAACCGGTATGACGATGTGGTGACGACGTACAGCTCGAGGGGCCCGACCGCGATCGACCGGGTGATGAAGCCCGATCTCGTGGCGCCGGGCAACAAGGTGTGGGCGTCGCTCGTGCGCGGCAGCACCGTGGATCAGACCGCGCCGGCCGGCACCGTGAACGGGCAGCTCATCGCCATGAGCGGCACGAGCGTCTCGGCCGGTGTCGTGTCGGGCGTGGCCGCGCTGATGCTCGAGGCCAACCCCTCGCTCCTGCAGGGCCACGTGAAGATGGCGCTTCAGCTTTCGGCGCAGTTCGTGCCCGAGGGCGTGCTCGTGGGCGGCTCGGGGAGCCTGAACGCCGCCGGGGCCGTGTGGATGGCCGTGAACGGCCCCAGCCCGAAGGTGCCGAACGCGGTCATCGACGAGGACGAGATTGCCGGGAGCGGCGTGCTGTTCTGGACCGGGAAGAAGAGCGGCCTGAAGGACATCATCCAGGGGAACCGGATCATCTGGGGCGACCGGATCATCTGGGGCGACCGCATTATCTGGGGCGACCGCATTATCTGGGGCGACCGCATCATCTGGGGCGACCGCATCATCTGGGGCGACCGCATCATCTGGGGCGACCGCATCATCTGGGGCGACCGGATCATCTGGGGCGACCGCATCATCTGGGGCGACCGCATCATCTGGGGCGACCGCATCATCTGGGGCGACCGCATCATCTGGGGCGAGCGCATCATCTGGGGCGACCGCATCATCTGGGGCGACCGCATCA
>JAWOGY010000203.1:0-16834 GCA_046496425.1 Vicinamibacterales bacterium
ATCAAGAAGTACCTGATGTACCTGCTGTCATCCAACGTCGGCGAGATCGGGCTGATGGCAGGGGCCGCCCTGACCGGCCTGCCCCTGCCGCTGAGCGCCGTCCAGATCCTCTACGTGAACCTCGCGACCGACGGGCTGCCGGCCCTCGCGCTGGCCATGGATTCGCCCGACCCCGACATCATGCGGAGCAAGCCTCGCAATCCGCGGACAGGGATCTTCACGCGCCCGGTGGTCGCCCTGATGGCCGCCGGCGGCATCTGGTCGGCCCTCGTCAACCTGGGGCTCTTCACCTGGGCCCTGCAGTCGGGCCGCAGCACGAGCGAAGCGATGACGATGACGTTCGTGTCGCTGGTCGTCATCCAGTTCTTCAAGGCCTACAACTTCAGGTCGGATCGCCAGTCGGCACTGCGCCGCCCGTTCGCCAACATGTGGCTGAACCTCGCCATCCTCTGGGAGCTTGGCATGCTGGCCACGGTTGTCCACATGCCGTTCATGCAGGGGCCCTTCGGCACCTACAGCCTGACGGCGGACGACTGGGTGATTGTCGTCGCGGTCGCGTTCTCCGTCGTGCCGGTGCTCGAGGCGGCGAAACTGGTGGTCCGCCGGACCGCCGCCGAGGACGCGCCGAAACCACGCGGCGTTTAGCCCGTGATACCGTATCGGGAATGCGCACCGACTATCACCGCTGGTACTCCAGCCGGACGAGCCGCGAGATGGGCCTGGTCGTGTACGGGCACTGGGGCCCGCCGATGCTCGTCTTCCCCACGAGCGGCGGCGACGAGTGGGAGATGGACCGGCAGGGCATGATCGGGGCCCTGGCGGACTTCATCGACGCCGGGCGCGTGAAGGTGTTCACGATCAACGCCAACAGCGGGGACGGGTTCTACAACAAGGGCGCCCACCCGTTCCACCGCAGCTACATGCAGGCGCAGTACGACGCCTGCGTGCGGTTCGAGGTCGTGCCGTTCATCCGCCGGCATTGCCAGTCAGACGACGTCGCGGTCGCCACGATGGGCGCCTCGCTCGGCGCGTACCACGCGGCCAATTCCCTGTTCAAGCATCCGGACGTCTTCAGGCGCTGCTACGCCCTCTCGGGTGTCTACGACATGAAGCGGTTCATGGACGGGCTCTACGACGACAACTTCTACTTCAACAACCCCGTCGACTACATGTCGCAGATGGACGACCCGCGCGTGAGGGACCTGCTCGCCGGCTGCGACATTCATCTCGTAACAGGCCACGGGCCCTGGGAGGACAAGGGCCCGACCTACAAAATGGCCGGCGTCCTCGCGGGCAAAGGGATTCCCCACTTTCTCGACGACTGGGGCCCGCTCGGCGGCCACGACTGGCCGTACTGGAAGCACCAAATGCGCGAGTACCTGTCACGCTGGTAGCCCCCCATCGGGGTCGGGACTATTTACGATCGCACGGTCTTGCCACGCACGATTCTGTAATCAACAGCGGCGACTCCGCGTGCAGGGTTTTAAGAGAGGAGGTGGCCAACCACTGCCACCCCAGCCGATTACAAGATCGTGCGATTCGGTGGGCCGTGATCCTAAATAGTCCCGACCCCTGTTAGCGGCGGGACATGGTGTAGGTCAGCGGCAGCATGGCTTCGTCGATCGGCAGCGGGCGGGCCAGCGCCTCGCCCCGGAGTCGCGCCAGTTTGTAGAGGTGGAACCGCAGCGGCGCCATGAAGGTGTAGCTCGAGGTGAGGTGAATCAAGCGGTCGCCCCACTGGTCGGCCACGGGCTCGGTGAGGGTCTTCTTGCGCTCCTCGTACCACGCGCGCGTCACGTCGCCGCGTTCGAACTGCTTCTCCAGCGTGACCAGGAGCCTTGCGCGATTGACGATCTCGGGGTGATGGTTGACGCCGAACACGCGCGGCATGACTCCCCCCTCGTCGCGCGCCACCTCCATCATCGTCAGGGCGCCGCCGGCCGGGCCGCCCTTGCCGAGAGCTTCGTACGAGATAGCGGTCACGCCGGCGGGCAGCGGCCCCCGCGGGACCAGGTCGTACAGGCGGTTGTCGAGAGCGAACAGGCGGCGGCCGTCAGGCAGCGCCTCGGCGAAGCGCGAAAACCACGGGTGCACCAGGGCTTCGTCGGTGAGGATGTTCTCGACAACGCCGGTGCTCTTGCCGCCCTTCTCCGGCCCCCGCAGCGCGGCATCCGCGATGCCGAGCCACCGGCACATCACGCCGAATGTATGGCAGACGGCGAGCAGCGCCGCGGAGTCGGACGCGCGAATGGCGCCGAACAGGGCAAACAGCCTGGGCTCCCACGACGGGTCCTCCTCGATCCCCTGAGAGCCCTCGCTCGCTCCGTCGTTCATGCGCGGATCGAGGTGGCCGGGACCGCCGGTGCCGATATAGAGCGTGTGCCGCCCGCCCGGAGGTTCGGGAATCACCTGCTCGCCGCGGCGGAGGTCGTAGGACATCACGCGGAAGCCGATGCCGGCCTTCTTCAGCGGGCTGCTGATGTCGCAGAGCGCGTTCTGCATCGCCTGCAGAATGGCATCGTGGCCCAGGTTCGGCCACCCGTGGTGCATGTCGAGCACCGCGATATCGACAAGATGCGGCTCGGCGGGAGGCACGTCGCCATGCCGCCGGACGCGGACGGACTGGAACACGGGTGGTGCGGCCGGGCAGCCCGACAGGCAGGCTTCGGGACCGAAACGCTGGCGGTGGCGGCAGTCGAAAGGCATGGGTGATATCAGCAGCGGCGTTTACGGGCGCGGGCGGACTCTGAACGCCGGCACCTGCCCGACGCCGGACGTGACGTTGGCAAGGCCCGTCGCGCTCAGCCGCGTCAGGAAACCCGCGAGCTTGCCGAGAAAGAGGTACGGCGCCATGTCGACGAGCATGTCCTTCATCACCGCATCGCCGCCTCCCTGGAACCACGGGAACACTTCGCGGCGTACGGCGATTCTCTCCTGAACGATCCAGGCGCCCGGCGGCGCGGCGAGCGCTTCCTGAAGCGCGCCGTCCCAGGCGGATGCGCTGGTTTCCCAGCCCAGCGTGACGCCGGCGCCGCCATACTCGTCGTTCGGCTTCAAGACCAGGCTGTCGCGGCTCCGCCGGATCCACGGAACCAGGTCGACCTCGTCCGCGCCTTTCGACGTCCATGCGTCGCGCACCACCCGGGTCCAGGGCACGTGGCTCGCGATCACCTCATGCTCGCGCTCGCTGAACAGCCCGGCGTGCCGCGGGTCGGTCAGCACGGCGAAGAACGCCTTCTTGTGCGGGATCTTGCAGCGGAACGAATTGGCCATGCACACGGCCTTCGCCTCGCACGCGCGCACGAGGGCCCCGCATTCGGCCGGGCGGCTGGTGATGTCGTTGATGAGCACGCGCCGGTAGAGCAGGTCGATTCGCCGCCCCAGCCCGTGCAGTTCGCGCCCGTCGAATTCCAGGTCCTCCGGCGTGCAGACGATCGTCGGCACGCCGAGGCTTGTGAACCGCTCCTGGAGGATCTCGAACTCGCTCCAGGTCGGCACGTTGCGCCAGTCCACGATGCCGATGGTCGGCGGCTCTGCGCGGCCGCCCCATTCGCGGTAGCTCGTCATGAGCGCGTCGAGCATGGCGGCGGTGAGCGAATAGGCCTGCACGTCGTAGGCGGCCTTGAAGCGCTCCATGACCGGCAACTGCTCGAACACGCCCGCCAGGCGCTCCGTATACCCGAACCCCGCCGGCGACTCGGCATTGTACTCCGCCGCCTGCAGCGAGCCGGGCAGCAGGAACGTGTCGACGCGCGACGACGTGCTCGCCCGTGCGTAGCCCGGATCGATCTCGACCAGCCGACGCTCGTCGGGGCTGAGGCCCAGTTCGTCGAGGAGCGCGGGCTCGGCCATCGCCGCGGCGACGACGCGCTCGCCCAGCACGGCGAGCGTCTCGGCGAACTCCCGGATCCGCCGCTCGTCGTCGTCGGTCAGGAACAGCGGCCGCAGGAACGGGCAGTGCACGCGGTCGCCGAACGTCAGGCGTTCTGCCCGCATGCGGGCGGCGAGCTGCCCGAACGCGGACGCGGTCAGGTCCTCCGGCCGGAGCGCGCCGTGCCAGGCGTCGATCGGGTTCACTTCAGGTGCACCATTGACGGCCACTTCGGCCAGGTGTTCGACGGCGCGCCGTTCACGGCGCGGTCGATCACGAGGCGCGCCATCTTCTCGACGACGATGTCGAAGTAGAACTGGGTGACGCGGTCGCGCTCGAAGTCGGGAGCCGGGTTCAGGAAGTCGATCGCGTACGGCACGCCGTCCTTGACGGCGAATTCCACCGTGTTCATCTCGTAGCCGAGCGCCTCGTTAATCGCCTGCGCGTCGCGCACGATCCGATCGCCGAGCTCGGGCGCCAGATAGTCGTGGATCACGAGGTACTTGCGGTCCTTCGGGTCGTAGGCCACCGGCATGATGTCCGACTTGCCGAACGTGAAGCACCGCACGTAGCGGTCGAAGTCGATGAACTCCTGCAGCGTCATGCAGTAGGGCGCGGTCCCGTCGTAGGCCGCCCACAGCTCTTCCTTGCTGTGGATCTTGTAGACGTGCTTCCAGCCGCCCCCCGAGTAGGGCTTCAGGATCGCGGGCAGCCCGATGTACTCGAGCATCGCGTCCCAGTCGATGGGATAGTCCAGGTTCCGCAGCGACTCCTGCTGGATGTCCACGTCCCACGGGTAGCCTTTCTGGGGCAGGAGCACCGTCTTCGGCACCGTCACGCCGAGCTTCTGGACGACGGAGTAGTTGAAGAACTTGTCGTCGGCCGTCCACCAGAAGGGGTTGTTGATTACGTACGTGCCGTTCAGCATCGCGTGCTTCAGGTACGCGCGGTAGTAGTCCACCTCGTGGGAGATGCGGTCGACAATCACCTTGTAGCGGGACGCCTCGCCCATGTAGGTGCCGCCGAGCTTCACGAACTCGGCGACCACTCCCTGGGCCGCGCCAAGCTGGTTCACCTTCTCGATGAACGCCGGCGGAAACGCGTACTCACGGCCGCACATCAATCCCACTCGCTTCATGGCTCCCCCCGACTTCGACCGCCTTCGCCGTGGTCCGGTCCGTGGGATTCCTCCCACGGCTTCGGCGCGGCAGGCCTCGCCTCTTGTCCCTTGTCCCTTGTCCCGTGCCCCTTGTCCCTATCCGCGCGTCTCCGCCACCAGGTGCTGCACGACCGCCTTCAGGTCCTGTGTGTCCTGGTACACCCGGAGCTGGCGGTCGGCGCTCGTGCCGTCGCGCAGGATGTCGAGGATCCCCGCGACGTGCCGCCGGCTGCCCAGCTCGTCCACCACGTCGTCGACAAACGCGACCAGCTCCAGCGCCAGTTCGCGCATCGGCACCTCGGTCCGCTTGCCCCAGTCGATCAGGTGGCCGTCGATGCCGTACCGCGCGGCGCGCCACTTGTTCTCCTGGATGAGCATGTGGCGGTACTCCCGGAACCCGAGGTTCTGCGCGCGGAGGCGATAGAGCTTGAAGACGATCGCCTGGATGAGGGCGGCGATGGCCACGGTCTCGGCGGGCCGCGTCGGCACGTCGCACACCCTGAACTCGAGGGTGCCGAACTGCGGGTGCGGCCGCACGTCCCACCAGATCTTCTTGGCGTTGTCGATGCAGCGCGTGTCGACGAGCGTCTGCACGTAGTCCTCGAACTCGCCCCACGAGTCGAAGTGCTCGGGCAGCCCCGTGCGCGGAAACCGCCGGAACACCGTCGTCCGGTACGACTTCAGGCCGGTGGCCCGGCCCATCCAGAACGGCGAACTGGTCGAGAGCGCCAGCAGGTGCGGCAGGAAGTACCGCGCCATGTTCATGATCTCGATGGTGGACTGGCGGTCCGGCATGCCGACGTGCACGTGGAGGCCGAAGATGAGGAGCGAGCGCGCCAGCATCTGCAGCTCCTCGACGATGTGGTCGTAGCGCTCGCCGGGGGAAATGACCTGGTCGATCCAGTGCGAGAACGGATGGGTCCCCGCGGCGGCGATCGCGAGCCCCCTGGACTCGGCCGCCGAGCAGAGCTCGCGCCGGATGTGGTACACCTGCGCCTCGAGCTCGTCCGCGTTCCGGCAGATGGTCGTCCCCACCTCGACGATCGACTGGTGCAGCTCGCGCTTGATCTGGTCGCCGAGCACCGTCGCGCCGGGTTCCACCAGTTCGCTGACGTGCGACCGCAGTTCCCAGGTGTGCGGGTCGACGATCTGGAACTCCTCTTCGACGCCGAGCGTAAAACGGTGCGGCATCAGGCACTCCTGGTGCTGGCGCGGTTCATGCAGTCAGGGACTTCACATGATACCCGACACCGGACCTCAGCCCAGCGCCCCGACCGCCTGCTCGACCGCCTCGAGGATCTCGCCCGACTGCACGAGCGCCTTCATGGCGTTGTGGTCGTTGAACAGCGGCCGATCCTTCTCCAGGTGCGCCACGTGCCGGCGGATGGCCGTCCGCGCGGCCTGCGACCCGCGGCCCATCGTGAAGGTCCGGAAGTCGAGGGCCTGGGCGGCGGCCATGAACTCGATCCCGAGCACGCCGTACGCGTTGTCCAGGATCTGGCCGTTCTTGAGGGCGGTGTTCATGCCCATCGAGACGAAATCCTCCTGGTCGGCCGCCGCCGGGATCGACTGGATCGACGCCGGCGCCGAGAGCATCCGCTGCTCGACAATCAGGTGGTCCGCCGTGTACTGGCTGAGCATGAGCCCCGAATAGAACCCCGGCTCGTGCGCCAGGAAGTCGGGCAGCCCCTGGGACAGCGCGGGGTTGGTCAACCGGTTGAGCCGCCGCTCGGAGAGCACGCAGACCATCGTGATGGCCGCGCCCGCCATGTCCATCGGCAGCGCGACGGGCGACCCCTGGAAGTTCGCGCCGGTCAGCGTCAGCCGCTTCTCGGGGATGAAGATCGGATTGTCGCCAACGCCGTTCAGCTCGATCTCCACCTGCGAGCGCGCGTACGCGATGGCGTCGCGCGCCGCGCCGACCACCTGGGGCGTCGACCGCATCGAGTAGGCGTCCTGCACCTTCGTCTTCATCTTGCCGGTGGCCAGGTCCGACCCTTCCAGCACCTTCATGATGTTGCGCGCCGAGGTGACCGCGCCGGAGAAGCCGCGCAGTTCGTGCAGCGTCGCGTTGTAGGGCTTCAGGTTGCCGAGCAGCGCCTCGATCGACATGGCCGCGACGATGTCCGACTGCCTGATCCACCGTTCCATGTCGTGGATGTGCAGAGCGGACATGGCGGTGAGCAGGTTCGAGCCGTTGATGGCGGCCAGCCCGTCGCGCGCCTGGAGGCCTGGAGGCTCGATGCCGGCCCGCCTGAGCGCCTCGGCGCCGGGCAGCCGCTCGCCCTGGAAGAACGCCTCGCCTTCGCCCAGGAACAGGAGCGCCAGCTGGGCCATGGGCGCCAGATCGCCGCAGGCCCCGACGGATCCTTTCTGGCAGACGACCGGGGTCACGCCCCTGTTGAGCATCTCGATGAACGTCAGCGTGATGTCCGGGCGGCAGCCCGAGTTCCCGTGCGCGTGGACGTTGGCGCGGCCAGCCATGGCCGCGCGCACGTGCTCGATCGGCGCCGGCGCGCCGATGCCCGCCGCGTGGTTGTAGACGAGATAGCGCTGGAACTCCCGCACCTGTTCGTCGCTCAGCAGGTGCTCCGAGAACTCTCCGATGCCCGTGTTGGTGCCGTACATGACTTCGCGCGCCGCGAGCTTCTCTTCCAGCATCGCGCGGCATACCGTGATGCGCTCGAGGGCCTCTGGCGCGAGTTCCACCTTCTCTCCAAACCGGGCGATGCGGACCAGGGACTCGATGGTCAGATGGCTTCCGTCGAGGACGATAGGCATGAAAAGCTCCTCGGATTTCTCCGGACCGGAGGCGTCACGGTATTCTACTGGCCCTGAGCATGCCGATGTACATTCCCTTCACCGGCGCGAGCCCGGCCGACCAGAAGTGGCTGCGCGGGAACCTGACCTCCACTGCCCGGGCCAGGTGATGCGCCCGGCAGTCGCGGCGGTGCTCTTTGCGTGCCTGCTGCTGACGCTCGCCGCGACCTCGTCGCCGCGCATCGTCGGCGACGGATCGGAGTACGTCCACCTCGCGGCCCGGCTCGCGTCGGGCCAGATGCCCGGTGCCGGCGAGTCGCGGCACTTCATCTTCTATTCCGCGCTCGCGGCGCCCGTGGTGGTCCTCGGGCGCCCGATCGGCCTCGATGCCGCGGCGGCGTTCACCATCCTGAACGGCCTGCTCCTCCTGGCGGCGTTCTACGTCGCCGCGTCCCGGCTGCACTGGACCTTCTGCGCCATTGTCTTCGCCGGCCCGATTCTGTGGTGGCTCGACAAGCCGCATACCGAGCCGTTCACCTTCGCGCTGTATGCCGTCGCGTTCGCCCTGCTCGCTTCAGCGCCGTGGTGGAGCCTGGTTGCCGTCGGCGCCGCAGCCACACAGAACCCCGGCAATGCCGCGCTCATCGGCATCCTCGCCGTGGCGGCGGTGGCCGGGAGGGTCGCGCTCCTGAAGGACCGCCGGTTCTGGCTGGGATTGGCAGCCGGCACGGTGCTGGCGGCGCTCCATCCGGCGTACTACCTCGCGAGGCTCGGGACACCGACACGGCTCGCGTCCGCCGGTGACGTGCACCGGGTGACGTGGCAGGAATACACCGCGGTGCTCGCCGATCCCAACATCGGCTTGTTCCCGCAGGTGCCGGTGTACGGCGCGGCGCTGCTGGGCGGCGTGATCCTGCTGGCGTGGATCGCACCGCGGCGCCTGGGAAGCCCGGCCGTCGTGTCGGCCGCGGCCTCCGCCGCCTGGCTGGCGTTCGTCGCCGCGACAGCCACCAACGTGAACCACGGCGGCACGCCCGGCCTCAGCCGGTACGCCACGTGGTTCATCCCGCTGGCCATCCCGCTGTTCCAGGAGGTCGACCGCGTGCTCGCCCGCCGCGTCACCTGGATGGCCATCCCGGCCGTGGCCTCTGCGGTGCTCGGCATCTGGGCTTTCTATCCCGCGCGGCCGGAAGCGGCCGACCGTCCGACGCGGCTCGCATCGTTCCTGTGGGCCCGTCATCCGTCGCTCGACAACCCCCTGCCGGAGATCTTCGCCGAGCGGCTGCGCGGCCTCGACGAGAACTGGCTGCCAGTCGCCACGCCGGGCTGCGAGAAAATCCTGCTGCCGGGCCGCGGCGGGCGCGACAGCGTCTGGCCGATGCCCTGCGCGCCGGCGACGCCGCCCGCGCGGTGCCAACTGCCCGGCGCCACCTGTTACGCCAACCGCACGAAGACGGGGTACGCGTTCGTCAGCCCGCGCGTCTCCACGCCGCAGGCGTTCCGCCTGGCCCGGTCGTCCACGTGGCCGCTCTCGGCTGAACCATTCGTTGCGGACGCGCTCTCGTCGCTGGCGTGGTGGAACATGAGCCCGCGACAGGCCGGCGATAACGACGCCGTCGTCCAGTCATCCCGCCACGTCGGCCATGTCGTCGTCTGGCAGGCGGAGAACCGGTTCTTCGCCTTCGCGGTAGACGTCCGGCCCGGCGCCGAGTTGGTGGCCCTGGTCACGCGCGAGATGACCGGCTCGTTCACCGTCGAGAGCGGGCCGATTGAGGGAATCCGCGTCCGCATGCGGCCGGGCCTCGGCAGGCAGGCCATCAGGCTGCCGTCACCTCAGCCCTGGGTGATGCTCGTAGCCGAGGCGCGGTAGAAGCTGGGCCTGGCGCGCACCATGACGCCCGTACTCAGACACGGGTCGCCAGGCGGGTCATTTGCGCTGGCCGTTCGACACGGTCGCAATGGCGTCTTTTCGCGCGAAGAGGGCCAGGGCCACCCCGGACCACCGCCCGTTGCCCTTCGGGCTGCCTTCCGCGTTCAATCCCATGGGCATGGTGCCGGTCACCGACACGCGCCGCCTGAACTTGTCGATCAGGTAGTCACGCACCAGCCTGGCGCGGTCCTCGGACTTGAGCAGGGGGTCTACGTCTTCGCTGGTTACGTAGCCCTCGACGACCAGCGGGCTGTTCCGTGGAAACCGAAGCAGGTCGGCCATGGCCGAATCGATGCGCTTTCTGCCTTCATCGGTCAGGTACTCCTCTCCCTTCTGGTTGCTCGCGAACAAGGCGCCGGCCTCGATCCAGATCCGGAGCGCGGTCCGCTTGCCTCCTTCGAGCGCCCCCTCGCGGTACTCGGCCACGGTGAGCGCGTCGAGATCGTAGAACCCGCGCTGCTGGAAGTACCCTTTGAACGGCCAGCTCCGCTTGAGCGCCTCGGTGCTCTCCGCCAGGTCCGACATGACCTCCTGGGTCTGGGCCAGCGTGATCCGCAAGTCGGCGGCGATCGCGGCTCCGCCACCTCCCTCTCCGGTGAAGTCGTCGACCGCCTGCCTGGCCCGATCGCTGGCCTCCCGGAGATTGCGAATGGTCTGCTCCGCCTGGTCGGCCATGGTCTTGGCGCGCTCGAACAGCGCGTCGTCGGTCAGCAACCGCCCGACCGTGCCCTCACCGTTCTTCACGCGCTCGAAGATCACCTTCGAGTCGTCGAGCACCTCCCGCACGTTTTGCGTCACCTCGACCCCCGCTCTGATGGCCACCTGGAGATCGGAGCCGGCCCGCTCCACGATGTCGTTGGCCGAGCGTACCGTGTCAGTCAGCGCGTCGACCGTCAGCGCGACGCGGCCCTTGAGATCGATCATCTCGGCGCTGACCGTCAGAAACGCGTTTCGGCCTTCCTCGATCAAATCGATGAACTCGATTGGATCGTTGCCCGCGATGGTGCTCCCGGGCTCGACGACGGCGCCCTCATCAGTGCCGCGGCCGATCTGGATGAAGGCCGATCCCACCAGGCCGTCGGTCTGGATGCTGCACGTCGAATCGGTGCGCACCAGCTGGCGCAACGCCTCCTGCACGCGCATCCGGACCACGAACTTGTCCGACGGCCTGCCGGGGATGAGCACCTCCAGCACCTCGCCCGCATCCAGACCGGCCAGGCGAACCTTGGTGCCCACCTGCAGGCCGGTGACCTTGCCGAACTGCGCGTTCAGCTCGAACTGGTCTTTGAACAGGAGACGCCGATCGCCAATCATGAACAGCCCCACCGCAAACAGCAGGATACCCGCCGTCACGAACGCGCCGACCGCGGCCAATTTTGACTGGCTCATGACAACTCCTCTTCACACATTCGCCGGCCGGCACGGCCACGCGGGCGGTGGCAGCCCGTCGTGTCCACGGGGCCTGCATCACGAGTGTCGATTCCCGCTGGCTGCCTGTTCGACTCGCCGCTCCGCACTCATGGCCCGGATTCGATCTCGGTGGCGCACGAGACGCGCGCCGCAGACTGCGCCCCCCGGGCTCTTCTAGCCTCCGCCTTCCGACCGCATGAACTCCCGGACCAGCGGCTCGTCGCTCCGATCGAGCTCCGCTGCCGTGCCCCGCGCCAGAATGCGGCCGTCGTGCAGGAACACCAGTTCGTCGCCGACGGTGCGCGCGCTGGGGATGTTGTGGGTCACGACGATTAGCGTGGTGTCCGACCGTTCTTTCAGCGTCACCAGCAGCGCGTCGATTTCACCCGAGGTAATGGGATCGAGACCTGCGCTCGGCTCGTCAGCCAGCAGGATCGACGGGTCGAGGGCCATGGCCCTGGCCAGCCCTGCGCGCTTGCGCATCCCGCCCGACAGGTCGGCCGGCATCTTGTCGTAGTCTCGCTCCAGCCCCACTTGTCCAAGCTTGAAGAGCGCTCGCTCACGGATCTCCGCGTCGGACAGCCCGGTGTGCCGGCGCAAGGGAAAGGCCACGTTCTCACCAACGGTGATGGAGTCGAACAGCGCGGAGTTCTGGAACAGAAAGCCGATCCGTTTGCGGACCCGCGCCAGCTCCCGGCTGGCCATGTGGGTGACGTCTTCGCCTTCGACGAACACACGGCCATCGTCAGGCTTTAGCAGTCCGACGATGTGCTTCAGCGTGACGCTCTTTCCCGTGCCGCTGCGGCCGAGGATGCAGAGGCTCTCACCGCGTGGAACGGCCAGTGAGACATCGTCGAGGACCCTGTGGCTGCCAAAGGCCTTGGTGACGTGCTCGAGACGGACGGCGCTGTCGCTGTCGTCGCTCATAACTAGCCGGGAAAGAGAAAGAAGATCAGGCGCACGAGAACGACATTCGCGGCAATCAGCAGCATCGACGAGTAGACGACGCTGCGGGTCGACGCCTGCCCCACTCCTTCCGTGCCCCGCGAGGTGTTGAGACCAAGGTAAGAAGACGCGGTGGCGATGATGAAACCGAAGACCGTGGTCTTCAGCGTGGCCGGCACCAGGTCGCTGAACTGGATCGACGCGAACGAATGCTGAAAGTAGAGCCGGACCGGCATGCCGTTGACCGCGTGCTCGGCCGCAAACCCGCCCAGCATGCCCATGAAGTTCATCAGCGTGGTCAGCAGCGGCATGGCAATCACGCAGGCCACCACCCGGGTCACCACCAGGTACTTGAACGAGTCGACGGCGGTGGCCTCGAGAGCGTCCACCTGCTCGGTCACCGTCATGGCGCCCAACTCGGCGCCGATGCCGGCGCCAATCCGTCCGGCCATGAGCAGGCCGGCCACCAGCGGGCCGGTCTCGCGCACAAGAGCAATGGCCAACCCTGCGGGAATCAGGGCCTCGGCCCCGAAGCGCGCCAGCGAGGCCCGGGTGTGCATGGACAGGACCACGCCTACCGAGAAACCAGCCGCGGCGACGAGAGGCGCCGAGCGCCAGCCCAGCTCGTAGAGCTGCCGCAGGGTTTCCTCGATCTCGAAGGGCGGGCGGAACGCCTCGCGGGCGGCGCGGCCGGCAAAGAGCATGGCGTCGCCAACCGGGGCCATCAGCCGGACAAACAACAGCCGATTCCAGTCACCCATGGTCAGAAGACCCAGTAGGCCAGTCCCGCGTTCACCACCACCGTGTCGGCGGTCACCGTGCGCTTGAAGACAGCCGGACCATCCACAAAGGTCACCGTGGGCCTGGTTGCCTCGTAGCCGGCAAAGCCGGTCAGGCTGAACCGGCGGCTGATCCGGTACGCCATACCGACGCCTGCTCGCAATGCGAGGCTATTGCCCACCGCCACGGCTTTCAGATCCGAATCGAGGTCGGGGTTGATCTTGAAGCTGTTGAAGGCCGGCCCGGCCAACACGGAGACCGTTGCGGATGCCCGGTCGCGCACGAGCGTGTAGCCAACCCCGCCCATCACGGGACGGACACGCAGCGTGCCGAAGCTGGCCCGGCCATCCTCTGTCAGCAGGTCGCCGCGGAACCAGCTGAAGGCGAACCCGAATCCAAGGCTCGAGCGAGGCCGGATCGCCAGGATCGGCCCCCCGGACAGGCTGTCGCCGAGGGACTCGTCGCGCGGACGGCTGATCCCAAGCGAGCCGCCTACTGCGAGAAACTGCAGCCACCGCTCTTCCGGCTCCGCCACCCCGCCCTCGCGAAACGGGCGATACCTGTGGCCCGGCGGCGGAGGCAGCACAGGCGGCGCCAGCCGCAGATCGGAGGTCACCTCCAGTACGCCCGCGACGGAACTGGCCACCTCGATGGCGCGGGCGATGTCCTCCTCTGAGCGCAGCTCGCCCGATAGGTGCACGACGCATCCGGCCACGCGGACCTCGATCAACTGAGGCCCCACGACCGGATCGTTGACCAGTGCTGTCTTCACCTCCACGGTCAACTGCGCATCCCGGACGCCCGGGCTGATGGCGAGGCTGCATCCGGAGAGAGCCCCGATCACCGCCAGGCTCCACGCGAGAACCACGGCCTGATGGCGACCGTGTGCGGTGCTCCCTGCCAGGAGTGAGAGATCGGAAGCCATGGCCGCTGGGATCCCTGCCGGTGTGGACGCCTGCTCGCAGGCCAACTCCTGGCGATGGTCGGCCTCGAGGGTTGCGCCAGTATAGCAAGCGAGCCAGAGCCGGCGGAACCCATGGCCGCCGCCGGCCGCGGAGCGTCAGCCGGCGCCGCGCTGCCCGACGAGCAGACTCGCGAGGCTGGTGGCGTGATTCTCTGGATTGACGCCCAGTTTCCACCCGGGCTCGGCGCATGAGGCCGGCATTCCTGTGGTCGAACCAGGCGTGATATTGATTGTCCGATGAACCTTCCCGATCCCGCCGAAGCGCTGGAACTCACGAGGCATGACTGGCCTTTCGCGGACTCGCGATCGATGTGCGCCTTGCTGGCCCAAGGATTTTATCAGGCGGAGTCGCACGCTGGCCACACTCGCCGCGAGGACACGCTGAGCGGCCTGCTTGCGGATATCGCCGCCCCGGCGCTGCCCGTCGGGGCGCTGGCCGTCCTTGACCGGCATGATTGCCCTGAGATAGCGTCTCCCGCACATGAACCATCGACTCCAGGCCGTCACGTACGGGACCGTGCTGACGCTCGCCGCCGGCTTTGTGCTCTGGATCGGCCAGAGCGTGCTGCTGCCGATCGCCTTCAGCATCCTGGCGGTCTACGTGATCGTCGGCACGAGCAATCTGGTGTCGCGCGTGCCGTGGCTCGGAAGCCGGCTGCCAAGCAGCGTCCAGTACGCAGCGGGTTCCTCCTGGTCTGCGCGGCCCTCGCCGCCACCTTCTGGCTGGTCGCGGCCGACCTGGGCCGGGCGGTAGAACTCGCCCCCCGGTACCAGGAGTCGCTGCTGGCCACGGTCCAGAGCCTGTCCGCCCTCCTGGGCATCGAGGCCGAGCCCACCTGGACGACGGTGCGTCAGTATCTCCTGGCTCAGGGGAGCCCCCAGAGGCTGCTCGGCTACTCGGCGTTGATACTCACGTCGGTTCCCTCCCTGTTAATCGTGAGCGTGCTCTACGTGGTCTTCCTGCTCATCGAGTTGGACAAGGTTCCGCGCAAGCTCGCCAACCTCTCCGAGGACCCGGCGGCGGTCGCGCGGGTCCACAAGATCATCACCAGCGTCAACGAGCGGATCGGGACGTACCTGGCGCTCAAGACATTTCTCTGCATGTTGACCGGCGCGCTGAGCTGGATGGCGATGGCGTGGGCCGGACTCGAGCTGGCGTCGTTCTTCGCGGTGCTGATCGCGCTGGTCAACTACATCCCGTACCTCGGGTCGTTTCTCGGGATCTTCGTGCCAGTCAGCTTCGGGCTCCTCCAGTTCGGCTTCTCCAGCGAGCTCGTGTTCCTCCTCGTTGTCCTCGCGGCCGTCCAGTTCACCATCGGCAGCGTGCTGGACCCCTGGCTGATGGCCAACTCGCTCAACCTGAGTCCTTTCGCGATCCTCGCGAGCCTGGCCGCCTGGAGCGCGCTGTGGGGCATCGCGGGCGCTTTTCTGGCGGTGCCCCTCACCGCCTGCATCGTGATGGTGATGGCGGAGTCGAAGGGCACCCGGCCGCTGGCCGTGCTGCTCTCGAAAACTGGCGACGTCGGCGGCCAGTGACTATCGGGGCGGCCGCGCGTCCACGCGGAATGACGGGGCGTCGTACCCCCCGGGCCGGTGCGCCTTCGGAATCGTCGTCGAGTTGCCGTCCCGAAGCGCGGCGTAGCCGGGCGACAGAATCTCGACGCCCGCCTCGTTGAACGCATCCTGGATGCCGGCGTGGAGCCACGAGTAGATGTCCAGCATCCGTTCCGGCCGGTCGGTGTACACGTTGATCTCGTAGCTCACGTACGAGTCGTCGAGCGACGTCTGGAGGACGAACGGCGTCGGATCCGCGCGCAAGATCCGTGCGGCGCGCCGCTGTCAGCAGCAGTTCGTGCACCTGTCTCCATGGTGCGTCATAGCCGATGGTCACCGAGGTGTGCAGGATCGTGCCGTGCGCGGCGGCCAGTTTCGTGTGGTTGACAATGGCCCCGGCCAGCACGACGCCGTTCGGGATGACGACGACCTCGTTCTTGTCCGTCCGCACGTGCGTCGCAAGCAGCGACTTCAGTACGACGTCGCCGAGCGCGTCGCCAAACCCGATCCGGTCGCCGGCCTCGAACGCGCCCGTGTCGGTCAGGATCGACGACGCCTCGGGTTGCAGGTCCTGTTCGCGGGCGATGACGCGCCTCAGTCGGTCGTGATCGTCCGCTTCGCCGGGTCGAACCGCACGCGGCGGCCCGTCTCATAGGACATCGTGGCCATGATGCTGGCCACGGCATGCTGATAGCCGGCGTCGAGCGACGCGTTCGGCGTCCTGCCGTCGCGCATGCACCGGTACCAGTTCACCCAGTGGTCCGTCTGCTCGATGGGCTCGACCTTGTTCTCGCCGCGAAGCGAGCCATCGCGGTTGATGCCGCCATCGGCGCTGTACACGGCGTTCGACCAGTCGAGCCGGAGCATGCCCTTGTCGCCGCTGAACCGGGTGACGTTGCCGGCGCTGTTTCCGAAGTTCGTCGAGTAGCTGATCATCAGGCCGTCAGGATAGTGCCAGAGCGCCTGCACCTGGTCCGGCGCGGTGAAGCGGTGCTCGTCTTTCCACGTATAGACGCCGCCCAGGCACACGCACGATTCGGGAATGCCCAGGCCGGCGACAAAGTGCACAAGATCCAGGAAGTGCACGCCCCACTGCGGGATCGGGCCCTGCGAGAACTCCCAGTACCCGTACCAGCCCGAATAGAGGATCGGGTCGAACGCCTTCTTCGTGCGGCCTTTGGTGAACGCCTTCCAGTCGAGATCGGCCGCTCGCACATCGGGCTTCAGATACTGGTACCAGTACGGCTTGTCGCCGTTGCGCACCTGCTCGATTCGGGAAATCTTCCCGAGCGTGCCCGACTTCAGCAGTTCGCGGCATCCCATCGCCATGGGCGTGCTGCGCAGCTGCGTGCCGGCCTGGATGACGACGCCGGACGCTTTCGCGGCCTTGTACGCGCGGTTCAGCTCGCCGATCTCGTTGGCCATCGGCTTCTCGACGTAGACGTGCTTGCCGGCCTTGAC
>JAWOGY010000249.1:0-9813 GCA_046496425.1 Vicinamibacterales bacterium
GGCACGCGCCACACGTGGCGCCGGTCGATGTCGCCGGCGTTCGTGCAGTAGAACAGCGTGCGCCCGTCCTTCGACAGGGCGACGTTCTCCACCATGCCGTCGCCGGGAGTCAGGACGATGGGCGCCGCGGTCCCGCCCGCCACGCCGACGGAGTAGTACCGGATCCATTCCTCCGGCTCGGCCTGGAAGACGACGTGGTTGCCCGCCCATTCGATGGCGTTGATGTTCGGGAACGCGCGGTCGCCAGGCTGGTTGTGCCAGAACTCGCGCGCCTCGCCGGTGGCGACGTCCGCCACCCAGAAGGCGAGCGTGTAACCGCCGGCGAACGCCGCCCTGTAGAGGCCGGGCACACCGGCCAGGGCGGCCTGTGCGGGCCCGGCCATGGCACCGCGCTGGCCGCCGGCCTGCTGGCTCCGCCCTGTGCCGCCCGCCGCGGCCGCCGGCCCCGGCGGGTTCCCGATGCCCGCGCTGCCCAGCTGCGACTGCATGCCGAAGGGCGTGCCCGGGCGCCTGACGAACGCGATCCGCCGCCCGTCGGGCGACCAGGCCGGGCTGGTGTCGCGGTCCACGCCCGGCGACAGGTACGTCACCGTGCGCGTCTTGACGTCGTAGACGCCGATGAAGCTGTGATCGCCGCGCTCGCTGACGAACGCGATTCTCGAACTGTCCGGCGACCAGCGAGGGGCGCCGTTCGTGCCCCACACCTTGACCAGCGGCACCTCGCCTCGGTCCATCAGAGAAAGCTCCGCCTGCGCTTTCGTCACGCGAACCCGGTGAATCTGTCCGTCTTTCGCGTAGGCCGCGTAGCGCCCGTCCGGCGACACGACGGGCGAGGTGCCCTCGGCGAGCCGCCATGGAGGACCGCCCGCGGTGCGCGCAGCCCAGATGGCCCGGTCCGTGCCCGCGGGATTGCTCGTGACGTTGGCCACCCACCCGGTGCGGTTCGGCATGTGGCCGCGCACGAACACCACCACGGAACCGTCCGCCGAGATGCTCAGCGTCGTCAGGTCGATGCCATCGTCGTCGAGAAAGCGGGTGAGGCGGATCGGGCGGAAGTCGGGCGCCGCCGCCGTGTAGACGTTGCGCTGGCCCCGCTCGTAGGCGAGCCAGCTGATGCGGTCGGACGCCGCCGCCGAGACCAGTTCGTAGGGATAGGCCGGGCCGAGGTAGTGCCCGATCGCCGGCGGGTCCTGCGCTGCCGCGGGCGCGGCGAGGCAGCATGCCAGCACAACGGCGGGAATCCATCGGTGCATGTGGTCCTCCAGGGCCGGCCGTGGGCCGGCCGGGCGATCATACGCCAGCCGGGTTGCCGCCGGCCGGCTGGAACCGATGTAGACTGCACAGTCACGGCGGAGGACGGCAGCCGGGCGCCCGCTGATCACTGTATGAGATTCTTCGTCGACAGCCCCGCGTTCATGGCCCAGCTCGAGCGGGACGTCGCCGCCGCCAGAAGCTCGATTCACGCCCAGGTGATGTCGTTCGAAGGCGACGAGGCGGGGAAGCGCTTCGCCTCGCTGCTGATGGGCAGGCGCGAGCTCGAGCGGACGCTCATCATCGACCGGTACTCGCGCTTCTACATCAGCGACCGCTTTCTCGCCAACCCGAAGCACCTCCTGAAGGCCAGCCTGTGGCGGGAGCGACGCGAGACGCTGCGCCTGGCCCGGGAGCTTGCCGAGGACGGCGTGACGGTGCACTGGACCAATCCGCTCGGCGTCCTGTTCCTCGAGTTCATCTCGCGCAACCACAAGAAATCCGTCGTCATCGACGATCGCATCGTCTACCTCGGCGGCATCAACGTCTGCGACCACAACTTCGCGTGGCGCGACATCATGCTGCGCATCGACGACGCGCGCGCCGGGGCGTTCATGCGCGACGACATCCGTGCGACGCTGCGCGGCGAGAACCTGTCGAGCCGGCGCGAGTTCGGGGACCTCGAGATCGCGCTCCTCGACGGCGAGTCGAACCGGCGGCTGAACGAGCCCGTCCTGCAGCTCCTCCGCGGGGCCCGCGCGTCGATCGTCGTCCAGAGCGCCTACGTCACGTTCCCGTTCTTCGACTGCCTCGCCGAGGCCGCCGGCCGCGGCGTGGCGGTGGCGCTGGTCACGCCGAAGGACAACAACAAGCCCAGGATGGCGGCGTACGCGGAATGGGCCGCCGCGCGGGCCGGCGTGGCGGTGCGGCTCTACGACGGCCGCATGAGCCACATCAAGGCGCTGCTGGTCGACGATGAGGCGCTCGTCGTCGGGTCGTCGAACTTCGACTACCTGAGCTTCCACTCCAATCAGGAAGTGCTGGCGATTGTCCGCGACCCCGCGGTCATCGCCCAGTACAGGCGCGAGGTGCTGGAGCCGGACCTCGCGCGGAGCGTGGCCCCGTCTGGCGTGCGCTCGGACCTCTGGCATCTGCTCTGGGAGCGGTCGTTCCGGGGGGCGGGGCGCGTCGCCGTCCCGCTCTGCCGGTGGCTCAGGCGACGGCGTGCCGCGCGCCAGCGCCCGCAGGCCGTCGTGCCGGCGCAGGCCGAGCCGGGCGTCAGCTCGCCGGAGTAGCCCGCCCGGCGTCCGCGTTCAGGGCGGTCCGCAGGTACACCTCGAGGCTGCGGTTCTGGCTGCCGGTGCCGTCGTAGAAGAGGTTCACGATCGGCGTCCCCGTTTCCGCGCTCACCTGGCGGAAAAGCGCCGTGGTGATCGTCCCCGGCATGCAGCTGAACGGCGCGACGTTGACCACCATGGCCGCCTTCTGCTTCACGAATTCAATCGCGCGGCCCACCGTGATGATGGCCTCGCCGCCGATGCTGTCGGGCAGCTTCGTCATCGCCGAGGCGAGCACCGCGTCCAGGTCCGGCTCGTGCCGGTCCTCGAGCAGCGGGCCGGCCGCGCCGTAGAGTTTCCGCTCCCAGTGGCGCAGCCAGTGCCACTTCACCCAGCCCTGGACGAGCTGCTTCGAGAGCTTCTGATCCAGGTTCTGCCGCAGGTTCCACATCGACGAGGTGAAGAGCACCCATTCGGCCATCGGGGCCATCCACGCCTCGGCGCCCAGCTTCTCGATCGATCGCACGACGTGCTCGTTCGCGAAGACGTTGTTGCGGACGTAGATCTCGCCGACGATGCCCACCAGAGGCTTCCTCGGGCCGCCCGTCGCCGGGACCGCGGCGATGCGGCGGATCGACGCGCCGACCGCCTTCGCCAGGTCGCCGCCGCTCTCGAAGACCGACGCCAGGCGCGCCATCTCCTGCTCGAGGCGATAGTTGGTCTCGCCCGTCTCGAGCTCGTACGGCCGGACCTTGCAGCCGGCTTTCATCAGGATGTCGCCCACGAGCATCGCCTTGAAGATCTGGCGCCGGATCGGCTCGTCGAGGCCCGCGTAGCCCATGTAGCTCGACGGTGCCAGGATGGGCACGTCGGAGAAGCCTTCGCGATCGAGGATCTGCCGGTGGAGCGTGACGTACTGGCCGAACCGGCAGGGCCCCTGCGCCGATGCCATGAAGAAGGCGTGCCGCTGCTCCGGGGGCGACGACCGCATCGCCGCCAGCAGGCTGCCGATGGTGAGGGCCGTCGGCAGGCACTCCGACCCGCGCGTGACGGAGCGGCCGAGTTCGAAGGTCTGCTCGGTTTCCGGCGGCAGCGCGCGCGCGTCGAACCCGCCCCCGCGCATCGCCGCCGCGGCAAGCTCGGTGCCGTACGGGTGCATGTCCGGAATCCAGAGGCGGCGGCCGTTGATCTCCGTTGGAGGGGCGACAAACGGGCGCCGCGCCAGGTTGCTTTTGCGCGGGCGGCGGAGCACGTCGAAGAACGCCTCGATGCGCGTCATGTAGCCCGTGTCCGACCCGTGCTCGTCGAGCTCGAGCGCGAGGTAGGGCTTGCTGCCCATGATTTCGGACGCGTACGTCAGCAGGAAGCTGTCGGGCCCGCAGCTGAAGTTCGTGAAGTAGACCGCGTCGAGAAGATCGTTGCGCGCCACGTCCTCGAGCGCCGCCAGGATCTTCTGCCCGTAGCCCCAGTACGTGTTCTTGTAGCGCTCGCCCAGGCGCGCGAGGTCCAGCGTGAGGAAGTCGATCGGGAGGACCGTCCGTCCCTGCTCGGCGAGCTTCTCCGGCAGGTCCAGGTTCAGCCCGCTGTCGTAGATGTTGTACGACCGCCCGACGATGACGAGGAGCTTCTCGCCGCTGGCGCGGGCCTCCTCGATGGCCGTCGCGCCCTCGTCGCGGACCCGCTGCTCGAACTCCCGCTGCACCGCGTAGGCGTCGCGCCACGCGTCCTCGACCTGGCGGGGCGAGCGATCCAGCGCCGTTCCGAGCTGGGACGCGAGGCGCTTCATCAGCGTGCGATCGTCGAGGCGGAGATCGATGATGGGCGAGAGCAGGCGGACGCCTTCCATGGAGTTCAGCGCGAGGGCGGCGCGGGCGTACGACGGCGAGGCCTGCACGTACGGGCAGAACGTCGACGCGGTGACGTGTTCGGACGGCACCTCATTCTTCATCTCGGGCAGGAAGACGAAGTCCACGCCCTCCTTCGACGCGAGCGATGCGACGTGGCCCAGGAACCCCTTGGCGGGGAAGCAGAACTCCGCCCCGCTCATGCGGCTGCCCAGATCCCGGATCGCCTGCGTCGTGCCGCCGGACAGCAGAATCCGGAATCCGAGCCGGTTGAAGAACCGGCGCCAGAGGGGGAGGTACGTGTAGATGCTCAGGGCCTGCGGGATGCCCACCACCGGCGCGTCCTCGGGCACATCGGCGCCCCGCCCGGCCTCGAGCCAGAGCTTCCTGCGCCGCCGCAGCAGGCGGCTGTGGGGCGTCAGGCGCATCCGCTGCGCGCCCGGCTCCCGCCCGCACATGTAGCCCCACGACGGGCCCTCGTCGCCGTCGATGTATGTGTGCGTGATGGCGCAGTGGTTCTGGCAGAGTTCGCAGGTGTCCTTGGAGAAGGTGATCTCGCGCGAGTCGAGGTCGAGGCCGAGGAACGCGCTACAGGCCCGGCCCTGCTCCTGCATCACGCGGCGCGTCAGCAGCGCCACGCCGTACGCCCCCATCACGTGGCAGTAGGGCGACACCACGATCTCCACGCCCAGCAGCCGTTCGAACGCCGCCACCAGGGCGGGGTTCCGCGCGGTGGCGCCCTGGAAGAAGATCTTGTCGCGGCTGCGGTACCGGTTGCCGACCACCTTGTTGAGGTAGTTCTTCACCACCGACACCATCACCGCGGCGAACGCCTCCTGCGGCGTGGATCCCGTGCGGATGAGCCTGGCGAGATCCTGCTCCATGAACACCGTGCAGCGGTCCGTCGCGCGCGGCGGGTACAAACCCAGCACCGCCGGGCCGGCCTCCGCCACCTTGTAGCCGAGCTTGAGCGCCTGCTCCTCCACGAAGGAGCCCGTGCCGGCGGCGCACACGTAGTTCATGTTCGCGTCGCGGATGTGGCCGTCCACCACGTGCATGTACTTGGCGTCCTGCCCGCCGATCTCGAAGATCGTGTCGACGGAAGGGTCGACGTGCGCGGCACCCGCCACGTGCGCGGAGATCTCGTTGATGATGGCGTCGGCGCCGATGACGTGGCCCACGATCTTCCGGCCGCTCCCGGTCGTGCCCACGCCCGCGATGTGGAGCGCGGAGCGCCTGCCGTCAGCGAGCGTCCGGATCGCGCGGAAGAGGCGCTTGGTCGCGCCGACCGGGTCGCCGGCCGTCTTCCGGTAGACGTCGGCGATGACGTCACCCGCCTCGTCGATCAGGATGGCCTTCGTGCTGGTCGAGCCGATGTCGATGCCGAGGTAGGCACGGATTGGCTCGCCGTCTCTCCAGCGCGTGACGCGGACCTCGCTGCCGTCGGCGTCCTCGTAGTCCTGCTGGGTCGCGAACGACGGGTGCGTCGACTTCTCGAGCGTGAGCGGCCAGGGAAAGCGTCCGTTCCCGTTCGGCGCCTCCGCCGCGCGCCTGTCCGCAAGCGCCAGGCCGTTCGGGGCCGGCGCGGCCGAGAGCGCCGCGCCGCACGCCGCGACGAGGTGAGGCTGCTCCGGCACGTCGATGAGGCCCGGGCAGTCGTGCCGGAGCCAGCTGACCACTTCCTGGTTCAGCGCGACGCCGCCGAGGAGGATGGTCTTGCCTTCGAGGGGCCGTCCGTTGAGCAGCGTGCCGAGCACCGTCCGCGTCATGCCGCGGCACAGGCCCGACCACATGTCCATCCGGCTGCAGCCTTCCTGCTGGCGGTGGATGAGGTCGCTCTTCGCGAACACCGTGCAGCGGGTGGCGATGGTCGGCGGATTGGGATTGTGGAGGTAGCCCCTGGTGTCCTCGTACGAAATTCCCAGCCGGCCCGCCTGCTCGTCGAGGAACGACCCGGTGCCCGCGGCACACAGCGAGTTGGTCGAGTAGCCCTCGAACTTGCCTGTGCCGTCGAGCTGGATGAGCGTGGCCGATCCGCCGCCGATGTCCATGACGGCGAACGCGTCGGGCGCCATCCGGCGAACGGCGTCGATCTGGCAGAGCGTCACGTCGCGGTAAGGCACCTGGAGCTGCGAGGCGAACACTTCGGCGTTGCAGCCCGTCAGCCCGACCGGCTCGCCCGGCTGGACGGCCAGCTGATCGAGCGCCTCGGCCAGCACGTCGGCGGGCTCGCCGCGGTGCCGCTCGTACACGCTCGCCGCGATCCGGCCCTCGCCGTCCACACGGACGGCCTTCAGATACAACGCACCGATGTCGATGCCGATCCTCGTCATAGTGGCGCAGGCCTGAGTGCTGAAACCCTTCAGGAGAATACCGTTAGAACCTGAACCCGGCAAGCGGCTGGCAGCCACCTCCGACGGTACCGGCCTCGGAACCCAGTCTACGGACGCGCGGGGCCCAGATCCACCATGCCGGCGTGAAATCCCCTGAATTATCGGTGAGCGCCGCCCGGCGGTCCCGGTGCCGGCGATTGCACACTGTTTTCTTCCCGACGCCGAAAATCGATTGCGCGCCCCACCTCTGTCTCCTAGGATGGGCCCCGGTAGGGGTTTCAGAACGCGTGCTCGCGGGGGACGGTGATGGACGACGAAGCGCTGGTCGTGGCGACAATCGACCGCTCGCACGCGACGTGGCTGCCGGCGGCGGCCATCGCCTCCGAGACGGGCCTCCCGCTCGAGCGGGTCCAGGCGGCGCTCGACACCAGTCCGGCCGTGATCGTCGAGGCCGCGCCGATCGGGCAGGATCTGCCGGCGGGCCATCCGCGCTACTCCACGCGCGCGCACTATCGGGCCACGACCGGGCTGCTCGGGCGCTATGTCGACGCGCTGCTGTCTTCGTGACGACGCCTCGGAGGGCCGATGAGCGGATTGGCGGCGTTTCTCTGGGCGGCCGCGGCCGGCCTGGCCATCAGCGTGCTGGACCATGCCGCGATGGCGGGCCTGCCGAAGCGGCAGCGCCGCTTCGACCTGGCAGACCCCGCCTACCTCCTGAAAGTGCTCGGCCACCCGCTGGCCGGCGGCCTGCTCGCCGCGGCGTACGCCGCGAGCCGGTCCGACGCCACGCCACTGGTCGCCGTGACGCTCGGCGCCGCCGCGCCGGGCATCTGGCGCACGATTGTCCGGTCGGGCGCCGCCATCGGCAGGATGCTGGTCGGCCGCCTGCCCGCCTCAGGTCGGGGTCAGATCCGACTCTGACCCCGCAGTCCCGCAGTCCGGTAGAATGGCGGCCGCAGGGAGGAAGCCAGCATGCGCAACCGGTTGTCGAGGCCGTCGGTCCCAGCCATCCTCGCGGGCCTGCTGCTCGCGCTCGCGCCGATGTCGGCCCAGCAGCCGGCCGGCATCCAGCTGCCGCCGGATGCCAGACGGACCTTCGCCGCGCCGGCGGCCTACGTGCCCGACCTCGCGGCGCTCGTGGCGGCCACGAGCGAACTGCGGGATGTCGTGCAGCGCTTCTCAACCGATCGCCAGGGCTTGTTGCGCTTCTACACCGTGCCGGGCTCGATCGAGCGGCGCACCCGGCTGCGCGCCTTCCAGGACGCGTGGCTGCAGGCGCTTTCCGCCATCGACTTCGCGAAACTCTCGCAGGAAGGCAAGGCGGACTACGTCCTGCTCAGAAACCACCTCGAATACCAGCAGGCGCTCCTCGGACGGGAGGAGCGGAACGAACGGGAGATCGCGCCGCTCGTGCCCTTCGCGCAGACCATCACCCGGCTGGCCGAGGACCGGCAGAAGCTCGAGTTCGTCACGGCGGACCAGGCGCTGGCGGCCGTGCAGGCACTCGGAGACGAGGTCGAGCAGGCTCGGGCCGCGCTCGACACGAGGCTGGCAGGGGGCACCGGGCCCGCGGGCATGACGCCCGCCGTGGGCGTTCGCGCCTCCCAGCGGGTCGACGCCTTGCGTGGCGCGCTCCAGCAGTGGTTCGCGTTCTACAACGGCTACGACCCGGCGTTCACCGAGAAAGTCCCGGCGGCCTATCAGCCTGTCGCCAAGGCGCTCACCGCGTACTCGACCGTCGTCCGCCAGAAGATTGGCGGCCTCGCCGGCGCGGCGCCTGCCGCGGCGGCGGCTCCCGGCACGGGCGGCGGCCGGGGCGGCGGGCGAGGGGGCCAGGCCCCTGAAGCGGCGGCCGGCGACGAGATCGTGGGAGACCCCATCGGGCGCGAAGGCCTCCTGGAGGACCTCGCTGGTGAGATGATCCCGTACACGCCGGAGCAGCTGATCGAGATCGGCAACCGCGAGTACGCGTGGTGCGAGACCGAGATGAAAAAGGCCTCGCGCGAGCTGGGGTTCGGCGACGACTGGATGAAGGCGCTCGAGGCGGTCAAGAACAAGTACGTGCCGGCCGGCGGCCAGCCGGCCATGATCCGGAATCTCGCGCTCGAGGCCGAAGCGTACCTGAAGCAGCACGACCTGGTCACGGTGCCGCCGCTCGCGTCCGACATCTGGCGGATGCAGATGATGTCGCCCGAGCGCCAGCGCGTGAACCCGTTCTTCACCGGCGGCGAGACGATCAGCGTGTCGTATCCCACGAACACGATGACCGAGGAAGAGCGGCTGATGAGCATGCGCGGCAACGGCGTGCACGTGTCGCGCGCCACCGTGCAGCACGAACTCATCCCCGGTCATCACCTGCAGCTGTTCATGGCCGAGCGCGCGAACCCCCACCGCGCGCTGTTCGGCACGCCGTTCTACACCGAGGGCTGGGCGCTCTACTGGGAATTCGCCTTGTGGGACAAGGGCTTTCCGCGCTCGGCCGAGGACCGCATCGGCATGCTGTGGTGGCGCATGCACCGCGCGACGCGGATCATCTTCTCCCTGAACTTCCACCTGGGCCGGTGGACGCCGGAGCAGTGTATCGACTTCCTTGTCACGCGCGGCGGCCACGAGCGGTTCACGGCGACGGGCGAGGTGCGCCGGTCGTTCGCCGGCAGCTACTCGCCGTTGTATCAGGCCGCGTACATGCTCGGCGGATTGCAGCTGCACGCCCTGGCGAAGGAGGTGGTACCCGCGAAGATGGCGACCGTGAAGGCCTTCAACGACGCGGTGCTGTGGGAAGGGCGGATGCCGCTCGAGATCCTTCGTGCCGTGCTGGACGGGCGCCCGCTGACCCGCGACTACCGCGCGCAGTGGCGGTTCTACGGGGACGTGCCGGCCGCGAAGTGACGCGGCCGGCGCCGCGCCCTGGCACCGAGACTGGAGGAGGAATGCCTGCGCGACGATGGGTTCCCGCATTGGGCACCTCTCTGCTCCTGGCAACGCTGCTTGCCGCAGCAAGCACGCCCGCCCGTCAAGAGCTCGGGCTGGTCAACGGGGGTTTCGAGACTGGTGTCCCGGGAACGACGCCGGCTGCGTGGCAGATGACGATGGGGAGCGCGGCCGTCG
>JAWOGY010000136.1:0-28162 GCA_046496425.1 Vicinamibacterales bacterium
GCGGCCGCACGACCAGGCCTGGGTGAAGGATCGGCTCGGCGACCACTGGCTCGGCTTCTCCGACAAGGCGCTCGCCTCGCTGATGCGGCGGGCCGGGCTCCGGGACATCCGGCTGCAACTCGGGGCGCGAAGAGCCGGCGGCCCGTTCACCGTCACGATTGCCAGCGGCGTGAAAGGCCTCGCGCGGGCCAGCGCGCGCCCCCGCCGGCACGAAGGGTAGGCACCGGCCATGGCACCGCGGCAGATTCGCGACCTCCTCGACGCCATCCTCCGCGACCGGATCCTCGTCCTCGACGGGGCGATGGGGACGATGGTGCAGCGGCACGGCCTCGCCGAGGCCGACTTTCGCGGCGAACGATTCGCCGCCCACCCGCGCGACCTGAAGGGCGACAACGATCTGCTGGTGCTGACGCGGCCCGATGTCATCAGCGGCATTCATCACGCGTATCTCGAGGCCGGCGCCGACATCATCGAGACGAGCACGTTCAACGGCACCGCGATCGCGCAGGCCGACTACGGGCTCGAGGGCATCGTGTACGAGCTCAACGTGGCGGCGGCGCGGCTGGCCTGCGAGGCGGCGCGGGCCTGGACGGCGAAAACGCCGGGCCGCCCGCGGTTCGTCGCCGGCGCCATCGGCCCGACCAACCGCACCCTGTCGCTCTCGCCCGACGTGGACAACCCGGCGTTCCGTGCGGTGACCTTCCGCCAGGTGAGAGAGGCGTACGCCGAGCAGGCGCGCGGGCTGCTCGACGGCGGCTGCGACGTGCTGCTGGTCGAGACGATTTTCGACACGCTGAACGCCAAGGCCGCGCTGGTCGCCATCGAGGAGGTCTTCGAGGCGCGCGGCGCGCGGGTGCCGATCCTGATCTCGGTGACGATCACCGATCGCAGCGGCCGCACGCTCTCCGGGCAGACCGTCGAGGCGTTCTGGGTCTCGATCGCCCACGCGCGCCCCTACGTGGTCGGCATCAACTGCGCGCTGGGCGCGCGCGAGATGCGCCCGTTCCTCGCCGACCTCGCCCGCGTCGCCACCACCCGCGTCAGCGCGTACCCGAACGCCGGGCTGCCGAACGCGTTCGGCCAGTACGACGAGACCCCCGCCGAGACCGCCGCCCTGCTGCGGGAGTTCGCCCGGGCGGGCCTGGTGGACGTCGTCGGCGGCTGCTGCGGAACGACTCCCGACCATATCCGGGCGATCGCGCAGGCGGTGGCCGGCATCCGGCCGCGCGGCGCGCGGCCGGTGCCGGGGCCGGACGAGGCGGCGGGCCCGTATTCCCGCTACGCAGGCCTGGAGGTGTTCACGATCAGGCCGGACAGCAACTTCACGATGATCGGTGAGCGGACCAACGTGTCGGGCTCGGCCAGGTTCCGGCGGCTCATCAGGGAGGGCAACCACGCCGAGGCCGCGGCGGTGGCCCTCGACCAGGTCCGCGGCGGCGCCAACATCATCGACGTGAACATGGACGAGGGCCTGCTCGACTCGGAGCACGCCATGCGGGAGTTCCTGCACCTCATCGCGACCGAGCCCGAGATCGCCCGCGTGCCGGTGATGATCGACAGCTCCAAGTGGCCGGTGATCGAGGCGGGCCTGCAGGCCATCCAGGGCAAGGGCATCGTCAACTCGATCAGCCTGAAGGAGGGCGAGGCCGACTTCCTCCGCAAGGCCCGGCTCGTCCGCCGCTACGGCGCCGCCGTCGTCGTGATGGCCTTCGACGAAGCCGGCCAGGCCGACACGGTAGAGCGGAAGGTGCAGATCCTGCAGCGGGCCTACGGCCTGCTCACGCGAGACGCCGGGTTCGATCCGTCCGACATCGTGATGGATCCCAACGTGCTGGCCATCGGCACGGGCCTCGAGGAGCACGCCGACTACGCCGTCAACTTCATCGAGGCGACGCGGATCCTCAAGGCCACCTGCCCCGGCGCGCGCGTCAGCGGGGGGATTTCGAACCTGTCGTTCGCGTTCCGGGGCAACGACGCGGTCCGCGAGGCGATCCACTCGGCGTTCCTGTACCGGGCCATCCAGGCGGGCCTGGACATGGGCATCGTCAACGCCGGCCAGCTCGTGGTGTACGAGAACATCGAGCCGGAGTTGCGTGAACGGGTCGAAGACCTGATCTTCAACCGGCGGCCGGACGCCACCGAGCGGCTGGTCCAGTTCGCGGCGTCGGTCGCGGGCGCCGTGGAGCACCGCGGCGCCGACCTCGCGTGGCGGCAGGGCACGGTGGAGCAACGGCTGGCGCATGCCCTCGTGCACGGCATCGTCGATTTCATCGAGCAGGACGCCGAAGAGGCCCGAGTCACGCTGGGCCAGCCGCTGGCCGTGATCGAGGGCCCCCTCATGGACGGCATGAAGACGGTCGGTGATCTGTTCGGCGCCGGCAAGATGTTCCTGCCGCAGGTGGTCAAGAGCGCGCGGGCGATGAAGCGGGCCGTCGCGTATCTCGAGCCGTTCATGGAGGAGGAGAAACGGCTGGCGGGCGGCGCGGCGCGCGAGCGGGGCACGATCGTGCTGGCCACGGTGAAGGGCGACGTCCACGACATCGGCAAGAACATCGTGGGCGTGGTGCTCGCGTGCAACAACTACCGCGTGGTCGATCTGGGCGTGATGGTGCCGGCCGGCCGGATCCTGGCGGCGGCCGTCGAGGAGCGCGCGTCGGTGGTCGGCCTCTCCGGCCTGATCACGCCGTCGCTCGACGAGATGGCGCAGGTGGCCGCCGAGATGCAGCGGCGCGGCTTCACGGTGCCGCTCCTCATTGGCGGCGCCACGACGAGCCGCCAGCACACGGCGGTGAAGATCGCCCCGGAGTACGGCGGCCCCGTCGTCTACGTGCCGGACGCCTCGCGGGTGATCGACGTCGTGTCGAACCTGCTGAGCGAGACGAAGCGGCCCGCGTTCGAGGCGGAGAACCGGTCGGCCCAGGAAGACATCCGCGAGCGGCACCGGGCGCGCAGCGCGCGGCCCCTGCGCCCGTACGCGGAGGCGGCGGCCAACCGCCTGCGCGTCGACTGGGCGCGGGAAGACGTTCCGACGCCGGCGTTCACCGGCCGCCGCGTCGCCGCCGACGTGTCGCTCGGCAAGCTGGCCGAGTTCATCGACTGGACGTTCTTCTTCTCGGCGTGGGGCCTGAAGGGACGCTTCCCCGCCATCCTGGAGCACGCCGAGTACGGCAAGGCCGCACGCGACCTCTACGACCACGCCCGCGGCCTGCTCCGATCACTCGTCGAGGAGGGCACGCTGCGCGCGCGGGGGGTCTACGGGCTCTGGCCGGCCGGCTCGGACGGCGACGACGTGGTGCTCTACGGCGACCGGCAGCGCCGCACGGAGATCGCGCGCTTCCCGATGCTGCGCCAGCAGGAGGTCGTCGAAGAGGCCCGGCCGCAGCTCTCGCTGGCCGACTTCGTGGCGCCCATAGACGGTGCCGTCACGGACTACGTCGGCGCGTTCGCCGTCACCGCCGGCCTCGGCGCCGACGAACTGGCGGCCCGGTACGCCCGCGAACACGACGACTACAACGCCATCATGGTGAAGGCCCTGGCCGACCGCCTGGCGGAGGCGTTCGCGGAGTTCCTGCACGCCCGCGTGCGGCGGGAGTGGGGATACGGCGCCGGCGAGCAGTTGAGCTACGACGACCTCGTCGAGGAGAAGTACCGTGGCATCCGTCCGGCGTTCGGCTATCCGGCGTGCCCGGACCACACCGAGAAGGGGCGGCTCTTCGATCTGCTCGAGGCGCCCGCGATCGGCATGACGCTGACCGAGTCGTTCGCCATGTGGCCGGCGGCCAGTGTGAGCGGGCTCTACTTTGCGAGCCCGCACGCGAAGTACTTCAGCGTGGGCCGGCTGGGACGCGACCAGGTGGAGGCGTACGCCGCGCGCAAGGGCATGGCCGTCGCCGAGGTCGAGCGCTGGCTCGCGCCGAACCTGGGCTACTTGCCCTCGTAGAGCACCTTGCCGCCGACGATGGTATAGAGCACCTGTGCCGACAGGATCTCGTCGTCCGGCACGGTGAGGATGTCTTTCGACAGCACGGTGACATCGGCGAGCTTGCCCGGTGTCAGCGAGCCCTTGATGCCCTCCTCGAACGCGGCGAATGCGCCGTTGATCGTGTACGACTTCAAGGCCTCCATCCGCGTCATCTTCTGGTCGCCGAAGAACACGGTCCCGTCCGTCAGCTTCCGCGTGGCGGTGGCGTACAGGTTCCGGATCGGGTCGACGTCCTCGACCGGAGCATCCGTCCCGTTTGCGATCACCGCGCCGGTCTTCATCAGTTTCCGCCAGACATAGGCGCCCTCTTCCGCCCGCTTCGGTCCGAGGCGGGCCAGGACGTAGGGCGCGTCCGACGTGCAGTGGATCCCCTGCATCGCGGCGATGACGCCCAGCTCGCCGTAGCGGGGGACGTCCTCCGGGTGCAGATGCTGGGTGTGCTCATCGCGCCACCGGAGATCCCGCACCTCCGGATGCGCCTTGAAAGTCGCCTGGTAGAGGTCCAGCACCTCGCGATTGGCCCGGTCGCCGATGGCATGGATACAGAGCTGGTAGCCGTTTGCAATCGCGAGCTCCGCCGTTTCGCGCAGCTCGGCGGCCGGCGTCGAGTTGAGCCCCGTGTGGCCGGGCAGGTCGGCGTAGGGCTCGAGCAACCAGGCGCCGCGCGACCCGAGGGCCCCGTCCATGTACGCCTTGACCGCCCGGACGGTGAGGTGATTGTTGCCGAAGCCGATCGTGCGGTACCTGGCCAGTCCTTCCTTCAGGCGCGCGTTGCTCTCGCCGAGCATGACGTAGAGCCGCACCCCGAGCTGGCCGTTCTCGATCACGCGCTTGAAGCGATCGACCATCGAGAACGACTCGCCTGCCGTATGGAAGCTGGTGATGCCCTTCGACAGGCATTCCTGGTTGGCCAGCTCGATGACGCGCAATGCCTCGGCTTCGCGTTCCTCGTCCGTCATCTTCGCGCGGGACGCCGCCCGCGCCCGGCCGACGAGACCCGACGCCGACTCGCGCAACACGCCGATGGGCTCGCCCCGGGCGTCTTTCAGAATCTCGCCGCCGGCGGGATTCGGGGTCGTCCTGGTGACGCCGGCGAGCGCCATGGCCTTCGCGTTCGCGAACGACGCGTGGCCGCTGGCGTGGGTCAGCACCACGGGGTTGTCGGGCGACACGCGGTCGAGCGAGGCATGGGTCGGAAAGCCCTCGACGCTGGGCTCCGGCCGCGTGGTCCACTTCTCCTGGTGCCAGCCGCGCCCGACGATCCACTCGCCGGGCTTCGCCTTCTTCACGGCCTCGCCGACGATGGCGACGATCTCGTCCCAGCTGGTGGTCGCCATGAGCTCCAGGCCCAGCTTCGCCTGGCCAATGCCGTTGAAGTGCCCGTGGCTGTCGATGAGGCCCGGGACGGCCAGCGCACCCTTCAAGTCGATCACCTGCGTCGCCGGACCGATGTACGCCTTAATCTCCTCCTCGGTTCCCAGCGCGGCGATGGTGTCGCCGCGGACGGCCAGCGCCCGGACTTCAGGCGTCGCGTCGTCGACCGTGACGATGCGGCCGTTCTGGATGACGAGCGTGGCCGGCTCGACCGGCGGCGCCTGGGTTCCCGAACACCCCGCGATTGGAGCCGCCCCGGCCATCACTGCGAGCACGGCGGCCCACAGCGAACCGCGAAAACTGATGCGCACGGCAAACCTCCTCGGCCCTGCGACGGGCGCGGCGGCTGGACAGCCTCCGGCCTGCAGACGGCGCATGTTACCATTTCAGGATGCTTTGTCCTGGAGGTTGTTCCATGTTTCGAATCCCGACCCTCGTGTTGCTCGTCGGCGCCAGCCTCGCACTCGCCGCGTCCCACGCCGTCGCCCAGCCGGCCCCGAAGCCCGAGGATCTCAAGGCCTCGGTTCCCGCCCTCGATGCGATGCACGAGGTCATCATGCCCCTCTGGCACGATGCCTGGCCCAACAAGGACGTGAAGGCCATGGCGGCGATGCTTCCCGACATCGAGAAGCACTTCGCGGCGGTCAACAAGGCCGAACTCCCGCTGGTGCTCCGGGACAAGCGGGCGGCCTGGGTGTCCGGGGTCGACGACCTGAGGCAGACCGTGGGCGCGTACAAAACCGCCGTGGCCGCGGGCGACGACGCCGCGCTGCTGAAGGCGGCCGAGAAACTGCACGCGCAGTACGAGGCGCTCGTCAAGATCGTCCGCCCGATCCTCAAGGAGATGGAAGACTTCCACGCGTCGCTCTACGTGCTCTACCACTACCAGATGAGCCCGTTCCTGCTCGGAAAAGCGTCGGAGTCGATTCGGGCGATGCAGGTGAAGATGGACGCGCTCAACCAGGCCTCGCTTCCCGACCGCCTGAAGGCGAAGACGGAGGCCTTCACGACCCAGCGGGCGCGGCTCGCCAAGTCGCTCGACGAGGTCGCCGCGCTGCTCGACGGCAAGGACGAGTCGAAGATCAAGGCCGCGATCGAGTTCATGCACACGCAGTACGAGAGCCTTGAAAGGGTGTTCTAGCCTTCGGACACGGGGGACACCTTCCATTTCCATCGCGGCACCCGGGAATGGAAGGTATCCCCTTCTGCAACGCCGCAGGGGGCGCGCGACCGCAATTTTTGCCACCCCCCGCGGCTTCACGCGAAGCGCCCCGGCGCTCCCGAAGCGTGCACCGCAGGGCATCCCCGCGCCAGGCTGTTGACCCGCAGGCACTTGTCTGCCACGGCGTTGACGGCTCGCCCGCCGCTCGTGCCTGCCCCCGCGCGCAGTTGCACAATCCGGCAAACGGCATCGATCTTGCTTTTACAGCCTCGTGTGCGACGCCGGGCCGGGGCCTCATTGCCCGCAGGCCGGCCGAGACCTGAGGTGGATATGTCAAGCGCGGTCGCCTGTTCGAATGTCCCGGAACCCGCGATGAAGACCCTGGCTTGCGCCGTGATCAAGCAGGCGCTCTGTGATGCCCTCGATCCCACGGCGCCCACAGACGTGCGCCGCGACGCCGAGCAGTTTCTCTCCGGCGACGCGTGGTTCCGCCGGTGGTCGGCCGCGGCCGGCCTGCCGCCTGTCCGCCTGATCACCCGCCGCCACGCCGCCTGACGCCACGCCGCCTGACGTCGACGGCGTCACGGCACATCGGCTACACTGCCGGCCGATGCCTGCGCTGCGGACCATCCGCACCGTCTGCCCACGCAACTGCTACTGCACGTGCGGCATGCTCGTCACCCTCGACGAGGCCAACCACATCGTCGCGATCGACGGCGACCCCGAGAACCCCTCAACCGGCGGGCATGTGTGCCTCAAGGGCCTGGCGTACGCCCGCCGTCAGACGTACCCCGGCCGACTGCTGACGCCGCTGCGCAGGAACGCGACGGGAACGGGCTTCGAACCGGTCGGCTGGGACGACGCGCTCGGCGAGATCACCGAACGGCTCACCCGTGTGCGGGGCGCGCACGGTCCGGAGGCCGTGCTCTACTACGAGGGGTCGGGGTCGCACGGCGCGCTCGGGGGACTGTCGATGGCCTTCTGGCGCCAGTTCGGCGGCTGCACGACGACGTTCGGCGACCTCTGCTGGCCTGCCGGCCTCGAGGCGACGCGCCTGACCTACGGCGGCAACCTCCACAACGACCCGGCACTCACCGTCCAGAGCCGGCTCATCCTGCTCTGGGGCCACAACCCCGCGGAAACCAACGTTCATCAGTGGCGGCTCATCCTCGACGCCCAGGCCCGGGGCGCCCGGGTGATCGTCATCGACCCGCGCGAGACCGACTCGACCGACGCCGCAGACCTGCATCTGCGGCCGCGGCCCGGCACCGACGCGGCGCTCGCGCTGGGCCTGGCGCGCGAGATCGTGGCCGCCGGTCTCGCCGACTCGGCGTTCCTCGATGCGCATGCGGACGGATTCGAGGAGTACCGGCAGCGGGTGGCGGAGTTCCCGCTCGAGAGGGTCGCCTCGGTCACGGGACTCGACGCGGAAGCGGTGCGCGCGCTGGCGCTGGAGTACGGCGGCACCAAGCCTGCGTTGCTCATCGCCGGGTTCGGCCTCCAGCGGCACTCCCGCGCCGGCCAGACCATGAGGGCCGTGGCGCTCATCCCGGCGCTGACCGGCAATGTCGGCGTCGCGGGCGGCGGCTGGCAGTACGCCAATCTCGCGAGCCACTGCCTGCGCCCGCTCACGCTGCCGCCGGAGCCGGAAGCCTCGCGTGCGATCCCGGTGTCGCAGGTGGCCCGGCACCTCGAGACGCTCGACGGGCCGCCGATTCGAGCGGCGTGGATCGAACGCGGGAACCCCGCGGCGCAGAACCCGGCGTCGCATCGCCTGCGCGACGCGCTCGCGCGGCTCGACCTGGTGGTCGTCGTCGATCAGTTCATGACGCCGACCGCCTCGATGGCGCACTTCGTCCTGCCGGCGAAGACGCTGTTCGAGGAAGAGGACCTCGTGACCGCCTACTGGCACCCGTACCTGCAGTGGCGGGCGCAGGTGCTGCCGCCGCCCGGCGAAGTTCGCCCCGAGTCGGAGATCTGGCGGGCCCTGTCCGAGCGCTTCGGCTACGACACCAGCTACTTTCCGAGCGATCGCGGGGCGTTCCTTCAGGCGTTGCTGCCCGAGGGGTGCGGATTCACAATCGACGATCTGAAGGCTCGCCCGATCGACCCGTCGCACGGCGGCGGCGTCGCCTTTGCCGATCGGCGCTTTCCGACGGCGTCCGGCAAGGTAGCGTTCGCGTCCGACGAGGCCGCCGCGATGTGGAGCGTCGATAGGGTGCCCGACTACGCACCGCTCGGCGAGGGCGCCGAGTCGCCCGCACGGGGCCGGTTCCCGCTGCAGTTCCTCTCCTGCAAGACGCGCGACCGGATCCACTCGCAGTTCGGCAACCTCGACTGGGTGCAGGGGGTCGAGCGGCCGCACGTCCTCGATATCCATCCCGACGACGCCAGAGCGCGCGGGATCGCGGACGGGGCGCGCGCCATGGTGTGGAACGACCGGGGCCGCATCGAACTGGTCGCGCGTGTCACGCCGGGCATTCGTCCGGGCGTGGTGCACGTGCTGGAAGGCTGGTGCCACGAGGGCGACCCCGACGTGAACGCCCTCACCGCCGAGGGCATCACCGACATGAACCACGGCGCCACGTTCTATGAATGCCTCGTGGAGGTGGCGCGCGCATGAGCCGCGCGGGATTCCTCCTCGACCTGCACCGCTGCGTCGGGTGCGGCGCGTGCGTGCTCGCGTGCCGGATCGAGAACGGCCGCGTGGACACGGCGGCATGGAGGCGTGTGCTTCCGCTCAATCTGCGCCGGCACCCGGCGGGCCCCACGTACTTTCTCTCGGTCGCCTGCCACCACTGTGAGGATCCCGCCTGCCTGAACGGGTGCCCTTCCGGCGCCTACGAGAAACGCCCCGACGGCATCGTCGTGCACCACGAGGACCTGTGCCTCGGCTGCCGGTACTGCGAGATGACCTGCCCGTTCGGCGCGCCTCAGTACGATGAGGCGAAGGGCGTCATGTCGAAGTGCCATCTGTGCGCGCACCGCGTGGACGCGGGCCGGCTGCCGGCGTGCGTGACGGCCTGCCCGACCGAGGCGCTGCGTTACGTGGCCGCCGCGCCAGGACAGGACGTGCACTCCGCGGCCGCGGAGCAACTCGTTCCGGGATTCGCCGACCCGGCCGGCTGCCGGCCGGGCCTGAGGTTCCTGGCGCCCGCAGGCGCCCGGCGGGCCGAGCTGTTCCGCTCGCTCGAGGAGGCGCTGCAACGATGAGCGCGCAGACCGGCCATCGGCCGCTGGTGGCCTTCACCAGCCTAGCGATCGCGGGCGCGGGCCTTGTGGCCGCGACGGCGTTCGTTGAACTCCTTCATGGCCTCGTCTCCGGCCGCATGGTGGCGGCAGGCGCCGTGCTGCTGGCAGCCGGGCTGCTCGTGTCGCTCGGCCACCTGGGCCGGAAGCGGCGGGCGCCGCTCTCCGGGCGCGGCGCCGGGCGCAGCGCGCTGAGCAACGAAGCACTCGCCGCGGGGCTGGCGCTGGCCGCCGCGGCGCTGGCAGCTGGCCTGGATCTCGCCGGTGCGCATGTGCGGACCGTGACCGCGATCGCCGGCGCCGTCAACGCGGCGTTTCTGGTGTCGATGGGCCTCGTGTACCGCATCCGGGGCCAGCGGACCTGGCGCGGGTTCTCGGCCGCCACGCCGCTCACCGGCGGCCTGGCGTTCGGGGCGATTGCCGTACAGACGAGCGCCGGGACCGGCGGCGTTTTCGTCGGTACGCTGCTGTTCATTGCCGCAGACGCCCTGATCTTCTCGCGGCGCTGGCGCGACGTGGCCGGCATCGCCTTCACTGAATCAACGCTTGCCAATCCGTGGTTCGTCAATCGCAGCCAGCTCCTGGCGGCGCGGTTCTTCCTGTTCGACGTCATTCCGTTCTTCCTGCTCGCCGTGACGCCGACTCCCGCGGCAGTGCTCGTGGCCGCCGCGGGCCTCGTCGTCGACCGGTTCAGTTTCTATGCCCTGGCGGTTCAGCACACGACCGAGCACGAAATCGCCGGCGTCGAGGCGCAGATCGCCGCCATCGACGGCACGCCGGAGGAGTGAGGGCCGACGGGCCGCGGGGCGGCCTGGGGGCCTCCGGGCCGCAGCGGCGGATTGCCGACCGTTCGTGTCACCGATACAATCGCCGGCTGAGGTTCTGATATGCGCCAGGGGCGGACTGCGGTGTTGGTGGCTGGCATTGCGGTGGTGGTCGCATGGCACTCGGCGTCTGCGAGCGGCGCAACGCCGCGCGCGACTCCGCAGAAGCCCGTGTTGAAGCTGGCGACGACGACGAGCACGGTCGACACGGGGCTGCTCAAGGCCATCGTGCCCGACTTCGAGACGCAATGCGGCTGCCGCGTCGATGTCGTCGCGGTCGGAACGGGCCAGGCCCTGGAAATTGGCCGGCGCGGCGACGCCGACGTCCTTCTGGTCCACGCGCCCGCCCAGGAAGCGGCCTTCATGAAGGAAGGCCATGCCGTGCGGCGCGACGACGTGATGTACAACGACTTCGTCATCGTCGGTCCTGCCGCCGATCCGGCAGGCGTGACCAAGGCACCGATGGCGAAAGACGCGTTCCTGCGCATTCAGTCGACGGCCGTTCCCTTCGCCAGCCGCGGCGACAAGTCGGGCACGCATTCGAAAGAGCTCGCCGTGTGGAAGTCGGCGGGGTTCTCGCCCGGCCCCGGCCTCGCGTGGTATCTGTCTGTCGGCCAGGGCATGGGCGACACGCTCACGTTCGCGAACGAGCGAGGGGCCTACACGTTGACGGATCGAGCCACCTGGACGGCGATGCAGTCGCGCCTGCCCGGCCTGCGGCTCGTGTTCGGCGCGGCGTCGGCCGACGTGAATCCCGACTCCGAACTCCGCAATCAGTACGGTGTCATCGTGATCGACAAGGCGCGGCATGCCGGCGTCAACACGGCGCTGGCGCTCCCCTTCGCCGACTGGCTCGTGTCGGCGCCCACGCAGCGCCGCATCGGCGCCTACGGCCGTGACGCATCAGGCCGGGGGATGTTCTCGCCCAACGCGGTTCGCTAGCGCCGCGACCCGACCGGAGGCCCGCCATCGACGCCGTCCTGCGCGCGCTCGCCGATCCGGCCCTGCTGGCCATTGTGTCGCTCACCTTCCAGGTGACCGGCCTCGCGCTCGTCATCGCGACGGCGCTTGGCGTGCCTCTGGGCGCCATTGTCGGCCTCACACGATTCCCGGGCCGCCGTTTCGTCACGCTGGTGCTCTACACCGGGATGGGCCTGCCTCCGGTCGTCGTCGGCCTGGTCGTCTACCTGCTGCTGTCGCGCAGCGGCCCCTTCGGGGCGATGGACTGGCTCTTCACGCCGTCCGCGATGGTCGTGGCGCAGACCATCATCGCGTTCCCGCTGGTGGCCGCGTTGACGATGAGCGGGGTCGAAGGCGTGGACCCCGACCTCCGGCTGCAGGTGCGGGCGCTGGGCGCCACGCGGTGGCAGACGGGATGGACCGTCTTGCGCGAGGCGCGCATCGGACTCACGGCGGCGATTGTCGCGGCCTTCGGGGGGATCATTTCCGAGGTGGGTGCGGTGATGCTCGTCGGCGGCAACATCGAGGGGCAGACGCGCGTCCTGACGACGGCCATCGTGCTGTCGACGCGCCAGGGTGATTTCGCGCTCGCCATGGCGCTGGGCATCGTACTCCTGCTGCTGGCGCTCGGGGCGAACGCGGTCCTGCTGCAGCTTCAGGGGCGTGCGCGATGAGCGTCAACCACCCGCCCGCGTTCGAACTGTCCGGCCTCCGTCATCGGTACGGCAAGAGGACGGTGCTGACCGTGCCGCACCTCGCGATCGAGCGCGGCGAGACCCTGGGGCTCATCGGACCGAGCGGCGCCGGCAAGAGCACGCTGCTGCGCCTGCTGCAGGGATTGGAACGCCCGTCGGAGGGCGTCATCCGGATCGACGGGGCGCCCATGCCATACCCGTTGCCCCTGCCGCTCGCGCGACGCATCACCACCGTGTTCCAGCGGCCGCTCATGCTGGATCGCAGCGTCCGGGACAATGTCCTGTTCGGCCTGGAGGTGCGCGGACGCAAGGACCGCGCGCTGGCCGAACCGCTGCTGGAGCGTCTCGGCCTGTCGCATCTCGCCAGCGCCCCGGCGCGGCGGCTGTCTGGAGGCGAGGTCCAGCGCGTCGCCCTCGCGCGCGCGATGGCCATCGAGCCCGACGTGCTGCTGCTCGACGAACCCGCGGCGAATCTCGACCCCGCGAACGTTGCGCGCATCGAGGCGTTCGTTCGAGAGGTGCAGACCCGCGGCACGACCATCGTGCTCGTGACGCACAATACGCACGAGGCGCGACGCCTGGCGCACCGCACGCTGCTGCTGATCGAAGGGGCCGTGGTCGAGTCCGGGCCGACGGCCGCGTTGTTCGAGTCGCCGGCCGAAGCCAGAACGCGCGCCTTTCTGGCAGGCGAGCTGGTCTATTAGGCTCCCAGGTACAGCTCCAGGAAGGGGCCAATCTCGTCCGGCGATTCGTAGGCGAGCACCTGCGCCCGCCGGTCGGAGAGGCCGCTGATGAGCCGGGAAATCTTGCCTCGTCGCGACGCGTCGTACAGCACGAGGACACGCTGGCCGCTCTCGGCGGCGCGCCCCATCGTGTAGCCGACTTCGAAGCCGACGCCGTAACTCGAGCCCGAGGCCTCGGCCACGATGGCGTCGGCCGCCTCGACCCACGCCACGTCTCTCAGGAAGACGTCCCGATCGCCCAACCGGCTCTCGGCGGTGTCGACATCGTCGTCGAGCAGGTGCGCCGTGAGGACCTCGTGCCCGAGGCGGACGAGGCAGTCGTGGATGTGGCGCGCGGTGCCGAGGGTGCCGCGGTCGCCGCGAACCGTGCAGGCGAGGTAGATACGCATGGGAATTCACCGGGACTCGGGGCTTCCGCCTTCGCCAGACGGCCGGCCGGCCGGCTTCGGCGTGACAGGCGGGATTCGGGATTCGGGATTCGGGAAGAGCACGGACAGGACGGCGGACAAGGGCATCAGCGTGCGGAGTTCGGTCACGCGGCGATCGGGTGATGCCGCCCCGAGGCGATTGAACCAGATCGGGCGGATGCCGGCGGCGCGGGCGCCGGCGATATCGGTCTCCCAGGCGTCTCCGATCATCACCGTCTCCCCGGCCGCGCATCCGAGCGCTTCGAGCGCCAGGCTGAAGATACGCGGATCGGGCTTCGCGACGCCAGCCTCCTCCGAAATGATCACCGCGTCGAGCAGCGGACCGAACCCGCAGGCGGCGATCTTCTGCCGCTGCTCGCTGGCGACATTGTTGGTGACCACGCCGGTCGAGACGCGCCCGTGCAGCGCCGCGAGCAGTTCGAGCGACCCTTCGACGGGCCTCCAATGCGACAGATACGCCGCGCGGTACGCGGAGGCGGCGTCCACGGCCGCACCCGCGTCGGCCACCCCGCCGGCCAACTCGAGCAAATGGCGGAAGCGCTCGATTCGGGCGTCGTCCACGGTCAGTTGCCCGGCCAGCACGCGCAGGTGCAGCGCTTCGAGGAGGCGCCGGTGCTCGCCTTCGACGAGCGCGGCGGGTACACGCCCGAGGACGCCGAATTGTTCTCGCAGGTCCGCAAGGGCAGCGCGTGTGCACGCCGAATGGTCGAAGAGCGTGTCGTCGAGATCGAAGAGGACCGCGGTGATGGCCACCTCAGGTGCGGAAGCCCTCCGCGTTGTCACCGGCCCGTCCACGGGTGTTCGGCCATGAGCGCGCCGATCGCCTCCGCCGCGGTCTCGACATCCGCACGCGAGATGCCGCGATAGGTGACGAACCGCACGTTCGTGCTCATGCCCGGCAGGCCGCGCACGCCGCGGTCGCGCAAATGCGCCGCGAACGTCGCGGCGTCGATCCCGAGCCCGCCGACGTCCAGATTGACGATGTTGCTCTGGACCGTTGCGAGGTCCACGCCGAGCCCCGGCACCGCCGCCAGGCGTTCGGCCAGGACGCGCGCGTTTTCGTGGTCTTCGCGCAGGCGCGGGACCATCGTGCGCAGCGCGACCAGGCCGGGGGCGGCGATAATGCCTGCCTGGCGCATGGCGCCGCCGAGCGAGCGGCGGACGCGGTTTGCGCGGTCGACGAAGGACTTCGTGCCGGCCACAAGCGAGCCGACCGGCGCGGACAGCCCTTTGGAGAGGCACACCGACACCGAGTCGACGGACCTGGTCACTTCGCGCACGTCCACGCCGAGAGCCACGGCCGCGTTGAAGATCCGGGCACCGTCGAGGTGTACAGGAACGCCGGCCTCGTGCGCCGCCTCGGCCAGGGCGTCGATCTGGCCTGGCGTGAGGACGGTCCCGCCGGCGGCGTTGTGCGTGTTCTCCAGGCACACGAGGCCGGGCGCCGGGAACATCGTCTTCGCCTTGCGGAGCGCCCACTTCACGCCGTCGAGATCCGGCGCGCCGTGGCGGCCTCGGACCGGCATCACGAGCAGGCCGCACGCCGAGGCGATGGCGCTGTACTCCATGCCGTAGAGGTGCGCCGACTCCTCCACGATGGCCGCCGCGCCGGGCTCGGCGTGCGTGCGCAGCGCCACGGTGTTCGACATCGATCCGCTCACCGTCAGGATGGCGGCCTCCTTGCCGAGCATGCGCGCCGCCTCGGCCTCGAGCTCGAGCACGGTCGGATCGCCGTCGCGGGAATCGTCGCCGAGCCTCGCGGTGACGATGCTCTGCAACATGTCGGGCGTGGGCAGCGACAGCGTGTCGCTTCTGAGATCGATGAGCGCCATACGTCTTGCGCCGGAACCAGGGCCCCGGCCTCCCTCGCGAGCATTCTACTTCCCCCGGCGGCGAAGATCTCTGCGCCTGACTCATCTGGTACCATCTGCGGCATGCCCAGACCAACCAAGCGGCGGCACATCTCCCTTCTGCTGGTCCTGGCGGCCGCGCTGGCCGTTGCGCTCACCGGGTTGCGCGCCCAGACGACGCCCCAGACCGTCGACGTTCTGATCACCGGCGGCCGGATCGTCGACGGCACGGGCGCGCCGTGGTTCAGGGCCGACATCGCGCTCTCCGGCGATCGCATCGCGGCCATCGGCCAGCTGGCCGGACGCGACGCCCGCCATACCGTCGATGCGACGGGGCTCGTCGTGGCGCCGGGGTTCATCGACATGCTCGGCCAGTCGGAGTTCAACGTCCTGGTCGACGGCCGCGCGGCGTCGAAAATCCTGCAGGGCGTCACGACCGAAATCACGGGCGAGGGTGTCTCGATCGCTCCGGTGAACGATCGCATGATCGGGGAGGGCAAGCCGAACTGGGACCATTTCAAGGTCGTCCAGGACTTCAGGACACTCGCCGGGTACTTCGAGCGGCTCGAGACGCGCAGCCGGACGACGATTAACATCGGGACGTTCGTGGGGGCCGGGGGAGTGCGCGACCATGTCATCGGCTCGGCGAACGTGCCCTCGACGCCGGCCACGCTCGACCGCATGAAGGCTCTTGTCGCCGAGGCGATGAGGGACGGCGCGCTGGGGCTCAGCTCGTCGCTGCAGTACGTGCCCGATCGGTTCAACACGACCGGGGATCTCGTCGAGCTGGCGAAAGTGGCAGCCAGCCACGGCGGCGTCTACCTCACGCACCTGCGGTCGGAGAGCGGCGCGATTGACGAGGCGCTCGACGAGACGTTTGCCGTCGCCGAGCGCGCGAACATTCCAGCCGAGATCTGGCACCTCAAGACGGCGTACAAGGCCAACTGGGGCCGGATGCCGGCGGTGCTGCGGCGGATCGAGGAGGCACGCGCCCGCGGCCTCGACATCACGGCGAACCAGTATCCCTACACCCGCGCGTCGAACGACCTCGACTCCTGCCTGCCGACCTGGGTGCGGGAAGGCAGCACCGACCAGATGCTGGCGCGGCTCAAGGACCCGAAACTGCGCGTGCGCATCAAGGCCGAGATGGCCGATCCGGGCGCGACGGAGTGGGAGAACCAGTGGTACGGGTCCGGCGGCGGCGACGGCGTCATGGTGGCCTCCGTGCTGAACGCCGATCTGCGCAAGTACGAGGGCATGACGCTGACCCAGATTGGCCTGGCGATGGGCAAGGACGCCCGCGACGCGCTCATCGACATCGTGATCGCCGACCAGGGCCAGACCGCCTGCATCATCAGCATCATGGCCGAAGCGGACGTGCGGGCGGCGCTCGCCCACCCGCTGGTCTCCATCGACACCGACTCCGGCGCGAGAGCCGAGGACGGCCCGCTCTCCGAGTCGCGCTCGCACCCGCGCGCCTGGGGGACGTTCCCGCGGATCCTGGGCAGGTACGTCCGCGAGGAGAAACTCCTGACGCTCGAGGAGGCCATCCGCAAGATGACCTCGCGGCCCGCCGCGCGCGTCGGCCTCCACGACCGCGGCATCCTCCGCCCCGGCATGGCCGCCGACGTCACGATCTTCGACCCGGCCGCCATCCGCGACGTCTCGACGTTCGAGGACCCGAATCACTACCCGGTCGGTGTCCGTCACGTATTCGTCAACGGGCGCGCGGTGGTCTCGGGCGGCGCGATCACGAGCGAGCGTCCAGGGCGGCCGCTGCGCGGGCCGGGGTACAAAAGGTGACTGGTCCCATTTCCGTTCCGCACCAGGTGTCGGAAATGGGACCAGTCACCGTCACCGTATTTTTCTGTATGATGAACGGCGTGACCATTTCAGCCAGCCGTTCGAACCGCACCTGGCGCGTCGGCGATCCGTGGAGCATCGCCGAGGCGTCCGAACTCTACGAGATCGCCCGCTGGGGCGCGGGCTACTTCTCGATCGGCTCGGGCGGCAACGTGCACGTTCACCCGACGAAGGAACCCGATCGGTTCATCGACCTGAAAGCGCTCACGGAGAACCTCGTCCTCCGCGGCATCGACGTTCCGGTGCTCATCCGCTTCAGCGACATCCTCCGGCACCGGGTCAAAGACATCCACGACGCGTTCCAGGCGGCCATCGCGCAGAACGGCTACCAGGGCCGCTATGTCTGCGTCTACCCGATCAAGGTCAACCAGCAGCGGCGCGTGGTCGAGGAGATCCTGAACTACGGCCGGCCGTTCGGGTTCGGCCTCGAGGCCGGCTCCAAGCCCGAGCTCTTCGCCGTCGCCGCGCTTGCGTCGAACGACACGCCGGTCGTGTGCAACGGCTTCAAGGACGCCGAGTTCATCGAGATGGCGATGCTCACCCAGAAGGTGGGCCGCACGGTGCTTCCCGTCGTCGAGAAGTACAGCGAGCTGGGACTCGTCCTCGAGTACTCGCAGAAAGTCGGCGTCCGCCCCACCATCGGCATGCGCGTCAAGCTGGCGTCGCGCGGCAGCGGCAAGTGGCAGTCGTCCGGCGGGTACCGGTCGAAGTTCGGCCTCACCGTCTCGGAGGTGCTGAAGGGTCTCGAGGAGCTGAAGGCCCTCGGCATGCAGGACTGCTTCAAGCTCCTGCACTTCCACATGGGCAGCCAGATCCCGAACATCCGCATCGTCAAGGCCGCGATCAACGAAGCGGCCCGCATCTACGTCGAGCTGGTGAAGGCCGGCGCGGGCCTCGAATATCTGGACATCGGCGGCGGCCTCGGAGTGGATTACGACGGCTCGCAGACGAACTTCGAGTCGAGCGTCAACTACACGCTCGAAGAATATGCAGCCGACGTCGTGTACCACGTGCAGACGGTGTGCGACGATGCCGGCGTGAAGCACCCGACCATCGTGTCGGAGAGCGGGCGCGCGATCGCGGCCTACCACAGCGTGCTCGTGTTCAACGTCCTCGGCGTGACCGGGTTCCGCGAACAGGAGATCCGGACCGTCGGGCCGCACGACGAGCAGGAGCAGCCGCTCATCGACCTGCGGGAGACGTACCAGACGCTCTCGATCCGCAACGCCCTCGAGAGCTTTCACGACGCCCAGCAGGCGCTCGACATGGCGCTGAACCTCTTCAACGGCGGCTACCTGCCGCTCGACCAGCGCTGCGAGGCGGAGACGCTCTACTGGGCCATCTGCGCGAAGCTGCAGCGCATGATTCAGCAGCTCGACGAGGTGCCCGAGGATCTCCAGAACCTGGACGAGATGCTGGCGGACACCTATTTCTGCAACTTCTCGCTCTTCCAGTCGATGCCAGACAGCTGGGCCATCAAGCAGCTCTTCCCGGTGATGCCGATCCACCGCCTGGACAAGCCGCCGACCAACCACGCCGTGCTGGGCGACATCACGTGCGACTCGGACGGCAAGATCGACCAGTTCATCGACCGGCGCGACGTGAAGCGCACGCTGCCGCTGCACACCCTGAACGGCGATCCGTACTACCTGGCGGTGTTCCTCATCGGCGCGTACCAGGAGATCCTCGGCGACATGCACAACCTGTTCGGCGACACGCACGCCGTGCACGTCTCCCTCGACAGCCAGGGCGGCGTCGTGCTCGACGCGGTGATCAAGGGCGACACCGTGCGCGAGGTCCTGCAGTACGTGGACTTCGACATCAACGCGCTCGTGAACAAGCTGCGCGCCGATGTCGAGAGCGCTGTGCGCGAAAACAGGATGACCTACGAGCAGTCCGGCCGCCTGCTGAAGTTCTACGAAGAGGGGCTGGGGGGGTATACCTACCTGGAATAGAGATTCGGGATTCGGGACTCGGGATCCGGGATTCGTCTGTCACACCGCCGAACCGGAATCTTTCAACGAGAAGCGCCGGCAGCCCGAGCCCCGAGTCCCGAGCCCCGGACCCCGGCTAGTCCAGGCGCATCTTCCTCAGCAGCGCACCGTACCGGGCGTCGCCGCGGACGGAGTCGAGGAACGGAAAGCTCTTGATCGGCATGATGATGGGGTCCCTGCCCTCGACGGCCCTGTCCATCCACTCGAAGGCGGCGTCCCAGTCGCCGAGTCCAATCGCGCAGAACATGAACGTGGAGGGCGGCACGTAGCCCGCGCCAGCCAGCTGTTCGGCCTGCCCGCGCAGTCGCAGCACGTCTTCGTGCAGCCCGGCGCGCCCGGACACCATGGCCAGAAAGCCCAGCGTGAACGGGATGCCGCCGGACAATTCGTGCGCCCGCCGGAGCGCCTCGACGGCATCCGGGACGGCACCGATGTCGTTCAGACCTGTGCCGAGCGCCCAGTGCCCCAGGAAGTGCCCGGGATCGAGCGCGATCATGTGCCGGCCCTCGGCGATGGTCCGGTCGGGCCGCCTGGCCAACTGCGCGAGCACGGCCATCCACCAGCGTATGAGGAGCGACAGCGGGTCCGCCTGGAGGATCGCCTCGACTTCGCGCATCGCCTCTTCGTTGCGTGCGTGAGGCAGGAGACCGCTGATGGCGTAGCGGAGGCGCACGAGCGGCGACTCGCGGTTCAGCTGGAACGCGCGCTGCAATTCCCGGTCAACTTCCGGCCAGTTGTAGTCCAGTTCCTTCCGGAGCATTCCCAGCAATGCGTGCGTCTGGGCGAGGGAGTCGTCGAGTTCGAGCGCGCGCAGGGCGTGCCAGGTGCTCTGCGAAAACGCCTCGCGCGGAGGCACGTTGCCGAAGAATCCGAGGTACCAGTGCAATTCCGCCAGCGAGTCGTACGCGAGGGCGGAATCCGGGTCGAGTGCAATCGCCCGCTCGAACGACTCGCGCGATCGCATCAGCGCATCAGGCGTTCCGCGGGCAAAGAAGTAGCGGCCCTCGAGGTAGGCAGCATGTGCTTCGGGATGGACCGCCCGAGGCGACCGCCGGGGCGATTCGCCGGCCAGCTGCACGCGCAGGCGCTCGGTAATCGCTGCCGCGATCTCGTCCTCGAGCGCCAGCACGTCGGTCAGTTCCCGGTCGTAGCGCTCGCTCCAGAGGTGGCTTCCGTCCGACGCACGCACCAGTTGCGCCGACACGCGCACCCGCACGCCCTCCCGGCGCACGCTGCCTTCCAGGATGTGGCCGGCGCCGAGCTTCGCACCGGCCCCCCTGATGTCGAGGCCCATGCGGGCGACGGCGAACGCCGAGGTGCGCGCGATGACCTTCAGGCCGGGAATCCCCGTCAACGCGTTGATGATCTCCTCCGCGAGCCCTTCACAGAGATAGTCGTCTTCCACGGCACCCGTCATCCGGGTGAACGGCATCACGGCGACGCAAGGCGACCCGGGTGCCGCGACGGCCGAGATGCCGGATAACGCTCGAGGCGCCAGGCAGTCGAGCAGGGCACCCCTCAGCTCGGCGGCCGATTGAAATCGCTCGGCGCAATCCTTGCGCAAGCACCGGCTCAGCACACCCTCCGCCTCGGGCGTAATCCCGCCAATCGGGGCTGGATCGTCGCGGAGGATGGCGGCGAGCGTGCCGGCGACGGAATCGCCCTCGAACGGCCGCCGGCCCGCCAGCATTTCGTAGAGCACGACACCGAGACTGAACAGGTCGCTGCGCCCGTCGACGGGCCGCCCGGCGGCCTGTTCCGGCGACATGTAGGGGGTCGTGCCGACGGCCTGACCCTGGAGCGTGAGGGCCTCGGTCGTCTCATCGGCGGCAGGCGCCGCAACGGCTCTGGCGAGGCCGAAGTCGACCACCTTCACGCGATCGCCGGACCCCACCATGATGTTTGACGGCTTGAGGTCACGATGGACGATGGACGCCGCGTGCGCGGCCTCGAGTGCGTCAGCGACCTGCGAGGCCATGCGAAGGGCCCTGTCCTGGCCGACCGGCCCTTCCCGCAGGATGTCGGCCAGCGTTGCTCCCGCCACGTACTCCATGGCGATGTAGTCGAGTCCGCCAATGGCGCCGATCTCGTAGATCGTCAGGATGCCGGGGTGGTTCAGGGCGGAACCCGACTTCGCTTCCCGGATGAAGCGCCGCCGACGGTCGGGGTCGGCCGCCCAGTCGCCGCGAATCACTTTCAGCGCGGCCAGACGGCCGAGGCGAGTGTCCCGGGCCTGGTAGACTTCGCCCATGCCGCCCTCGCCCAGCTTGGCGAGGACCTCGTAGGGGCCCAACCGCGTGCCAGCAGCCAGAGGCATGCTCGCTCCTGGCGCGCATTATAGTGCCGATCTGCGTCAGTGCTTTGTCACGCGCTCGATCGCACGCTCGACGGCGGTGCGCAGCTCCGGCGTAGCGCCGGCGGGCGGCAGGTCGAGGACCTCGCGCAACGCTTCGCCGTACCACTTGCGCCAGGCCGCCATCACGGCCGCCTCGGTGGCCTCCGCCGCCGCCTTGTCCGGGGCCGCCTTCACGAGTTCGGCGCCCTGGCGCCTCTCCAGGGCGAACCGCGCCGAGGCGGCCTGCTCCAGCAGTCCGGCGACCTCCATCGCGTCGCGGGGTGTCGCGCCGGCCAGAAGGAGCGACGTGGCCCCGACCGTGACGCCGACGTGCTCCATCTCCGCCGGGCTGGTCATGCCGGGACGGTCGAGATTGGCGTGATAGAAGCGGTCGGGAAAATGCCACGCGAGCACCGACGGCACGCCCGCGGCAAGAAACACCGAGTGGTCGCTCCCCCCTTCGTAGGGATTGGTCTGGACGCCGAAGTCACGTGCGCGGGCGACGGCCAGGAACAGGTCGTTGAGGAGCGTGCCCTTGAGCGCCTCGGCTTTCACCGGGCTGCCGCCCCACTCGGTGTGCGGATCCGATGGCCGGGGCCAGACCGCGGTCGGATCGGGCGCCTTTTCGATCAGGAAGGGCCCCCCGGTCAGGGCCGTGTTCTCGCCGGTCATGTCGAGCGAGAACATGTAGCGGACCTGTTTCGCCTCGGCGGGATGGTCCGCGATCCACTGCCGGCTCGCGCGAATCTCGTCGCCCCAGAGAAACGTCAGCGTGCGGCCCGGGGCGGCAACAGACGTGTCGCGCACGCTCTGGAGCAGGGCGCGCGCCAGTTCGGTCATCGTCGCGCACCCGCTCGCGTTGTCGTTCGCGCCGGGCTCCTGGATGTGCGCGACAAGCAGCACGCGCTCGTCCGGCTTCACCGCGCCCGGGATTTCCGCCACGAGCGACCGCACGGGACCGGGGGAGAAACTGGACGTGACGTCCACCTTCACGCGCGCGGGCCCCTCTGCGAGCCGGGCCCGGATCCGCGCGGCCGCTCGCGGAGTCGCCTTGAAGCCGAATGCGCGCTTTGTCTCGTCGTACGGCACGCTCCCCCACTGGAGGACGTCCCACTGGTCTCTCGGCTTCGATGCCTCGGGCGATCCTGGAGGTCCGGGCCGGATGTAGGCCTCCAGCGCCGTGGACACGACGCCGATGGCGCCCCGCTGCACGACGGCCATCTGCCACAACCTGCCCGCGCCCCCATCGCCGATCACGACCGCGCCGCGAACGTCCCTGCCCTCGTAGTCGGCCGGGTTCGTGCCCTGTCCCACGTCCACAATGGGCGCGACGATGCCAGCGGGCGGCGTCGAGAACGAGTTGATGCACAACGCGACGCGATGCGTCTCGCGCGAGAGCAGGACCTCGTCGGCCTTCTGCCCGTGCCCCACGAGCGACAGTGTGCCGACGCTGTAGTCCCAACCGTTCGCCCGGCCGAACGTCTCGACCCAGAGCGACGGGCCGTCGGCCGGCGCCGCGGCGCGAGCCGTGAACCCGGACGCCTCCAGGCGAGCCTTGATGCGGTCAAGTGAGGCGTTGAACCCTTCGTTGGCGGCGTTGCGCCAGTACTGGTCCATGAACACGACCAGGTCCATTGCCGCGCGTTCGTCGAAGCGTCCGGCAAGATCCGCGAGCGCCAGCGCGGTCCCCGCAGGCAGCGGGCCTGACGGCAGGGAACTTCCAGGCGGTGGGGCCTGCAGCGCCGGGGCCTGCCCCGCTGCGGCGGGACAAAGGGCGCCCACCGCAGCCGCGGCGACGCACACGACGACACCAGCCGTCACACTTCGCACGATTCGCATCAGAATCCGCCTCCGCCGCCTCCGCCGAACCCGCCGCCGGAGAACCCGCCGCCGCCGACGCCAGAGCCGCCGGAACTGCGCGGCGCCGAGGTCATCGCGGTGCTCGCGGTCGTCGTCATGTTCGCCAGCGACGCGGCGAACACCCGCGGGCCGAACGCCCCGGGATGCGCTCCGACGTACCAATCCGGCTGGCTCGTGTAGATGCCCTCGAACGCCCGAGCCCAGTTCCGCTCCACGCCGAGCGCCATCGCGAACGGCAGGAACTTCTCGAACATCGCCGGCGTCTTGATGAGGCGGTCGAACCGATCGCTTTCGACGCGGTCGAGGAATTCCTCGAAGCCGAGCGAGCCCTCGAGGGCCCGGGCGCCTTCGACCGTGCGCGCCGGCATGAGGTACCCGAACACACCGATGATGAGGCCGGAGAGGATGCTCGCGACGAAGGGCGCGGCCCCGGCATCCGCGATGCCGCTCACCACAGAGCCGCCGATCGCCACGACGCCCGCAAGGACAAAGAAGGTCGCTCTCACGCGATCCGGCCGGCGCAGGTAGTAGCCCCGGTCGATCAACTGGCTGAAGACCCGCTCCTTGATCTCCGGCACGTGCTTGTAGAAGCGGTTCTTGAGGTCGTCAATCGAGACCTCGTCGATGACGGGCCCCGAGCCTGCCGGCGAAGGCGACGGTCCGGCTGTCGTTCCGAACACCGCGCGCAGGAGCGCCTCCTCGTGGCGTCTCAGCCCTTTCCACTCGCTGTCGGGCCGGACCAACTGGAGCGAGTACTCCGTTTTCGTGCCCAGTCCCAGGAACCGGTCCTCCTGGGTTTCCCTGATCCTGATGAATCCCCGCACCGCAAGGTCGACGACAGTCGCCGTGATGTCGCGCATGTCCGGGCTGTTGTCCACCAGCGTGCCGACCTCGGCGGGCGTGAGCCCGCCAGGGGGCTCGTACCGCACCGCCACGGGCTGCCGGCGCGGGTCCCGCCCGTTCCGGTTCCAGAGCCAATACATGACACCGAACACGACGAACGGGATGAGCAAGGTCACGTTCGCCGACAGGAAGTCGCGGGTCTTGTCGGCCCCGGTCGGACGCGCCACCACGCCGGGGTTCCACGCAATGGCCACGGTGACGCCTTCGCGGAAGTTCAGAGCCCTGGTGGTCTCGACGGTCAGCGTCGTCCCGGCCTCCGAGACGGCTGCCGCCGACTCCTGCGAGCCGTAGCCTCCCGTGAAAGCGTGGGCCCGGATGCCGGTGACATCCGGCGGGAGGTGAATCACGGCTCGCGCCCGCTCGATCGGCACATCCCATTCGTCGCCGGTGATATTCCAGTAGAGCTCGTCGTGCTCATCGAAGAACTTCAGTCCGTTGCGCACGCGGTAGCGCACCACGGCGGTCTTCACCGCGTCCCGTGCGTCGGGGATCCAGATCTTCAGCTTCCGGTAGTGCCGCTCGCGGCTCGATTCGTATCGAAGCGGCGCCCCGGCCTCGTCCGTGACCGACTCGATGTCCAGGCGGAGGTCGTAGGTGAAGCCCTGGGGCGTCCGGTATTCGATCGGGATCGTGCGATACAGGCCGTTCCACGATCCGGTGAAGCGCGGCCGGATCGTCTCGGTGACGGTGATGACACCGTCGCGGCCGACGCCGACGTCGGCGTCGAATTGCTGGATCACGAGCGATCGCTGTCCCGCGGCGGCCACCGGCCACACGAGCAGGCACACGAGAGCGAAGGCGACATGCCGGTGCGTCATGATGCGCGTCCTCGGGACAGCCGGCTCCAGAGCCGCCCCTAGTTGAACTTCACCTGCGGGACCGCCCGCTCGGATTCGTCGCCGACCTGGAAGAACTCCCGCCGCGTGAAATTGAAGATCGAGGCGAAGATGTTCCAGGGCACTTGCGCGATCTTCGTATTGAAGTCGCGCACGACCGCGTTGTAGTAACGGCGGGCGTTCTGGACGGCCTCTTCGATCTGCGCGAGCGAACCCTGCAGTTGCGAGAAGTTCTCGGCGGCGCGCAGCTGCGGGTACGCCTCGGCGAGCGCGAACAACTTGCCGAGCGCGGCCGTCAGCCCCTGCTCGGCCTCGCCCCTGGCCTCCGGGGTCGCAACCGACATCGCCTTCGAGCGCGCGGCGACGACGGCCTCGAACGTGCCCTTCTCGTGCGAGGCATACCCCTTCACGGTCTCGACCAGGTTCGGAATCAGGTCGTGGCGCCGCTTGAGCTGCACGTCGATGTCCGACCACGCGTTGTCGACCATGACCTTCAGCTTGACGAGGGAGTTGTAGAGGGCGATGCCCCCAATCACGACGACGGCGAGAACGCCAAGTACGATCAGCATCTGCGTGCTCCTGTCCGCAACATCTGCATCGCGGCGAATGGATCAACCACTGAGATCTACGCCGGGCGCATGCGTCGGGGTTGCACCGCTACTGTACAACGAGGAGCCATCCTCTTCCGGGCTGAATCGGAATCGGCCCGGCCGCGTCGAATGCCCGGCCCTCCTGGAACCCGGCGATCGCCGGCGCCATCATGCGCACCTTTGCCGGGTCGAGCCCCAGTGCCGTCCAGTCGATCGCCAGGCGCACGTCCACAGGCTCCCTCGCCCAACTCGCCAGCGCGATCATCGTTCGGCCGTCATGGACGTAGGCGGTGGCGAGCACGTCGTCACGGCCGGGTCTCACCGGGTTCGACGGCACCCAGAACCCGATCATCCGGCTGCCCGTCAGGCCGAAGTCGTCCCAGGCCTTCCACAACGGCCGCGGGTCGGAGGAGTACGGCAGGCGGCCTGTCATGCCGAACACCATGCCGCGCCACGGGTTGCCGCCGTCCTGCAGCATCTCGCCCATCAATCCGAACGGGATGCCGGAGATCTCCGTCAGCCAGTAGTCGGGGGCCGAGTTGTAGTCGAAGTACTCGCCGAACCAGAGGCGGTCCAGGTACGGAAAGTGCTCGAGGTAGAGGTTGGCGCTGCTGGCGAACCCGTCGCGTACGTTGTACTGGTTGGCCGAGTGCAGGTCAATCAGCGCTTCCGGCCTGTGCCGATCCAGCACCTTTCTCACCCGCTTCATCGTCAGCCGGTCGAACGCCACGTCGTCGATGTACAGGCCGTCGATGCCGACGTTGCGGGCGAGCCAGTCGAGCCCCTCGACGTAGAAGTTGTGCCAGCGCGAGACGCCGCTCGTGACGATGGCGGCGTCCTTGAGCTGGGGCACGAACCATGCGGCGATGTAGTCCGAGCCGAGGTGCTCCTGCAGCCACGAGTAGCCGCCGCCCGGGCCGGGCGCGAAGATCTCCCCGCCGAGGCTGCGCAGCGCGAACACCTCGGGCGCGCGGTTCGCCAGCTCGCGCACGGTGTAGTAGATTTTCACGCGCAGCCGCTCGGCGTGGGCGCGGTCGATGTAGGCCTTCATCTCCGCCGGGCGGAAGAACGGGTAGTTGATGTAGGGATTGATGGCGTTCGCGTGGTGCACGTTCACCACGTTGGCGCCCTGCCGGGCCACCTCGTCGACCGGCTTGAACGCGTGGAAATAGCGCGCGCCGAACTGGGCGGCCGTATCGAGCGGCTTGAACGGCGTGAGCAGGAGCCGGAAGTTGAAGTAGAGCGTCTCGCCCTGCGCGATCGTGCGGGCGCCGCTGTAGCAGCTCACCAGGTACGTCGCCGCGCCCTTCTCCGCCAGCCGGCAGCCGCCCTTTCCGCCGTTGAACCACGACGCCGGCATCACCAGCGGCCTGAGCGTGTAGAAGTTCGTGTTGAGCGGCCGGACGTACTTGTCGTCTTTCAGCGTGAACTGCAGGCCGGCGTTGATATCGCCAATCCACGCCGAGTCCTGGTTGTTCTTGACGTCCCACGTCCAGTCGAGACTGGCCGGCCGCTTGCCGCCTTTGAAGCCGAGGCCCATGAGAAACCGGGCGACGTCGGCCGCCATGGGGATGTCGAGCCGGATGTCCTCGACCGGCGTCGTGCGCGAGGCGCGGACCGCCACGGTGAACTCGATGTTGCCGTCGAAGTCCATCTGGGCCGACGTCGCCATGCTGAGCGATCCGGCCTCGCCCGTCGCCCGCCACGCCACGGCGCCCGGCGCCTGCTTCGTGAAGGTGACGCCGCCGCCCTTCCATGTCGCGAGAGCCGCGTCGGCGCGCTGCACGACAAGAGCCACCGGGCCCGCCAGCACCTTCCGGCCCTGATGGGCGAGGTGGGTCATCTCGGTCGCGAAGCGGCTCTCGATCTGATCGGGGAATCCCAGCGCGTTCAGCGTCACCGTCCGGCCGAGCACCCCGACCGTGCGGCCCGTGATGGTGACGGGCGTGTACGGCTTCACCAGTTCGTCATCGACGGCCATCGTCGAGTTCAGCCACCGGAGCCGCGACAGCCGCCACGGCTCATCGTCGCCATGAGCCGGGATGATGGTGGGCGACACGCGGATGGTCATCGGCACGGTCACTGGCGACACACCCTGCGCCGAGACCGTTGCCGAGCCGGTGTAATCGCCGGCCTGAGCGTGTTCGGGCACCTGCACGCCGCACCACACGGCCTGGATCTGGCCCTTCGGAACGGCCAGCGCGCGCGCAAACGGCTGCGCGGCGGAATCGACACCGCTCAGGTTGATGCAGGTAAACGCAGAGGATGGCAGGCCGCCGCCGCCCCCCTTCCGCTTCAAGCCGCCGAAGGTCACGCTGACGCCAGCCAGGCCCTGGCGCGCCGCGTACACCCCGAACTGGAAGGGATAGAACTCGCCGCGCATGGCGTCGCCCGTGAAGGGAGCGCCCGCTCCCCTCCTCACCCAGCGCAGCGGCAGGTCGGATGCCATCTTGATCGGGCGCGTGCGATCCTCGGCGAACACGAGGAAGGCAGCCGCGGGTTGCCGCGCCTCGA
>JAWOGY010000011.1:0-12384 GCA_046496425.1 Vicinamibacterales bacterium
CGACCTTGACGCCAAGGCGCGGCCGCAGGGCGCCGCGGCACCGCCCGCGCCGCCGCCTGCGCCAGCTCCCGCGCCAGCTCCCGCGCCTGCCCCCGCGCCGGTTCAGGCAGCAGCCGCGCCCGCTGCGCCCGCGGCAGCCCCGGCTCCGGCACCCGCCGCGGCTCCGGCACCGCCGCCGCGGACCGTCGACCCGCTGGCCGGCCGCCGCCCGCTGCGCGCGCTCGTGGTGGACGATGACGCGGACATCAGGATGATTGTGACGGCCACGCTGCGCAAGCTGCACGTGCCGGTAGACGTGGTGCAGGCCGAAGACGGCATGGCCGCCGTCGAGAAGGCCAAAGAGGCCACGCCCGACCTGGTGGTCCTCGACGTGATGATGCCGCGCATGGACGGCTTCGACACCTGCCGCGCCCTGCGGGCCGACGTGCGGACGGCGTTCGTGCCGATCCTGATGCTCACGGCGAGCGCCGACCAGGACAGCCGCACGAAGGGCTATCTCATCGGCACCGACGACTACATGGCGAAGCCGTTCTTGCCTGTCGACTTGAAGCTCCGCATCGCGAGGCTGCTGCGGAGGACGTACGGGATATAGGGGCTAGGGACTAGGCGCTGGGCGCTAGTGGGACGCGGCTCTCGCCGCGTGAGTGACAGCTCAACAGCTCAGCTGACTAGCCCCTAGCGCCTAGTCCCTAGCCCCTAGCTGCAGGCACCGTCACCGCAAACGTCGACCCGTTCCCCACGGCGCTCTCCACCGCCACCTGCCCTCCCTGCATCTCGACGAGCGCCTTGACGATGGCGAGGCCGAGGCCCGTGCCGCGGGCCTTGCGGGTGTTGGCGCCGTCAAGCTGCTGGAACTTCTGGAAGAGCAGGCCGAGCTTGTCGGGCGCGATGCCCGCGCCGCGGTCGGTCACGGAGAACGCCACGAAGCCGCCGCCGGCTTGCTTCGCGGCCAGCGTGACCTCCGAGCGCGGCGGGGCCGCCTTCAGCGCGTTCGAGAGCAGGTTTACGAGCACCTGGATGAGGCGGTCGAGATCGGCCTGGACATCCGGCACGTCCGCCTCGATCTCTGTGCGGAGCGTGACCAGCGCGTTGCGGGCGATCGGCTCCACGTTCTGGATCGACTGCTTCACCACGTCGGCCACGGCGAGCGGCCGTGCGTTCAGCTCGAGCTTGCCGGCCTCGATCTTCGAGATGTCGAGGATGTCGTTGATGATCCGCACGAGGCGCTCGGTGTTCGAGAGCGCCACGTTGAGCAGCATCGAATGGTCCGGGTCGGCCGCCATGCCCTCGTCGATGAGCAGCTGCAGCGCGCCCTTGATGGAGGTGAGCGGCGTGCGCAGCTCGTGCGACACGATCGACACGAACTCGCTCTTGAGGCGGTCGACCTCGTAGAGGCTCGTGATGTCCTGGAACGCCGCCACCGCGCCCGTGCTCCGCCCGTCCTCCTCGCGTAGCGGTGCGGCGCTGACGAGCATGGGGATTTCCCGGCCGTCCGGGTGATGTACGACGAGTTCCTCGCCGACAATCGTCTGGCCTTGGAGCACGCGCTCCGCGCCCCACGCCCGCACGTCCACCGGCGCTCCGTCCCGCGTGGTCACCCGGAACGCCCCCCAGTACGCCTTGCGCGCGGCATCGTCGCCGGGCTCGCTGCCGATGAGCGCGCCGGCAGCGCGGTTGCGCAGGGCGATCCGGCCGGTTTCCGCGTCCACGATGACCAGCGCGACGGGCACGGTTTCAATCGTCGCCTTGAGGCGTTCGTGCTCCCGCTCGGCCTTGTTCCTGGCCTCGGTCACCTCGCGCTGGCGGCGCTGGACGCCCGTGATCATCTCGCGGAACGCGCGCACGAGATCGCCGAGTTCGTCCGTCGACTCGCGCGGCAGCGTCACGTCGAAGTTGCCGCCCGAGATCTGCCTGGCGGAGTTCGCGATGGCGGCGAGCGGATCGAGCAGAATGCGCGCCAGGACGGCCACGAGCACGAGCAGCATGACGATGGCGACGGCGGGGATGCCGAGCGTGAGCAGCGTCGACTGCAGCGACTGGCTGTTCACCCTGATGCGCTCTTCGCCGAGGCGGCTGCGCTCGCGGCTGGCGAATCGGTCGAACTCGCCCCGGATGCGCATCATCATCGCCGCGCGGGCGTCGCCGGGCGGCGCCGCGCGCCAGTCGCGGACAAGGGCGTCAATTGCGGCCAGGTCGCGCTTCGACTCGGGAGAGTCGAGCGCGTCGGGCAGAAGCGCCACCGTGCGCTCGTAGAGGCCCCACAGGCGATCGCTCTCCGAGGCGTCGAGCTCGACGAGGAGGCGCCCCAGATCGGCCTGGTTCTCGAGCCGCCAGAGCGAGCGATCGAGCGCGGCCGCGGCGGTCGCGCGCCGATCCTCGACCCGCAGCACGATGAGCGTCTGCAGGAAGGCGGCGGCAATCACCACGCCGACCACGGCGAAGATGCGGGCGCGGATGCTCACCTGGGTTTCAGCAGCTCCAGCACCTGTGTGCCCAGCGCGAGGGCGTCGAACGGCTTCCCGATGCACCCGACGGCGCCGAGCGCAATCGCGCGCGCCACCTCGGCTTCCTGCACGCGCGCCGTGAGGAAGATCACGGGGATGGCGGAGGTGTCGGGATTGGCCTTCAGCCGCCGGCACGTCTCGTAGCCGTCCATGTCGGGCATCATCCAGTCGAGGAGGATAACATCAGGACGCTCGTCGGCGACACGCTCGAGCGCCTCGACGCCGTTGCCCACGGTCACCACCGTGAACCCGGCCTTCTTCAGCGACAGGCGGGCGATGAGCTGGACGTCGGGTTCGTCTTCAGCGAGAAGCACTTTCATTGTTGCTCCCTCGGCTTCGACCAGCGCCCGACTTCGCCTCGGTCCGGCCCGGCGCTTTCCTCCCTCGGCTTCGTCGAGGCAAGCCTTGCGAGCAGCACCTGGACGCGCAGCATCAGCTCCGACATGTCCACCGGCTTCACGAGGTAGTCGTCGGCGCCGAGCGTGAGGCCGACGGCGCGGTCGTCGAGGCTCGATCGCGTGGTGATGAAGAGCACCGGGATCGAGGCCAGCGCGGCGTCGTTCTTGAGCATCCGGCACACGGTGTAGCCGTCCACGCCAGGCAGGTTCGCGTCGAGCAGGATCAGCGCAGGCTTGCCGGCGCGGGCGGCCTCGATCGCCGAATCGCCGTCCGGCACCTGCAGCGTCCCGTACCCGGCGGCCTCGAGGTTGATGCACACCACCTCGCGCTGATCCTCGTCGTCTTCGACCACCATGATGAGGCCGCTGCCGCGCGCCAGGGCGCCCGGGCCCACCCAGTCGGGAGGGCTCGCGAGGTCGTCGGTGAAGGCCTGTTCCATGGCCTCGAACAGCAGGCTGGCGCGGCTCGCGTCGAACCCGCCCGTGTCGATGAGGTCGAGCATCTGCTCGAGGTCGCGGGCGCGGGCCGTCACGGTGGGGAAGCCCAGCATGCCCGCCAGGCCAGTCAGCCGGTGGACCGCGTGGCGCAGGGGCAGCACCGGGCCGCGGGCGCCAATGGTGGAGACAGTGGCGAGCAGCAGGCCAATCGAATCGGACCGCTTCGGAAACGTCGCCAGGAAGCGCTGGCGCGCGTCGCGCAGGGCCGCTTCCGGGTCGTCGCGATCGGGCAGGGCCGGGCCGGCCTTCGGGTCTTGAGGCACCATACCTCGGGATTATCGGCCCAACAGGGGCCAGGGACTAGGCGCTGGGCGCTAGTCGGACGCGGCTGTCGCCGCGTGGGTGACAGCTCAACAGCTTAACTACCAACTCCTAGCCCCTAGCCCCTAGCCCCTAGCCCCTAGCGCCTGATCCCGAGCCGACTATTATTCCTGTCGGCTCGTCTGAGTAGATGCAGTCCGAAGCAGGAGGTGAATATGCGCGCAGGGAAGGCGATTGGTGTGGCGCTCGCGGTGCTGGTGGCAGCGGCGGCGGCCACGGTCTGGCTGACGCCGGCGGTCTCGGCGGCCGGCCAGCAGGTGGAGAAACGGCCCGGTCAGGCTCCGAGGGTGACGACCCACGCCATCCAGGCCGCGCCGATGATCGCGGCCATTGGCGGCGGGCCGCGCCTCGGCGTCCAGATCCGCGATCTGGGCAAGGACGACCTCGCCAAACTCAAGCTCTCGACACCGAATGGCGTGGTGGTCGACGAGGTGACCAGCGCGTCGGCCGCCGAGAAGGCCGGCGTGAAGGCCGGCGACGTGGTGGTGCAGTTCGACGGCGAAAACGTGCGCAGCGCGGCGCAGCTCACGCGTCTCGTGCGCGAGACGGTGGCCGGCCGGCAGGTGAAGATGGGCGTCGTGCGCGACGGCAAGCGCATGGATCTCGATGTGGCGCCGGCCGAAGCGGAGAACGTGTTCAACGTGCACGTGGACCGCGAGGGCCCGCAGCAGTTCCACCTGGAGCGCCGGACGCCCGCGCCAGGCAAGCCGGCTCTCCCGCCCGGGAGCACGCTGCGCTGGCAGCAGCGAACGCCAACCCCGGTCCCGGAAGGGGATCTTTTGCAATGGTTCGGTGAGGGCGGCGCCGGCAACTATGTGTTTTCGACCGGCCGCGGCCGCCTTGGCGTGAACGTGCAGGACCTGACGCCTGAACTGGCCGCCTACTTCGGCGTGAAAGACGGCCTGCTCGTCAACAGCGTCCAGGTCGACACCCCGGCGGCCAAAGCCGGCATCAAGGCGGGCGACGTGATTGGCACTGTCAACGGCAAGACCGTGTCATCGTCATCCGAGCTCGTCAAGGAGCTGGCCGACAAAGAAGGCGAAGTCACCGTTGGCGTGACGCGAGACAAGAAGCCGCTCTCGCTCAAGGCGACCCTCGAGCCCCGCAAAGCCCCGGCTCGCCGGGCGGTCGTGGTGGGACGGCCGGCGTAGGACAACCGGCCGCAGGGCGTGGGTGACCGAGGACGGGGCACGGGACTCCCTTCGACTCGCTCGCTATCTGGCTCGCTCAGGGCAAGCAGAGCTGCGAGAGGGCGGCGAGGACGGCGGGCACGTCGCGCTCGACGTCCTGGAACGCGGCGGCGGCGGCGGCCAGGTCGCTTTTCGCGGCCGACTCTTCCATTCGTGCGGCGGCGTCGGCCATGCGCGAGGCGCCCAGCATGCCGCAACTGCTTCTGAGCGCGTGGGCGACTCGCTCGATGGATGCGGCATCCCCGGCGGCGAGGGCTTCGCGCACCTGGTCCAGTTTCCCGGGCGTGGCAGACCGGAACAACTCGACGAGCTGACGGATGAACTCGGGATTGCCGAACGCGTCCTGGGCCCGGCGCAGTTCGGCCACAACCGCCGGGTCGAGGACCTCTTCAGTCGGCACGGGCGTTCACGACAGCCGGTCGGCTGTCTGAGCCTCGGCCTTCGGGGCCGCCGTCACGGCCCCGGGCGTGAACATCGTCGACAGCTGGGCGGCCACGATGGTGGCGATGGCGCGCAGCTGGGGCGTGGCTTCGACGCCCTCGCGAAGCTCGACGGCCATCGCGCCCGAACAGCCTTCGGAACTGATCAGCGGGGCCACGACCGCGCCGCTCGCGAGCACCTCGGATGGCACCACCACCACGCTCTTGGTGCGGTAGGCCGTGGCCGTGGCGTTGTCGGCGGCCGGGCTGATGATGCCCATGCGCGACAGGGCGAGCGAGGCGTACCCGTGGGCGAGCACGGGCCTGAGGCTGCCCTGCGCTCCGTCGGGCATCCACACGATGACGCCCGTCGCGTCGAGCGCCTTGGCGGTGCGCTCCAGGAGCCCCTGCAGTTCGCGCGTGTCCTGCACCCGCGCCATTGACGAGCAGAGGTCGGCCACCGCGTCGAGGTCTGGAGCCTTCGCGGGCGCCGGGGTGTCGAGGCCGAAGTCGATGGGCCCGAGCGCGTCTTCCTTCGCGCCGGCGGCCGCGCGGTCCGGCACGGGCGCCGGCGCTTCGTCCGGCACCGGCTGCGCCCGCCTGACGACCGCGTCTCCGAAGTCACGGGAGAGATTCAGGCCGCCGCCCTTCGCGGGGAGCACCGCGGCGTCCTCCGCGGTTCCGGCTTCCGCGTCAGCGGCTTCGGCATCCCGCTCCCCGGCGCGCGGGATGGGCACGAGCGCCAGCATCAGCAGCAGGACGAGCGCCGCGCCCGCGCCCAGGACGATGAGCTCCCAGCGGCGCATTCCCTCCAGGGCGACCGCGCCGGCCACGCGCTCCTGTCCGCGCGCGGTATCGACGCCTTGAATGGCCCGTTCACGCAGAGAGGCCCCTTCGACGAAGATCACATCCGACGCCGAGAGGACCTGCCCCGCTCGCAGGTATCCGCGGGCCCGCGCGTCGTTGTGCGCGAGCGCCGAGAAGGCCTCGATGGCCGACTCGAGCACGCCCTGCGCCTCGGCGGTCCCGGCCGCCGCGCGCAGCGCTGCGAGCTTCGGCCCGATGGGGTCGCCAATCTCGGCGGCCTTCGTGATCCACACCTCGGCGGGCTGGCCCTCGGCCACGTAGGCCTGCTGGGCGGCGCGCCACCCGGCGAGCGCCACCACCGCTTCCCGCGCGTCGCGCTCGAAGGCGTCGGTTCTCGACTGCGCCGCCGCGATGCGCTGTTCCAGTTCCCACACGCCCGCGCCGGCGCCGGCCAGGACCGCGACGGCCAGGACGACGACCAGCACCCGCATGCCTCGACTTTTCATCAGGTTCCCCCCGACAGGCTCCGGGGCCCGCGCTGCAGCGCGTAGACGACGCCGCCCGGCAGGCTAGCGACGAGCGTGACAGCGAAGTACAGCACGGCCATGGACACGGCTGCGTCGGAAGCGACGCCTATCCGCCCGAACAGCAGCACATACAGAGCTTCACGGAGACCCAGGCCGTTGACGCTGATCGGCAGCATGCCGGCCAGCGAGATCAGGGGCACGAAGACGGCCAGCGACGCCACCGGGGGATGCACGTCGAGCGCTTCGGCGTTCAAGAATACCACGAGGATGACGACCGCCTGGAACAGGAACGACTGCGCCGTGGCGGCCGCGAGAAGGCCTCTCCACCGCGCGTCGCGGTAGGGCACGAGCGCGTCGTAGAGCGACGCGGCGCGCGACCGGATCCGCGCAAGCGGCGTCAGCGCCACGAGGTAGTCCACGAGCCGGTACGCGGGCCGGCTGGCCAGGACGATGTTCGCCGCGACGAAGCCGGCGAACACGAGAAGCGTCAACTGGAGCAGGTTGAAGCCCCGCACCTCAACCGGCGGCGCGACAAACGCGGCAGCGGTGGCGATGGTGAGCAGGGCGAACAGGCCCACGTTGCGCTCCATGAACACGCTCATGGTCGACCGGGCGGGCGCGCCGGTCTCGCGCGTGAGCAGGATGGCCTTCACCGCGTCGCCGCCGACGATGGTCGGGAGGAAGTGATTGAAGAACATGCCGATGAAGTAGAACGCGACCATGCGCCCGTACGGCACCGCCAAGTGCACCGGGCGCAGCAGCAGCCACCAGCGCCACGCGCTCAGGCACTGGCCGCCGGCGTAGGCCGCGACGCCCAGGGCGACCCATCCCAGGCTGACGGTCTGCAATCGCGCCCATATCTCGCCGATGTCGGTCTTGTAGAAGACGGCGGCGTACAGCGCGGCGGTGATGGCGACCTTGAGGAGGGTGGAGACAAGGCGGCGATCGCTTGTCACGGGTTCGGCCGCAGGATGACGTAGGTCGGCAGGCCGACGGCGTCGAACTTCTGCATCAGCGCCTTCGCGGGCTGCGCGTCGAGATCCTCGGCCTGGAACTTCACCTTCACGTAGCCCTCGAGCGCGGCTTTCACCCGCTCGTCCTCGAAGGTCGTCCTGTCCATCGTCAAACAGTTCTTGCACCAGGTGGCCCAGAAGTCGATGAGAAGCGGCTTCTGTTCGGCGCGCGCGGTACTGATGGCCCGGGCCAGCGAGCTGTCCCAGCCGGACTTGAGCTGCTCCTCGACGCTGGCCTGCACCTCCGCGGGATCGACCCAGCGGTTCGCGAAGAGCGTGTAGGCCTGGTAGCCGTAGTAGAGGGCCGTGGCGAGGATGAAGACGCCGAAGGCCTGTTTCACGCGCACCATCCACACGCCGGGCTTCGGCAGCGCGGCGATGCCGGCGCCGATGAAGGGCCAGGGCAGCGCCATGCCGAGGCCGAGGCAGAACGGCAGCGCCAGGGCGAGTGTCGTGCCCGCCGCGTAGAGGTTGCTCGAGAAGAGCACCACCTGGATGACGACCGGGGCGACGCACGCGCCGGCGAGCAATGCCGCGACGGCGCCCATCGTGAACGCGAGGGCTATCGAGCCGCGGCTGGCGCCGGGCTTGAAGCGGCTGCCGAGGCGCGAGAAGTCGATCACCAGGACGTCGAACATCGCGAGGGCGAGCACCACGAAGAGGATCGCGATGCCGAGGTTGAACCACGGCGACGAATTGATCGTGCCGAAGGTGCCGGCCGTCAGGATCACCACGAGGCCGATGAGGCCATAAACGAGGGCCATGGCGGCGCCGTACGCCGATCCGAGCAGAAATCCGCGCGCGCGCGAACCGGCCTGGGCGCCGGCGCCGATGATGGCGATGTTGATCGGGATCATCGGCAGCACGCACGGCGTGAGGTTCAGGGCGAGGCCGCCGATGAGGACGATGAGCAGGATGGCGAGCGGGCCGCGCCCTTCGAACAGTCCGCGCTCTTTCACGCCCGTTTCGGCGTTGCGGATGAAGGTGAGGAAGTCGTCGACGCCGAGGTAGCCGCCCGTCGTGCCGAGGACGGTGAAGCCCTCGAGTGCCTTCACCACGTCGGTGCTGTCGGCCGGCCCGGCCGGCGCCTGGCCCGATGCCCCGGGTGTTGCCGCCGCGGGCTTTTCGCCCCGGCCGAACGCGATGGACGCGAACGCGGAGTCTACGGCGGCGTCAATCGCCGTTCCTGCCGACCCTGCCGGCACGACGCGGATGGTCCACGCGAACTCTTCGGTGGCCGGCGAGAAGCACATCATGTCGTTGCACGCCTGGTAGCGCAGGCGAGCCGGCAGCGCGAGGTCGCCAGCGGCGACGCCCGGGCCGAGCGTCACCTGCACGCCGATCAGGAACTCGTGCTCGAACACCAGGAGAGGCTCGTCGAGACCCTGCTGCTTCAGTTCGACGGCCGCCGGGTAGACGATCTCGTCCACCGTCACGCCGGCCGGGGCATCGACGGTGAGCACCGTGGGAATGAGCGTCGCGTCGAGCGGCTTGTTCGACTGCGTGTGCAGGGTCTCGGGCAGCGACACCTTGAGCGCGAGGCGCACGGGGCCGCCGCCGGCTGCGGCCTGGCGCTCGACGATCGGCGTCACCGCGGCTTTCGGCCTCTGCAGTTGCGCGGAGAGGCTAACCGAGGCGGCCACGACGACTGTCAGTAGAACGAGGAGGAGTTTCTTCATGGTGTCAGTCGCGCCGATCTGCGCTCGGCGGCGGGTCCTGTCCACCCACCGCCTCGCCGAGGGTCGGCGGCGCGTCACCGTCCTCTGCCTTCTTGCTTCTGACGAACGTCAGTTGGCCCTTCTTGCTTCTTGCTTCTTGCTTCTGTCCCCGCCTACTCCTCGTGCGTCAGGTCTCCGCGCACGAGCACAGGCGTCCCTTTGACCGGCGCGAGATCCTGGAACATATGATCCCACTTCCATCGCTCGGAGGGGTTCGACACGTTGAGCCAGGCCTGCGCCGGAAGCGGTTTCGCGAACGTCAGCGACGTGATCGCGGCAAGGGCCGGATCGCCGCCCATGGCTTCGGCGATGGCTGCGCGAACGGCGGCGGCGTCCGTGTAGCTCGTTGTCATGCCGGCTGCGGTGGCCACGTCGGCGATGACGCGCCAGTCCTCGTGCGCCTCGACCGGGGGCGCCATTACGCGCGCGGTTGCCTGCATGATCCCGCGGTCGTTCGTGTAGGTGGCGTCCTTCTCCACCCACGCCGCGCCGGGGAGCACGACGTCGGCCGCGGCGGCGAGCGGCGACTTCAGCACGCCCTGGACGATGAGGAGCGGCAGTGTGCCTGCGCCGCGCGCGTCGATCACCCATTGGAGGTCGCCGATGCTGCCTTCGGGCCCGGGATCGACCACGTAGAGCGCCTTCACCGCGCCCGACTCGACTTCTGCGCGGAGGCCGGAGATGTCGCAGACGGCCTCGGCCCCTTCGGGCACGCGGAAGCCCATTGCCCGTGCGCCGGCCACGTTGGGCGCGTCAACCGGCGGCACCTTGAATTTCGTCGCGGCGGGCTGCACCTTCGCCGAGGATTGCCACGACACGGCCACCGCCGAATCGGGGCTCGCGCCTGGAATCTGCGCCACGAACTGGCGGATGGCGAACAGTTCCTCGTGCGACGCGTGGGCCGACACGAGCACGCGAAGCGCCGCCGGTTCGTCTTGCACGATCGGCAGCAGCGTCTCGCGCACCCTGGCGAGCGCGCCGCCCCACGTCGACTTCGCCTGCGCGCCCGATGCCTGCCGCACGAGCGGCGTCGTGAGGCGCGCCTCGCTTTCGACCCAGTGGTACTGGAACCGTCCGATGTCGCACATCCAGTAGCCGTTCACGTCGGGATTGAACCGCGGCGTGATGCGGATGAGGCGCGCGCCTTTCGCCCACTCCGGCATCGCCTTGAGCCAGGCCGTCGTGCTGCAGCCTTTCGAGCACAGCGTGCACGTGGTGTCGACGGCCAGCGGGTTGTCCCAGGGCCGCGACTGGAAGCGGTAGTCGCGCGTGGTGATGGCGCCCACCGGGCACACATCCGCCAGGTTGCCCGAGATGAGCGTGTGCACGCCGCGCTCCCCGAACGTGGCGAGCTCGCTTCGCACGCCGCGATCGATGACGCCGATCTGCGCGTCGCCGTCGATGTCCTTCATGAACCGGACGCACCGGGTGCACAGGATGCAGCGGTTGCGGTTCAGCATGAGCGTCGGCCCGAAGTCCACGTCCGCGCGCACGCCCTCGCCGTCGAAGATGCGGCGCGGGAACTCCATCCGGCTGCCCGCCGGCCCGAACATGTAGGAATAGTCCTGCAGCGGGCACTCGCCGCCCTTGTCGCAGACGGGGCAGTCGAGCGGGTGGTTGATCAGCAGGAATTCGAACACGCTCGCCCTGGCCTGCACCACCTCCGGGCTGCACGTGTCGACCACCATCCCGTCGGTGCACAACGTCGAGCACGAGGTCTGCAGCTTCGGCATCTTCTCGACCCTGACGATGCAGACGCGGCAGGAGCCATCGACGCCGATGCCCGGGTGATAGCAGTAGAAGGGGATGGGAATGCCGTTGTCGAGGGCGGCCTCGAGGATGGTCTTGCCCTTGGCCACGGTGATGTCGCGGCCGTCGATCTTCAGGGAGACGGTTTCCATGGGGGGATCATACTAGGGCCTAGGGACTGGGCGCTAGGCGCTAGTCAGTCGCGCTTCGCGCCGGGAAACGCTGCGCAGTTGGACGCACCACCCACGCGGCGACAGCCGCGTTCGACTAGCCCCAAGCGCCTAGCCCCTAGCCCCTACCGCCCCACCACCTCCAACGGCGTCAGGCCGTCGCGGTTGAGCGTGACGTTGCGCAGTTGTCCCTTGATCGGCAGCCGGAACTCGGCGGTCCGCTCGCGGACGATGATCTGGGTGTCCTCGGATGCGCCGCCCGCGTATTCCAGCGTGACCGTGACGGGGAACTCGCTGTCTTTGCCGCGCTGCTCGACGCGCAGGGCCACCGCCCGCTGCTCGAGGTCGGCCGCCGGCGCCCACGAGTACGCCACCGCCGGGGTGCCCGAGCCGTAGATCCAGGCGTCGAAGAAGCGCTCGAGATTCCCGCCGCTCTCCTTTTCGAACGCCGCCCGGACATCGTCGGTATCCGCCCGGCTGAATCGCGACCCGAAGTAGAGCCGGCGGAGCCCTCTGAAAAATGCGTCGTCGCCGATCTGGCGGCGGAGCATGTGCAGCACGACCGCCGATTTGTTGTACACGACCGCCCGGAAAATCCGGCTGTCGCCTTGGATGTGGCCGAGGCGGTAGCCGAGCGAGATCGGGCCCGCCTTCCCCTGGTCGCGGGCCCATTTCGCCATGCGGCGGAGCAGGGCCGCGTGGAGGTCGTCGCCGCGGCGATGGCGGGCGTAGAGCGTGGCGAAGTACTGGGCGAAGCCTTCGCTGATCCACTGATCGTGATACGTGCGCCAGCCCACCGCCTGGCCCCACCACTGGTGGGCCACCTCGTGCGCGATGAAGTATTCCGGGAAGGCGATGAATGCCGCCGGGTCGCCCGACCAGTTCGAGGCGGCCGTCGGCAGCGGCTGGTAGAGCACCGCCAGGTACGCCGGGCTGTGGCCGCCCGGCAGATCCTTCTCGACGAGGGCGAGCGTCAGGTCGGGATACGGCGAGTCGCCGATAATCGACGTGTAATACGACACGATGTCGGTCGCCACCACCCCGGCCTGGGGGGCGCGGGACGTCTGGGG
>JAWOGY010000123.1:0-10982 GCA_046496425.1 Vicinamibacterales bacterium
CCTCCAGATAGGAGCCGAACGCCCGGATTATACCCCCGCGGCCGGGCCGGGCCGGGCCGGGCCGGGCCGCCGAGGCCGACCCTGCCGGCCCGAGCCCGGTAAACAGATCGGGACCGGCGATCGTATTTCCTCCCAAAGGCCCCGTCCGGCAGTAACAGCCAGGCGGGAACAGGCGAAGCACCGAGCGGACCCCACCGAACGGGCTACCCATCCAACCCAGAGGTCCTTATGAACGGCCGTATCATCCGCAGCAGCGTCATTATTCTGGCACTGGTCATTGCAGGAGGTGCGTGGGCGTCCGCCCAGGCGCCGGGCGTCAACGTCAAGTTCTCCTTCGTCGCGGCGGGCAAGACGTTGAGCGCGGGCACTTACACCGTCGATGTCGCCGAGAACGGCAACGTGGTCCTGACGGCGGCGGAAGGCGGGGCGGCCGTCGAGTTCCCGGACACCAAGAAACTCAACGACCGCAATTTCGACCGGCCAGAACTGATGTTCGACGTGGTCGGGTCCGCGCGGATCCTGGCCCAGGTCAAGCTGCCGGGCAAGGGCCACTTCGTCGTGAGCCGGCAGGAGGGCGCCCAGGAACAGGAAACTGTCAAGGGACCCAAGACCGACAAGTAGACGCCGGCCGCCGGTGTGCCGGGGTTACCGTTTGATCCGGACCGAGCGCAGCATCTCGTGGAACGGGCCTTCGTAGGCCTGGAACTCGGACTCCGGGGCCGTGAACACGAGAAACAGCAGGCCCTCCGAGTACTCCAGCGTGACCAGCCAGTCGGTCTCGCGGCCGCCCACAGGGGAGCTGTTCGACAAGTGCGTGGACAGCGCCTGGGCGCCGTCGACGCGGATGGCCTCGCCACGACGAATCACGCGCATGTCCCGGTTCGACAGCCGCAGTTCCTGAACCAACTGGTCGGTGGATTGCTCCAGCCGCGTCGCGGACGCCTGCGCGGAGCCCTGCCCGTATCCGGGGCCCTGTAACTGCTGGCCGGCAGCGCTTGTCCACCGCGGCTCGAAGACGTTCACGATGACGCCATAGGCCAGCGCCTGATTTCCCTGCCCGTCGCCGACCAGGCCGCCCCGGGGCGCAATCGTCAGCGCATCGCCTTGTCCGTGCACCTGCCAGTTGTCGGGGTGGCTGATTCGCAAGATGGAGTTTTCAGCGCTCACGTAGCGTCCCGACGGCCGTTCGGGAGCCGCGCCCGCTCCGCTGACCGTGCGAGGCTGCGTCTGGTCCTGGAGAGACGACCCCGGGATCGACTGCAGGTAGCGCTTGATGTCGTCGAATTCCCTGGAATTGGTGGCGTCGTCGCGCCGCACTCCGCCCAGCGCCGTCACCTCCTCGCCCACGCGTTCGATGCGGTTGTCCGGGCTCGGGTGGTTGGAGAAGAACTCGACCGGACCGCGGCCCGCCTGCTGGGCCTCGATCTTCTCGAAGAACTGCCCCATGGCGCGGGGATCGTACCCCGAGTCGTGAAGGATCTGGGTCCCCATGATGTCGGCCTGGCTTTCGGCCGAGCGCGAGTACTTCAGCAGGATGGAATTCACCGCGAAGCTCGCGCCGAGTTGCGCCAGGGCTGACTTGGTGGAGTCGCTGCCGATCAAGCCGCCCAGGATCGCCAGCGGGAGTTGTGCCGCAGAGGCCTTGCTCGCCTGGTTGGTGCCGTGGCGCAGGGCGACGTGCGAGATCTCATGGGCCAGCACGCCCGCCAGCTGCGACTCGTTGTCGGCCGCTTCGATCACGCCCCGGTTGACGTAGATCGGCCCGCCGGGGAGCGCGAACGCGTTGATCGCAGAGTCGTTCACGACCTTGAAGCGATACGGGTAAGGCTCTCCAGGCGCGTTGGAGGCGAGCCGGCGCCCCAGGGCGTTGACGTAGTTGTCCACGCGGGCGTTGTTGAGCATGGGCAACTGACGCTCGGCGTCCGGCGACACCTGCTGGCCCACCTCGATGTCCTGCTGCGGCGAGAACATGTTCCAGCCGGGTTTCAGGAGCGTGCGCCCGTCTGCCGCCCAGACCACCGCGACAAGCAGGAACGTCAGAGCCCCCACCCGCGTTACGGAACCACGCAGGCGTCGACCGATGCAGTCGGTCCATCTCGCTCCGGAAGGAGTGTTGAAACGTGTGCCAGGCATTTGACCCTCCATGGGGTACTTCCCTCATGCATGGTAGGCACGACCCGGCAGGGGCGGCTGTCCTCTTCAGCACACGGCCAGGAATGCGGCAGGCTCGGCGCACATCATCGTCGGTCCGTTCAGGCCGCGGGGCCGGGTTCGAGGACGACCCGGGAGAGCGGGAACCGGACTTTCAGCGTCGTGCCCCCGCGTTTCGACCCGGCGAGCGTGAAGGTGCCGTCGAGCGCGAGGACGCGCTCCCGCATGCCGATGATGCCCAGCGAGCCCCGGCTGTCGACGAGCTTCTTGCTGATCCCTCTTCCGTCGTCCGTCACCGTGACCGTCAGGGCGAGCGCGCTCGTCATGAGCGTGACCGTCGCGTGCGCCGCGCGTGCGTGGCGGGCGACATTGGTCAGGGCCGCCTGTACGATCCTGTACACGGCGATCGCCGCGGGACGGTTGAACGGGACGCCTGCCGCGTTGGTCCTGAACCGGCACGGGATGCCCACGCTGCCTTCGAAGTCTCTCGCCGCCGACCGCAGCGTCTTCGCCAGGCCCAGCTCGTCCACCGCGCCTGGCCGCAGCTCGATCGTGATGAGTTTCACCGAGCGGATCAGGCCGGTGGTGGTCTCCGACAGCGACGCGATCTTCGCCAGCAGCGCCCGCTGCTCCGGCGTCACGTTGCGGGCCAGCCACGCCAGTCCCAGCTGCAGGCTGGTGAGCGCCTGGCCGAACTCGTCGTGCAGCTCGCGCGCGATCGCCACCCGCTCGCTGTCGCGCACCGACAGCAGGTGCGCCGCGAGGGCCCGCAACTGATCCCGCGAGCGCTCGAGCTCGTCCTCGGCCTGTTTCAGACGGACGACCATGATGTCGCGATCGCCGACGATCGCGTCCACCTCGTGGGTTCGCAGGGCGCGCGCGAGCCCCTCCACGCCCGTGAGGCTGCCGGTGCGATCGCGGCGGGCCGGCGCGTGGCGGCTCATCGGGCACCGGTCAGTCTGAGCGCGGCCAGGACCTGGCCGGGGTCGCGGAGGGTGCCGAACAGGGTCACCTTCGGCAGGGGCCTGATCAGGATCAGTGTGGGCGTCACGATCACGTTGTGCTTGTAGGCCGCCTCGGCGTTCTTCAGGACATCCACGGTGTGGATCTCGAAACGTCCCGGGAGATGCGCGTTGCACAGCCTGACCAGATTTCCGCGGGCCAGGGCGGAGTTCGGTTCGTCGCCGGCCACGAACAGCTGGAAGACGTAGGTGTCACGCGCCGGCCTCGCGGAGTGGCGGGTCGAACGCCCCCGCGCCGTCACCGCCGCGCTCCGCTGCTGGGTGCCACTCCCGTACCGCCCTCAGGCCTTCACGAGGACGATGCCCCGATTGGTGATGCGGAACTCGTGGAACTGTGCGGAGTGGCGCGACCCGCGTGCTTTCATGACCACCAGCTGGCGCACCATGGTGTCGCCGGCCTGGCGGTGGCGCAGGAGGACCACGGTGTCGATGAGCGACGAGATGCCGATCCCGCTGATGTCATCGATGGACTCGCGGCGGGAGCTCTGATTGAGGCACAGGCAGGTGATCCCGCGCTCCTTGCAGGCGTTCAAAATCCGCATCAGGTAATCGAAGGCCGCCTGCTCCGATCCCATGCGTGTGCAGGCCGAGATCGCGTCCACCACCACGCTGGTTGGCCGGCACGCGCTCATGTCCTGCAGCGAGTGGAAGAGGTGCTCCTCCACGCCCATGGCTTCCGGCAGGTACGATCGGATTGTCAGCGTCCCCTTGTTGACCAGCGGTTGCAGGGTCACGCCGGGGCTGAGCATGTTGGCCACCATGGACTCCGGCGATTCCTCGAAGTTGAGATACAGCACGCGCTCGCCGCGCAGGCAGGCGGCCCGCGTGAAGAGGCAGGCCAGCGTGGTCTTGCCGGCGCCGGCGGTCCCCGCGATCAGGATGGCCGTGCCCCGCCGGTAGCCGCCGGCCAGCGCGTCGTCCAGCCAGGCGCTACCGCTCGAGATCCGGGCTCCGGGCGGCCGGTGCTGCAGGACGTTGCCCGTCATCGGGATGATGTTGATGCCCGCCTCGTTGATGACGAAGGGGTACTCGTTGCGGCCGTATCCCGAGCCCCGGTACTTGATCACGCGCAGGCGGCGCGTCGTGATCTGGGCGGTGACGCGCTGGTCCACGTGAATGACGCAGTCCGCCATGAAGTCAAGGAACGCGTAGTCGGAGCGCGCCGATTCGTTCTCGATGGCCTTGACCGTCATGATGGTGGTCACGCCCCTGTCCAGGAGCCACTCGTGCAGGGTGTACAGCTCGTGACGCTCGCGGATGGGGCTGTCGTAGAGATGAAGGAGGGCGTCCACGGCATCGATCACGACGTACTTGGCGCGCATGGCGGCGATCCGGTGGTCGAGGATCGCCAGCAGGCCGTTGATGGAGAACTCGCCGGCCATGACCGCCGCCGGGTCCAGGCGGGCGTCCAGCAGAAAGAGCTTGTTCTGCTTTTCCAGCCGGGCGAGATCCCATCCCCGGCTCCACGCGTCCTGGCGCACCGTCGCGGCCCGCTCCTCGAACATGACCAGGATGCCTGCCTCGCCGGCCTCGGCGCCGCGCAGCAGGCATTGCAGGCCCATCGTGCTCTTGCCGCTCCCGGGCCCTCCGCTGAGAATGGTGACCCGGCCGGCGGGCACGCCGCCGCCCAGCACCTCGTCGAGGCCGGCGATGCCCGTCGGTGCCTTCGGGATCTCCCTCGCTCGGGCCCGCGGTCCCGGCGCGGTTTTCCGGTTTGTGCGTCGTTGTGCTGCCGTCACGAGGGGCGGTTCTTGGTGGCGGAACGCCACTCAGATCGCTCGCGCCGCGGCCCGCGCCGTCTTCGCGGCCTTGCGAACACCCGCCGCGGCCTGTTCGGGGTTGGACGACCAGGCTTTCACGATGGCGTCCAGGGAGGGGCTCAGGTAGCGGCGGCCGGCCGCCACCTCGTGGATGGCGCGCAGGAGCTCGGTGCCGCACGACTCCTTCACCACGTACCCGGCCGCGCCCGCCTTGAGCGCATCCAGCAGGAAGGCCGCGTCGCCGTACATCGTGAGGATGATGATGCGGGTGCCCAGTTTCAGTCGTGTGAGCCTGCGCGTCACTTCCAGCCCGTCCGGGGCCGGCATCATCAGGTCGAGGATCAGCACGTGCGGCTTGAGGCGTTTGACCATCGCTATCGCCTCGAGCCCGCTGGCCGCCTCGCCCACCACAGACAGCACCGGGTCCGTTTGCAGCAGAAGCCGCAACCCCTGCCGCACGACGACATGATCATCAGCCAGCCCGACGGTTACCATGCAGCCCCCTCGTGTTCACCCGACGTCTACGGTGAAAATAGATGAGTGCGAACTCCGGCGGCTGTTCAATAGTGCACACTTTCGCGAAATGCCCACTGCGTCGCGACGCGGGCGGCTGTTGCCCACCCCGCCGGGAAATAATAGGCTGCTGATGGTTTTCCGGCCGTCGAGTGCGCCGGCACGTCAGCGCACCGGTCGCGAGCAATCGACGGAGGGTGTGATGACGCTTTCACCTCGAGATCGGGTCTCGCTCGCGCGCGCGAGAGCGCTGCTCGAGAACCCTGGCCTCGCGGCCAGGGCCACGGACCTGATCGGCATGCCCATCGAACGCGCGTTGGCGCTGCTGCCGGAGAGATGGGCCGACGCGGTCAACGCCGCCACGCGGAAGTCACTCGAGACGGCGCTGAAGGCGGCCCTGCTGACGCTAGACGACGCGCCGCCGTTGAGGTCCCGTGAGTTCCTGCACAAACTGGCCGTTGCGGCCACCGGCGCGGGCGGCGGCGCCTTCGGATTGGCGGGCCTTCCCGTCGAACTCCCACTGTCCACGACGATCATGCTGAGGTCGATCGCGGACATCGCGCGAAGCGAGGGGGAGTCGCTGGCGGCACCGGAGGGCAAGCTGGCATGCCTGGAGGTCTTCGCGCTTGGGGGCCGCAGGCCGAATGACGACGCGACCGAGTCGGCCTACTTTGCGGTTCGTGGCGTCCTGGCGAAGGCGGTTTCCGAGGCCGCGCAGTTCATCACGCAGAAGGGGTTGGTGGAAGAGGGAGCGCCGGCACTGGTCAGACTCGTTGCGCAGGTCGCCTCACGATTCGGCGCGGCGGTCTCCGAGAAGGTGGCGGCGCAGGCCGTGCCGGTGGTCGGAGCCGCCGGCGGGGCCGCGATCAACCTGCTCTTCATCGACCACTTCCAGGACATGGCCCGGGGCCACTTCATCGTCCGCAGGCTCGAGCGGGCCTATGGCGCGGCACTGGTGAGGGCCGAGTACGATCGGCTCTAGCGCCGGCGCGAGCCTCCGCGCGGACGTCACGTTCCTCTTCGCCGCTGCGGCCGTCCATCAGGTACTCTTGCCCGGTTCAGCCGGCTCGCATCACCGGGCCTCACGGACGACATAACGGCGCACCGCGTGCGCCTTCACGTCGTCGTCGGAGAACCAGGCGTCCTTGAAGGTGCGCGTTGCGTACAAGGCCGCCTGATCGAAGAAGTGCTTCGAGGCCGGATCGCCACTCTGGCCGAAGTTGAGGACGGAACGGCTCCGGATCGTCGACCCGAACTCAATCACTTTCACGAAGGAGTTTCCCGCCATGCCCAGGCGGGGACCCGGCTCGCCGAATGGGGCGGTGTAGAACGAGAAGACCGAGCCGAGTCCGCCCGAGGCGCCGCCAATCGGCAGGCTCGCGCGCGCCGTGTCCAGCGCGTTGGCCGCGCCGGGAAGCGGGCGCTGCAGCCTGTTTGTCTCGCCCCACGGCACGTCAGTCCGTCCCCAGCGTTTCTGAAGCAGATTGAGGGCTTCGATGAGCGCGCGCGACCACGGCCACGGGCGTGTGTCCCGCGCGCGCAGGCCTAGCGTGCGCCGCTCGTCAGCCAGGGAGAACCACAGCGTCTCGACCGACGTCGTGTCCGCCTGCCGATTCCATCGTGCGAGCCGTTCAAGCACGTGCGCGACATCGGACCGCTCGCGCGCCGCGCGAAGTCCCTCGGGCAAGTCAGGTGCATCCGCCTCCTTCAGCCTGGCCCATTCATCGAGCATGGCCCGGATCTTCTGGTCGGCGGCGCTCAGCCGTGAATCCCACACGGCCCGCGCAAACTCGTCGAACGTGATCCGCCGCATCGACTCGAGCACACGACGCGAACTGATGGCCCGCGGGTTGTCGGTTTCTGGTCCCACCATGTACCGAGGAAACTGCTCGCGTGTGTATGGCACGTCGGCGGTCGCCGTCAGCGGCGTCGAGTTCGTGTTCAACACGTAGCCTGCCGGCGGATTGAAGACCTGCGGCAGCTCTTCGAGCGTGTGCATGCCCTGCCACTCGACACGCGGGTCGCTGCCGTCGACGATGCTCGAGTAGTCGAACGCCGGATCGCGCTTGGGCACGGCGGACGCGTAGATATAGCCGATGTTGCCGTCGGCATCGGCGTACATGTTGTTCATGTACGCGACGTGCAACCTGGCGACCGCCTGCTTCCACTCCGCCATGGTGCGCGCGCGGATCATGGCATCCCACTGATCGAACCAGCCGCCCTCCTCGAAGCGGGCAAGCCGGACGCTGAGCGGCCGATTGTCGTCATCGACGCCCACCACGGGGCCATGATGCGTCTTCCAGAACTGGGAGGTGCGAGCGGTGAGCCGGCCGTCTCGCAGCACGCGGATCGTGTCGGTCCAGGTTTCCGCGTTGCGGTAGCCGGCGCCGTAGCGATAGCGAAGCGTCTGCCGCGCGTCGTCGAAGGTCTCCGCGTAGAGGTCCCCGCGGTCGGCGTAGTTGTCGGTATACGCCCAGCCGAGCCGCTGGTTGTTGCCCATGTAAGGGAGCAGGAAGCCGAAGACGGTCAGGCCGGAGAAGCGGAGGCCTTCGTCGCTGTGGAGATCGACCTCGCCATAGCGTTGCACGCCCACGAACGACTGATGCGGATTGATGAGCAGCAGTGCGTTCCCGGAGGCCGTGCGCGAGGGGGCGACGGCCCACTGGTTGGAGCCGGTGACCCGCTCCTCGGCAGCCGCCGGATCATCCGGAGGACGCGTTGTCCGCGGCCGCGCCTTGCCGGCGGGCCACCCCTCCGTGATCAGCCGCTCGGTCATACGCGGCTGCAGGCCGGCGTCTCCGAGGAACTCGAGCTGGTAGTACTTGTAGCGGATGAGCGCGAGCGGATGCCAGGATTCGACGCGGCCGAAGCGCGGCCGGACAGCCGGATGCGCGTCGAGGTACGCGTTGAGACCCGCAGCGTAGGCGTCCAGCAGGCGGCGCATGCGCGGCGCGGCCCGCTCGTATTCCGCGATGGACCGCCGCGAAATCTCGAGGGCGCGCGACAGCCAATCGGATTGCAGGCCGGCTTCACCGTCGCGCTCGGCCATGCGGCCGATCGCGCGTGTGTAGTTCTCCTCGATGAGCGGCCAGTCGTCTTCAGCCAGCGCCCAGGCCATCCCGAACAGGACCGCCTCGTCGCTGGCCGCGAAGACGTGAGCGACGCCATAGGCATCGCGGTAGATAGTCGCGACCCGCTCCGGTTGTGTCGGCTGCGCCGAGGCGACGGCCACGAACACGAGCACGAGCACGAAGCGAGAACGGGACATGAACATACGCGCATCCCTGTGGCCAAAGAGGCGTTACCGGAGGGAGATGGTAACGAAGGGGATCGCCCTCTGCGTCAGCGCGGATCAACCACCTCCCCCGACCGGTGCGCGCCAGATTATCGCAGAACGGGATCGCCGGGCGGACCCGTTGCAGAAACGGGAATCGGCGGCCCGTTTGGCGGCGGGACCCCGGGGCTCGCACGGGCTGAGTCCGCCCGGCCCGGACGACGCGGGCCCGCCCGCCGAGGCGCCTGGCATCGCACGCCGGATTGCCGAGGTGCTCGAGGCAGCGCACGACCTGGGCATGAGGATACGTGTAATCGTGGTAGAATCATACGTATGCAGAAACTGACGCTCAGCGTCCACGGGCGAGTGGTCGAGCGCGCCAAGCGGTACGCCCGGGACCGGGGCACTTCGGTGTCGAGGCTCGTGGAGACCTATCTGGACATGCTGGCCGAGCCGCTGGACAGCGGGGACCGGCGCCGCCCGGTCCTGATGCGGTTGCGCGGGTCGATGACGCGCGGCACGATCGGCGACTTCCATCGCTATCTCGAACGGAAGTACCGGTGAAGCGCCTGCTGTTCGATGTCAACGTGATCCTCGACGTTCTCCTCGACCGGGCGCCGCACGCCGACCTGGCGTCGGAGGTGTGGGGCAGCGTGGAGGATGGCCGCGCCGTTGGCCTGCTGTCGGCACACGCCGTGACCACGATCCACTATCTCAACGCCAGGGAGGTGGGCCCGCATCGCGCACATCAGACCACCGACGCGCTGCTCTCGGTGTTCGACGTGGCCACGGTCGATCGCCAGGTGCTGCATTCGGCGCTCGCGCTGGGCTGGACGGACTTCGAAGACGCGGTGACCGCCGCCGCGGCACAGCGCGCGAAGTGCGACGCGCTGGTCACCCGTAGTCCCTCGGACTTCAAGGGTTCGCCCGTGCGGGTTCTGATGCCGGCCGAGGCTCTGCCGTGGCTGAACCCGGCCAGACCGGATGCCGCCTCCGCGTTGCAGTCCCGACGACGCCGATCGCCGCGCTGATCGCCGCCGGCCGTCAGCGGCCTGCTCCATCGGAACCTCGGCCCGTCACTGCCCGAGCCGACGCTCGATCAGAGAAGGAATGCCGCCTCGCCCTCTGGTAGGATGACCGTCCATGGGACGATGGACGAAGAGGAGTACAAGGCGACACATCGGTGCGGTGCTGGCGGCCGTCCTTCTGGCGCCGCTTGTGAGAGGGCTCGTCGCCGATCAGGGGGGCGGTCAGTTCCTCGACGGCATCGGCGAAACCGCACTGGTCGCCCGCTACCTCTTCAACGGCAGCGCGGAAGACTCGTCGAGGAACCACCTGCACGCAACGCTCCAGGGAAGCGGAGCCGCGTTCGTGGCGGACGAGCGGTTCGGCCGCGTTCTCGAACTGGCGGGGAGCGGCAGCTTCGTCCAGCTGCCAGGGCAGGCCCTTGCCGGGGAGGACGCCGTCAGCGTGACCGGCTGGATCTATCTGCCCACGGGCGCCTTAGGCCCCATCTTCGACGTCGGCCACGGCGCGTCGAACCGCCTGTTTGCGAGCGTGAGCGCCGCAAGCGGCTTCAGCGCCGGCGTTGCCGCGGGCGGAATGCGCCTCGGCACCGAGCCGGCACCCGTTTCAGTGAACCAGTGGATGCACGTGGCCGTCGTCTTCGATCCTCCGAACGGCCGGCTGGCGGCGTATCTCAATGGCGCGAGGGCGGGGCAAGCGGCTGCTGCCGGCATCACCGTGGCGCAGCTCATCCGCCAGGGTGCAGGAGGCGAGAACCGCCTGTACATCGGACGAGCGCAGGACGACGCAGCGACAACCTTTCACGGGAAGCTGCGCGACGTTCGCCTCTACCGCGTAGCGTTGACCGACGCGCAGGTCGCCGCGATCAACGGCGCCGCGTCGGGCCGCCAGAGCGGCCGCGGGCGCGGGGGGACGCCGCCTCCTGAAATCTCGGCCGCGGCCATTCCGAAGCAGTCCCCGCTCGCCTCGCGGCTCGAAAGGGTCCCCGACATTCAGGCCGAAACCGTCGTGGGCCGCCTCCCGCGGCTCTCGCGCGAGATCCCCGCGGTCTACCGCGACCGCGCCGAGGGCCCGAAGGTTCGCGTCGTCTGGCCCGCACCCAAGGACAACCTGCAGGTGGCTCGGCCGGGCACCTACACCGTGACCGGCAAGGTCCCCGGCACGCCGTTCGAGCCGAAGGCGACCGTCGTGGTGAAGCCAGCCGGGAAGCCGGAGCCCGCACCGGCGCGGACCCTC
>JAWOGY010000138.1:0-6311 GCA_046496425.1 Vicinamibacterales bacterium
ATTGACTATTTATAATTAATTACCCACGAAGCAGGATATGATATTATAAAATATGAGTACACATAACAAACTGCCTATTATAAAGCGACGTATGATTTATTGCTTGAGATGTTTCGTTTCACGAATGATTTTAGCAAGGAGTACAAGTACACTGGCGGCGAGAGCATTATACCGATAAGAGTTGAAACTAAGAAAAGCAAAACCGAAGAAGCGCCACGAAGAGAAGACAAACGGGTAGCACATGCCCCTAACAGCCGCGTTACGCAAGGGCCTTCGGCCACATGGCCGCTTTACACTATGGAATCGCCGCCCGTCATGTCAGGGATGCGCGTCTACGCGCACGGCGTCGAGCCGGGGTCTGACGGCGTCGCCTTTCCTCCCGTCGACCTGCTCATCGAGAACTTCGTCCAGCCGCACGAGCGGCCCGGGCACGCGGCCGCGAAGCGCGCCCTCGACATCGTCGGCAGCCTCGCGATGATGGCGCTCTTCGCGCCGGTGATGCTCGTGGCGATGATCGCGGTCAGGGTGACCTCGCCGGGCCCGGTGTTCCTCAGGCAGGTGCGCATCGGCCGCCGCGGCGAGCCGTTCAGGATGCTCAAGCTGCGGACGATGTACGTGAACGCCGGGCACGGGATCCACCAGGACTACATGGCGTGGTTCATCAAGTCGAGCGGGAAGGAATCGCGCACCGGCGCCGAGTTTTTCAAGCTCAAGGACGATCCGCGCATCACGGGCCCGGGGCGCCTCCTCCGCCGCACCAGCCTGGACGAGTTGCCGCAGTTCCTGAATGTGCTGTGGGGCGAGATGTCGCTCGTGGGCCCGCGGCCGCCGCTGCCCTTCGAGGTCGACCAGTACCAGCCGTGGCACCGGCGGCGGGTGCTCGAGGCGAAGCCGGGGATCACCGGCCTCTGGCAGGTCAGCGGCCGCAGCCGGACGACGTTCGACGACATGGTGCGCCTGGACCTTCGCTACGCCCGGACGCACACGCTGTGGGCCGACATCAGAATCCTGGCCGCGACACCGCGAGCCATGTTCAAAGGCGCGATTTGATGGACACGTTCAACTCCATTGCTCCCGACGTGAAGCTCGGTCGCAACGTCAAGCTCTCCAAGTTCATCAACATGTACGGCTGCGAGATCGGCGACGAAACGAAGATCGGCGCCAGCGTCGAGATCCAGAAGGGCGTGAAGGTGGGCCGCCGCTGCAAGATCTCGAGCCACACGTTCATCTGCGAGGGCGTGACCATCGAGGACAACGTGTTCATCGGCCACGGCGTGATGTTCACCAACGACGTCTACCCGCGCGCCACGACGCCGTCGGGCGAACTGCAGACCGAGCAGGACTGGAAAGTGGAGACCACGCTCGTCAAGAAGGGCGTGTCCATCGGCTCCGGCGCGACCATACTGCCCAGGGTGACCATCGGCGAGCACGCGATGGTCGGCGCCGGGAGCGTCGTCACCCGGAACGTGCCGCCGCGCACGATTGTGTGGGGCAATCCGGCAAGAGTCCTGCGGCACATCGCGGTCGACGATGGGGGTGAGAAGTGAGCCAGATTCGCGTCGGCGTCATCGGGTACGGCTACTGGGGCCCCAATATCGTCCGGAACCTCTACGCCCTCGGCACGTGCGACGTGGCCGCGCTCTGCGACACGAACCCCGCGGCGCTCCAGAAAGCCGGGCGGGTCTACCCCGGCCTGCGCACGACCACCGACCCGGCTGACGTGCTCTTCGCTTCGGACATCGACGCGGTGGCGGTCGTCACACCCGTCTGGACCCACTACGAGCTGGCGAAGGCGGCTCTCGAGAACGGCAAGCACGTGTTCGTCGAGAAGCCGTTCACGACGACCGCGCAGCAGGCCGAGGAACTGGTCGAACTGGCCGCGAAGAAGAACCTGCGGATCATGGTGGACCACACGTTCCTCTTCACGGGAGCCGTGAAGAAGATCCGCGAGCTCATCGACAACGGGACGATGGGGCCGCTCTACTACTTCGACTCGTCGCGCATCAATCTCGGCCTGTTCCAGCACGATGTCAGCGTGGTGTGGGACCTCGCCCCCCACGACCTCTCGATCATGGACTACGTCATCCGCGAGAAGGCCGAGGCGGTTGTCGCGACCGGCAGCAGCCACTTCAATCACCTCGCCGACATCGCGTTTCTCACAATCTACTTCCCCAACAACGTCCTCGCGCATATCAACGTGAACTGGCTGTCGCCGGTGAAAGTGCGGACGACGCTGATTGGCGGCCGCGACAAGATGCTCGTCTGGAACGACCTCGAGGCCGACGAGAAGGTCAAGGTCTACGACAAGGGCGTCAACGTGACCAGCAAGGAGGGCGTCTACGACCTCCTGGTCAGTTATCGCTCGGGCGACGTCTGGGCGCCCAGGGTGGAACAGACCGAGGCGCTGAAAGCGGAGCTGGGCTACTTCCTGAAATGCATCGACGAGAGCGCCACGCCATTCAACGATGGCGAGGCAGGCCTGCGCGTCGTCCGGATGCTCGAGGCCGCCGACCGCTCCCTCGCCGATCGCGGCAAGATCATTCCGCTCGGTTAATGATCCATCCCCTCGTAGAATATTTCCGCTGCCCCGAGCACGTCGCGGTGCTCGGGAATGGCGGTCCGCTGCCTCCGGACGCGGGATACTTCCGGTTTGGCGAGGCGATCTGTTACGGCCGCCAGTCCGCGGGGGAGCCGTCGCCTGACCCTGTGGGCAATCTCGTCGATGTCGCCGGCAGCGTGTCGGTGGCCAACGGCAAGGTGGTGCTGCCGTTCGAACTGGCGGAGGCCGTCGACAACCTCCGGCACGAGCGGTACCCCGAGGCGCAGCGGGCGATCGAGCACATCTCGACCTTCAACCTGTCTCACGCCGCCTACTACCTGATCAGGCCGCTGCTGTCGGTGCGCGTGAGAAAGTACTTTCAGCGCCTTCACTGGAGGGGATGGCAGGAGATCCCCTTCCCCGCCTGGCCGGTCGACACCTCCGTCGAAACGCTCATGCGCCAGGCCGTCGGCCTCGTGCTCGAACGGGGCGGCGTCGAGGAGTTCCCATTCATCTGGTTCTGGCCCGACGGCGCTTCTGCCGCCGTCATGATGACGCACGACGTGGAAGGCCAGGCCGGTACGGCGTTCTGCGGCGAACTGATGGACCTCGATGGTCAGTTCGGAATCCGTTCGTCGTTCCAGGTGATTCCGGACGGACCGAGAACGTCCCCAGCCCTCACGAAGCGGCTGGTCGACGACATCAAGACCCGGGGCTTCGAAGTCAACGTGCACGATTTGACGCACGACGGCCATCTCTTCCGCAACCGCGATCGGTTTTTGCGCCATGCGGCGGCCATCAATGCCCGGGGCCGCGAGTTCGGCAGCCGGGGGTTCCGGTCGGGCGCCATGTACCGCCGTCAGGGCTGGTTCGCGTCGCTCGACATCTCGTACGACATGTCGGTGCCGAACGTCGCGCACCTCGAGCCCCAGGCCGGCGGCTGCTGCACGGTGATGCCGTTTTTCATGGGCCACGTCCTCGAGCTGCCGCTGACGGCGGCCCAGGACTACACGGTGTTTCAGATTCTCGACGACTACTCGACGCGGCTGTGGCAGGAGCAGATCGATCGCATCCTCGCGCAGCACGGGCTCATCAGCTTCATCGCGCACCCCGACTACCTGATCGAGGCGCGCGCACGCGACATCTACACGGAGCTGCTGGGCATCCTGGCGGAGCTCCGTGACGGACGAGGCGCCTGGACCGCGCCGCCCTCCGAGATCGACCGGTGGTGGCGGAACCGCCGCAGGATGCGGCTCGTGCGGCACGGGACGTCGTGGCGCGTCGAGGGACCGGAGTGCGAGCGCGCGCGCGTCGCGTATGCGAAGCTCGACGGCGACCGCGTCGTCTACGAACTCGCTCAGGATGGAGCCCCGGGTCTTTAGACCCGGGGGCACGTTGAGCTGTGTCTCCCGCCGTGCACGTCCTCGACCCTCTGACAGACACCCGATGGACCGACCTGCTCGATCGACACCCGCGTGCGTCGGTCTTCCACTCGCGAGGATGGCTGCAGGCCCTGAAGCGGACCTACGGGTACGAGCCGGTCGTCCTGACGACGAGCGCGCAGGGGCCTCTGGAGAACGGCCTGGCGTTGTGCCGCGTCAGCACCTGGCTCGCGCGGCGCCTGGTGTCGCTCCCCTTCTCGGATCACTGCGATCCGCTCATGGATCGACCGGACGACCTCGAAGCGATGCTCGAGTTCCTCACGGGCGAGATGGAGAGGGAGCACTGGCGTTCGCTGGAACTGCGACCCCGGCCCGGCGCCTGGCCGGAGGGGGGAGAGCGGCCCTCCGGCGTGGCCGAGGGTTCCAGGTTCTGCCTCCACACCCTGGATCTCGCGCAGCCCGAGGAGCGGATCTTCAGGAACTTCCACGCGTCCAGCACCCAGCGGGCCATCCGGCGGGCCGAGCGCGAGGGCTTGACCTATGAAGCTGGAAGGTCGGAGCCGCTGCTCTCGGCCTTCTATCGCCTCCTGCGGCTCACGCGCCGCAGGCACGGTCTGCCCCCGCAGCCCATGGCCTGGTTCAGGAACCTGATTGGATGCATCCCTTCGACTCGCTTCGCTCGCTCAGGGCAAGGGGCGACGATCCACGTGGCCAGCAAGGACGGCAGGCCCGTCGCCGGCATCCTGACGCTGACGTTCAAGCAGTCCATGGTCTACAAGTACGGCGGGTCGGATGCCGCGTACCACCCGCTCGGCGGCATGCCGTTTCTCTTCTGGCGCGCGATCCAGGCGGCGAAGGCGCTGGGCGTCGAAGAACTCGATCTGGGCCGTTCGGACCTCGATCAACCCGGCCTCGTCGCCTTCAAGGAGCACCTCGGAGGGGTGCGGTCGGAACTGACCTACTACACGCGCCCGGAGATACGCGCGGGCGCCGGCCGTCGCGATCCCTTCGACCGCCTCGCACGCGAGGCCATTCGCTACTTGCCGGATGCGGTCCTGGACCTCAGCGGCCGCTTCCTCTACAAACACCTCGGCTGACCCTTTCTATCACTGGAGCACTCATATGGCCGACAATCCCGTCCCGTTCCTCGACCTGGTGACCCCGCACAAGGAGCTCGAAAACGACCTCGTGGAGGCGTTCCGCCAGGCCCTGCACTCCGCCGGATTCGTCGGGGGCGCGCAGGTCGATGGCTTCGAGCGCGAATTCGCCGAGTTCTGCGGCTCGAAATACTGCGCGGGCGTGGCCAACGGAACCGACGCCGTGCGTTTCGCCCTGATGGGTGCCGGTGTCGGCCCGGGCGACGCGGTGGTGACCGTGTCGCACACGTTCATCGCGACGATTGAAGCCGTCAGCCAGTCGGGGGCCGGCGCCGAGTTCGTCGACATCGACGAGCGCACGTACTGCATGAGCCCGTCGGCGCTCGAGGCATACCTGGGGGGCTGCACGAAGGACGCTGTTACCGGCCGTCCCATCGGCAAGCGTACCGGCAAGCCGATCAAGGCCGTGCTGCCCGTTCACCTCTACGGCCAGGCGGCCGACATGGACGCCATCATGGCCATCGCCGCGAAGTACGACTTGCTTGTCGTCGAGGACGCCTGCCAGGCGCACGGCGCCGAGTACAAGTCCGCGGACGGCGGGTGGCGGAAAACCGGTACGTTCGGCAAGGCCGCGGCCTTCAGCTTCTACCCCGGCAAGAACCTCGGCGCGTGCGGCGAAGGCGGAGCCGTGACGACGAATGACGAGCAGGTGGCCAAAGTCGTCAAGATGCTGCGCGAGCACGGGCAGTCGCAGAAGTACTACCACGACCTCGAAGGCTACAACGGCCGCCTGCACGCAATTCAGGCCGCGTTTCTGCGGGTGAAACTCCGCCACCTCGCCGCGTGGAACGACGGCCGTCGCGCGGCCGCCGCCCGGTACGCCGAGCTCTTCTCGAAGGTGCCCGGCGTCACGGTCCCGTACGAGCCGGAGAACAGCCGGGCGGTCTACCACCTCTACGTCATCCGGGTGAAGGATCGCGATAAAGTTGGCGACCATCTCAAGACTCAGGGCATCTACACCGGCTTGCACTACCCCGTCCCCGTCCACCTGCAGAAGTGCTATCGCGACTGGGGATACGCGGCGGGCAGCTTCCCCGTGACGGAGCGTGTGTGCGGCGAGATCCTGTCGCTGCCGATGTTCCCGACGCTGACGGCCGAGCAGCAGCAGCGCACCGTCGACGCCATCGCGGCATTCAGCAAGGCCTGAGTGCGACTCCGCGATTCCGATTCCGCGTCAGGCTGGTTGCGGGTGGCCGAGGCGCTTTCCATCTGCGCGCAGGGAGGACAGGCGAA
>JAWOGY010000282.1:0-5150 GCA_046496425.1 Vicinamibacterales bacterium
CACGCTGTTGCTGACCGCGACTCTCGTCTGGCTCAGCTGGCAGCTGGTCCGCCAGGACGAAGCGTTGGTCGAGCAGCGAGTCGAGGAGCGCCGCGAGAGCGCCGCAGACCTCGCGGCCGCGGCACTCCAGAAGTCCCTGCTGCAGGCGGGGGAGCAACTCGGCGCCCTGTCGGTGACGCCCGCCCCCGAGCTCCCTGGCAAGGCAGACGACGTCGCGAAACGACTGGGCGCGGACAGTGTCCTCATCATCTGCGGCCCCGGCAGCGTCGAGGCGTTCCCGGGCGGGCGGCTGCTCTTCTACCCCGTCAGGCCGCCGTCGGCGCCGGTTGCGGGCAACGTCTTTGCTCGAGCTGACTCTCTCGAGTTCCGCCACGGGAACACACGCGCAGCGGCGGCTATCCTGCAGGCTCAGGCTCATGCGGGAGACCCGGCGATTCGTGCGGGCGCGCTCATGCGGCTCGCCAGGATCGATCGCAGGAGCGGCCGCCTGCGCGAGGCGCTGGCGAGCTACGAGGCGTTGGCGGCGCTGGGGCCGGTGCCGGTGGAAGGCCTCCCGGCGGACCTGGTCGGGCGCCACGCGATCCTCGCGCTCGTCGAGAACCTCGGAGAGCGTGATCGCCTCGCACGCGATGCGTCGGCACTCCTGCGGGACGTACAGGCCGGCCGGTGGCGCCTGTTGCGCGCGGAGTACGGCTACTACGTGGAGGAAGCACGGCGCCGCCTTGCGTCCTCCGGACCCGACGCAGGACAAAAGGCTTCACTGGCGCGGGCTTTTGCGGTCGAGTCGTTGTGGGGAACCTGGCGCGCCATCCAGCAGGGGAAGGAAGCCGCCGAGGGCCAGCGGCTTCTGTGGTTCGCCGGCAGGCCCGTTCTGATCCTGTGGCGCACGGCGTCGGAGAGACTGGCGGGTCTCGCCCTGGGACCCGACGGTGTGAACGGGCAATGGCTGTCGGGCCTCCAGCCGGTCCTCGCGGAGCAGGGCATGGGGATCGCCCTCACGGACGGGGACGGCCGCGCGGTGATCGGCCGGCTGACAGGCGAACATCGCCGCCAATCGCTCAGACCCGCTTCAGCGACCTCGCTTCCGTGGAACCTGCACGTCGTCACCCTCGACGTCGGCGCCCGCCATGCATACTTCGACGCGCGCCGCCGGGTCCTGTTCGGCGCGCTCTTGTTCATCACCCTGCTGATCCTCGCCGGCACCTACTTCGTCTGGCGTGTGGTCGCGCGGGAGATGGCCATTACGCGCCTGCAGGCGGATTTCGTCTCGGCGGTCTCGCACGAACTGCGCACGCCTCTCACCGCGCTGCAGCAGTTCAGCGAGTTGCTCGTCGGCGGCCGGGTGGCCAGCGAAGAGGACCGCAAGAAGTACTACGAGGCCATGGCGCACGAGAGCCGACACCTGGGACGGCTGGTCGAGCGCCTGCTCGACTTCGGCCGGATGGAAGCAGGCACGCTCCATCACCGCACCGAGCCGCTGGACCCGGTGGCGCTCGTTCGTGACGTGGTTGCGGAGTTCGAGCGCAGTGCGGACGTGCAGGGACATCACATCGAGCTGAGTCTCGACGGGCCGATGTCTCCGGTGACGGCGGATCGTCAGATGCTCGGCTGCGTCATCTGGAACCTCCTCGACAACGCGGTCAAGTACTCGCCGGGGTGCCCGACGATCTGGATCGGCCTGGAACAGGACCGCGCGACCACCGCGATTCACGTGCGGGATCGGGGCACGGGCGTACGCGCGGACGAACGGGAGGAGATCTTCCGCAAGTTCTTCCGCGGCGCTGCCGCGAGGGCAGGAGGGGTCCGGGGAGCGGGCATCGGGCTCGCCATGACCCGACAGATTGTCGCGTCCTATGGAGGCCGGATCTCGCTGGAGAGCATGCCAGGCGAGGGGAGCGTATTCACCGTCTTGCTGCCACGTGCGAGTTGAACGATGACGAAGATCCTGGTGGTCGAGGACGAGCCCTACATCGCACTCGGGTTGAAGAGCGACCTCGCGCTCGAGGGATACGAAGTCGAAGTCGCCAGCGACGGGGAGACCGCCGTCGACCGTGCCCGCAAGGAGCCGTTCGATCTCATCCTGCTGGACGTCATGCTGCCGGGCAAGGACGGCTTCGCCGTGTGCCGCGAGCTGCGCCACGACGGCGTCAGGACGCCGATCATCATGCTGACGGCGAAGTCGCAGGAGGCCGAGAAGGTGCTCGGCCTGGAGCTGGGAGCCGACGACTACGTCACCAAGCCGTTCAGCCCGCTCGAGCTCCGCGCCCGGGTGCAGGCGGTGCTGCGGAGGGTCTCCGGGGAGGCGCCCGAGGTGTACCGGTTCGGCGACGTCGAGATGGACTTCACGCGCGCCGAAGTCCGGCGCAGCGGCACGGTCGTGCTGACCTCGGCGCTCGAGTTCAAGCTGCTGGCCGCGTTCATTCACCACCGCGGCAGGCTCCTCACCCGCGATCGGCTGCTCGACGAGGTCTGGGGCCAGGACGGCGGCCCGACGGACCGTGCCATCGACAACCACATCATGAACCTCCGGAGGAAGATCGAACCGCGCCCCGACCGGCCGCGGTTCCTGGTGAGCGTGCGAGGCCTCGGCTACCGGTTTGACGGATAGCCGGCCAATCTGACGGAGATCTGACGGAACTCCAATCACCGCGCGACGGGAGAGGCGCACGCTGATCCTGGAGGTGAGCGATGCGAAGTGCCGGGTTGGCCGTCGTTGTCGTCGTCGCCGTCGCGCTGGCCGTTTCGATCCACGCGGCGCAGCACATCGATCCTTCGGAGATCCGGCTCCAGGCCGCTCTCAACAAGGCCACCGTCGAGGGCGACCTGAAGGGCGCCATCTTCGACTTCCAGAAGATTCTGAACACCGCGGGCGTCAGCCGGTCCGTGGCGGCGAGAGCCCTCCTGCATCTCGGGGAGTGTCACGAGCAGCTCGGCACCGCCGAAGCGCGGCAGAGCTACGAGCGGGTCCTCAAGGACTACGCGGACCAGGGCGATGTCGTCCGGCAGGCCAGGGAGCGGCTGGCCACACTCGCGAAGACCGCCGCGCCGGCGTCAGCGGATGCGCTGCAGGGCCGGCGGATCATCGGGCCCTGGAACCACGTGCGCATTGCGGCGTCGCCGGATGGACGGTACGTCGCGTACTGCTGCGCGGTGGTCCACGACGTCCGGACCGGCCGGGACCAGACATTCACGGCCAATATGGCATCGGCACCGGCCTTCTCCCCGGACAGCGAGGAGATTGCGTACGTCGCGGAGCTTTCCAATGAGGCCCCCGAGTTGCGGATCGTGAAGCGGACCGGAGCAGACGATCACGTGATCTTCAAGGACGCGGATGTGAAAGACATCGCGCTGTTCGGTTGGATGCCCGATGCGAAAGAGCTTCTCGTGAGACTGGCCCGCGCGGACAAGTCAACGGAACTCGCGCTCGTGCCGGCGGCGGGCGGCTCTCCGCGAACGGTCAAGTCGCCGTCCCCCTTCACCGGTCCCGTCGAACGTGGGCACCTGTCGCCAGACGGCAAGTACCTCGCTTACCGTGCACAGCCGACGGGAGCCGGCGGCGCGTGGACGACACGCGCGTTCGCGCTGGATGGCCGCTTCGACGGGCCGCTCGTGGACCGCCCCGCCAACACGTGGAACATCGGCTGGACGGAGGACGGGCGGTTCGCGTTTTACAGCGCCGAGCGCGGATCAGAGGGCATCTGGACGGTGAAGGTGATCGACGGCAAGGCGCAGGGCCTGCCGGAGCGCATCGCTGGCAAGCTGGGTGAATCGATCCAGCCGGTGGGCGTGACCCGCGGCGGCGCGTTCTACTACCAGAGGCAGCTTGTCGAGAACAAGATCCACTTGATGTCCGTCGTTCCGGTCTCTGGTGTCTTCAAGGAGGCTCGTGTCTTGGGCGACACCCAGTCGCCTGACTGGTCGCCGGACGGACGCTCCCTTGCCTACGCGCAGACGCACACGGGACTCGTGACGATCCACACGCTGGCAACGGGCGCGACGAGGACCCTGTGGACGGGGCTGCCGGGCGCGATCATGTCAATCAAGTGGTACCCGGATCTTTCCGCGCTGGCAGTCCAAAGCGTCGGCCCGGAAGGCGGCATGGGATCGATTGGCTTGCGCCGCGTAGACCTGGCATCGGGTTCGCTGTCGGACATCCTGCTCGGCCGCAACTGGGCGGAGTTCGGCGCCAACCCGACGTTTTCACCGAACGGCAACGAACTCCTGTACAAGGCGTTCGACCCTGCGCGCCAGACCACCACACTGACACGCCACAATCTGGCGACCGGCGGCAAGGAGATCCTGGTCGAGCGGAAGCCTCCTCAGTTCCTGAGTGCGTTCTCCGTGTCGCCTCGCACGGGACAGATTGCGGTGGCCCTGCAGGAGGCCAAGGCGCCGCTGGCCGCCGCGAACGCGGCCGATATCGTCTCTTCTGTCTCGCTGCTGGACCCGTCGACTCACGACCTCCGGGTCATCTACCAGACGGCCAAAGGCCACGCGGTCCCGTCCACCCTGTCGCTGGCGTGGATGCCGGACGGGAAGTCACTGCTGTTCGTCGTGGCGCCAGGCGCGACGAACGGATTGCCGATGTCCTTGTACCGGATTCCCGTGTCCGGAGGGCAGCCCGAGAAGCTCTTCGAGGCGCGCGGGAGCATCATCATGCAGGTCAGGGTCCACCCGGATGGCGGCCAAATTGCCGTCGACACGCGAAGCTTCAAGTTCGAGACCCTTGTCGCCGAGCACCTGCTCGCGCCGGGCAGGAAGTAGGGAGGCCTGGCTGGAGGCCAGCATTCCCCGGAAAGGGCCCGTCCTGACGTATGTCGAGTTGTGGTCCGCCTTCGCAAGGGTCCGGCGCGGCGAAGGCTGGCGCCCTTCGACTCGCTGCGCTCGCTCAGGACACCATTCGCTTCGGTCGAGTGAGGGGGCTGGCCTGCCATGAGCGAGGGAGCGTAGCGACCGAGTCGAATGGTGCGGAAGAGAGGACTCGAACCTCCACTGCCTTGCGGCAACAAGCTCCTGAGGCTTGCGCGTCTGCCAATTCCGCCACTTCCGCACTGAAGTGAACTGTCTCAAGGCAGGAACTGTCAATTATAGCCCAACGGCGAGCCGGCGGGAATGCTACCCCGCCCTGGTCTCGCCGCCCAGGAGCGTCA
>JAWOGY010000020.1:0-3060 GCA_046496425.1 Vicinamibacterales bacterium
CCGGGTACATAAGTGTCTTCATCAGAGTATCATTTTTTCTATGGGTATTACCATCTCCACGCGGGCGCACATGCGCAACTGGATCGAGGCCATCAGGACCGGCGGCAAGCCCATCGAGGACGTGCGCGTCGGCCACCATGCGGCGCTCGTGGGCCACATGTGCAACCTCTCGTACAAGGCCGGCAAGCCCGTGCGGTGGAACAAGACGACGAGAAGGGTGGAGATCTGAGTCGCAGTCTTACAGCGTGACAGGGACTGGCGCCTAGCCCCCAGCCCCTAGCCCCTAGCTGTCGATGACGTTGTACAGCGTATCGCGTTCCACGGGCGACCGTCCCGCCGCGCGGATGACGTCCTGGATCTCGCGCGTGGTCATCATCTCGGGCGTGCGCGCGCCGGCCATGTGGTAGATCTTCTCCTCCTGCACGGTCCCGTCCAGGTCGTCCACGCCGAACCAGAGCGACGCCTGCGCCACCTCGATGCCCGTGGCGATCCAGAACGCCTTCACGTGCGCCACATTGTCGAGCATCAGCCGCGTCACCGCGTGCACGCGCAGCGTCTCGGACGCCGGCGGCGCCGGCAGCTTGCGCATCTGGTTGTTGTCGGGGTGGAACGCCAGGGGGATGAAGGCCTGGAAGCCTCCCGTCTCGTCCTGCAGCGCCCGCGCGCGCAGCATGTGATCGACGCGCTCCTCGTACGTCTCGATATGGCCGTAGAGCATGGTCACGTTCGAGCGCATGCCGAGACCGTGGGCAGTGCGGTGGATGGCGAGCCAGCGGTCCGCGCCGCACTTGTCCGCACAAATCTTCTGCCGTACGCGGGACGCGAACACCTCGGCGCCGCCGCCAGGCAGCGAATCCAGGCCGGCCGCCATCAGCTCGCGCAGCACCTGTTCGTCGGTCTTCCCGTACAGATCGGCGAAAAACGCGATCTCGACGGCCGTGAAGCACTTCAGGTGGACGGAGGGCTTGACCGCCTTCAACCCGCGCAACAGCGACGTGTAGTAGTCGAACGGCAGGTCCGGGTGGAGGCCGTTGACAACGTGGACCTCGGTGATGGGCTCGTGGGCGCGGGCGCGGAGCTTGTCCAGCGCCTGGTCGAGCGAGAGCGTGTAGGCGTCCGTGTCGCCCGGCATCAGGCGCGCGAAGGAGCAGAACAGGCAGTTGGCCACGCAGACGTTCGTGGCCTCCAGGCGGAGGTTGTGGTTGTAGAACGTGCGGCCGGCGTGGCGCTTCTCGCGCTCGCGGTTGGCCAGCCAGCCGAGAGCCAGCGTGTCGGGACACTCGAACAGGCGCACGCCGTCCTGGAGCGTCAGCCTCTCGCCGGCGTCCAGTTTCTGCCGAATCTCCAGCAGTCCCGCGCGCGAAACACGGTCTTCTCCCAGCATGCACAGGCGGTTTCACGGCCCGTTCTCGCGGCCCGGTTCAGCCGCCGCACGCAGGCCGTGAAACCGGTCCATGTGATCCTGACATGCTATACTCCGGCCTGGCAACAACGTCCCGGTCGGTCGACCAGGGAAGCTGGGTGAAAAGCCCACACGGTCCCGCCACTGTATGCGGGGAGCGTGCGCAGTCGCGACACACGCGGTCTCGGAACTCGTTCTCGCGCCGGACTTCCGGCGCCGCACGCAGGTTCCGAGGCCGGTCCATGTGTCAGTCACGGTGTAGGAATACGCTGGAAGACGAGACGCGCGCGTGACGATCCGCGAGTCAGGACACCTGTCGACCGACCCTGAACCATCGGTGCGAGGTCACACCGATTGGAGGTTCGATGCGCCGGTCTCCCCTTCTTCCCTTCTTCGCGCTCGTACTCGCACTCGCGGCGCCGGCGCCAGCGGCGCTGGCGCAGGCCGTGTCCATCCAGGGCCGTGTGCTGGACCCTTCGGGCCAGCCCGTGGCCGGGGCCCTGGTCAGCCTGCGCTCGGCCTCGGGCCTGCTCCGCCAGACGCCAAGCCGGACCGACGGCGCCTATTCGTTCAGCAACGTGCCGCCCGGGTCGTACGACCTCGGCGCGGCGGCCGAAGGCTTTCGCGCTGAACCGCTTCGTGTCACGGCGGGAGAAGCGGAGCCGGTTGACGCCGACATCCGCCTGACACTCGCCGCCATCACCGATGCCGTCGTCGTGTCGGCGTCGTACGTCGAGCTCCGGCAGTCGGAGTCGACCACCGGCGTCACCGCGCTGTCGCGTCGCGACGTGGAAGACCGCCAGCTCACGACCGTCGCCGACGCACTTCGGCTGGCGGCGGGCATGAGCGTGGCCCCGTCCGGCGGCCTCGGCAGCGTGACCTCCGTCTTCCCGCGGGGCGGCGAGTCCGACTACACACTCGTCATGGTGGACGGCGTCAAGCTGAACACCTTCGGCGGCGGGTTCGACTTCGGCCATCTCACCACCTTCGCCTTCAGCCAGATCGAGGCGGTGCGAGGACCGCAGAGCGCCGTCTTCGGCTCGGACGCTATCGGCGGCGTCGTCCAGATGCGGTCCAGGATCGGCGGCCGCCCCTCGGCGTACGGCCTCCTGGAAACCGGATCCTACGGGACCGGCCGCGTCGCGGCCGGCTCGTCCGGATCGAGGGGCGCCCTCGACTGGGGCGCGTCGTTCGAGCGCGCGTCGAGCGACGGCTGGACAGGCTCCGCGCCCGATCCGTCCCTCGGCGCCGTGACAAACGACGACTACGACGCGTCCATCGTGTCGCTCGCCGCCGCCTGGCGCGCGAGCCCACACTCGACGCTGCGCGCGACCGGGCGGTTCGGCACCAACGAACGGGGCAATCCCGGGCCGTTCGGGTCCGATCCCATCGGGGCGTACCCGGGCATCGACCGCGTGTCGAGAGGTTCGAACGACGCAGGCATGGGCGCGCTCGACTTCACCCACGAGTGGAATCCGCGGACGGCGGTGCGCCTGCAGTCGAGTTATCTCGACGAGCGATCGCACTTCGTCAGTCCATGGGGTGAATCCGACGCGCGGACCGAGAGGGTCCAGGCGCGCGGGCAGGTCGACCGCGCACTCACGCCGGCCCTCGCGCTGACGGCTGGAGCCGCCCTCGAACTCGAGCAGGCCGGAAGC
>JAWOGY010000027.1:0-6624 GCA_046496425.1 Vicinamibacterales bacterium
CATCTACCCGGTGCTGACGCGCGGCGCCGGTACGGAGATGGAGATGCTGCTGCGCCGGGTGGCTCAACTCGGCCGGTACTACGCCGATGCGGTGCGTCCGGACGATCCGTACGAGTTTGTCGGACTGCTGAAGTCGGTGGACATGCTGGCCTCGCGGCGGAACCAGGCCATGGCGGATCTCGCGGAGAGGCTGCGAGGGAACGCAGGGCTCATACGGGCCGTGTCGGACGCCCGGGTCGCCCTGGCCGATGGCGACGCGACGAGGTGGCGGGAGAGGCTGGAGCCGTTGCGCGAGCTTCCGGGCGGTCCAGGGTTTCTGGACGCGTTCGACGCGCTGGCGGCGGGGTTCATGGACGTCATGTACGGCACCGAGCGCCTGCTCGATCGCCCGGATTTGCTGCTGCACACGCTGTTGGAGCTGGCGGAGGTCGCCCCGCGCGATGCCCGACCCGACACACTTCACGAGGGCGTGGTCCGTGCCGAGTTGGAAAAGCGTCTGTTCGACGCCATCGGCCCCGCACGCCGCGACGAGGCGGCCGAGGTGCTACGGATCGGGAGAGTGAGCTGGCGGCTCCGAGACGACGACAACCTGCTGCTCAGCCGCGTGGAGAGTCAGCTGACTCGCGCCGTCGCGATGGCACTCGACCGACTGCGCACGGCCGGCCGGCTTCGACAGGAGCCGCAGCGCACTGATGACATGGTGCCCGCCCTCGCCACGGCACTCAGAGATCCGGGCGCCGTGCTCGACCTGCCTGCCGCCACCCCTGAGAACGCCAGGGTCGAGATCCTCCTGCAGGACACCCCCCGACAGCTCGTCGGTCAGCCGGCCTCGCCGGGCCTGGCGAGCGGCCGGGTCTGCCGCATCACGGCTGGAGAGGACATCGGGAGGTTCCGGGCCGGGAACGTGCTGGTGTGCGATGCGATTCAGCCGATGATGACTCACCTGGTGCCGCTGGCGGCGGCCGTCGTGGAGCGGCGAGGCGGCATGCTGATCCATGGGGCCATCATCGCGCGTGAGATGGGGATCCCCTGCGTCAACGGGATCGCCCGCGCGGTGGAGCAGCTTCGCGACAAAGACCTGGTGACGGTGGATGGGCACCTGGGCATCGTTACGGTCGGCCCGCCGGAGTTCGACCTGGAGCTGGCGTGACCCCGACGCGGCCAAGCGGCCGGCGATCCGAACCGAGGGCGATTCCGTCGAACCCTGGAATCGCCACGGCCGCCGCCTGCGTCTGAACGAGTGTCAGACAGACTCCACTTCTATGAACCTTCTCACCCTCGCCCTGCTCTCTGCTGTGATGCTACTTAGTCCCCTGTCGGCTCGCGCGGATCCAGATCCGCTGTCGGCCTATCGCTGGAAGCATCGGCTGCTCGTCGTCTACGTGCCCGACACGGACGCCGGCCGGGCGACGCTCCGGACCTTCCGGGCGTCACTCGACGACCGGATACAGGACGTGCTCGCCCGCGACCTGCTGATCGTCCCTGTCGGCGATCTGCCTCGGCCAGTGGACGCGCTGCGGCCCGCGGTTGAGGTGGGTGGCCCAGGACGCTCGCAGGTGCGGCGCCGCTTCGGGTTGCAGGGACGGGAGGTTCAACTCCTGCTGATCGGGAAGGACGGCGAGATGAAGGCGCGGCAATCGGGGGCGATGCTCGATCTGGAACGTGTCTTCGAGCTGATCGACAGCATGCCCATGCGCCGAGCGGAAATGCAGCGACGGTGAAGGCAAGGACCATCAGCGGGCGTCGGCCCCAAAGGACAGACATGACCACCTTCGACATCGAGGCGTTTTACGACGGCCACTGTCCGATCTGCGTGCACGAGGTCAGGGTGCTTCGCTGGCTCGACAGGCGGCAGCGCATCCGTTTCGTCGACATCGCGGATGAGACGTTCGACGCCGGTTCGGCCGGCGTGACGATGGAGGCGCTCATGGACCGCATCCATGGCCGGCTGCCCGACGGCACGCTGGTCGAGGGGGTCGAGGTGTTTCGTCGTCTCTACACCGCGGCAGGGTTCGGGGTTCTTGTCGCGCCGACACGCCTGCCCGGCATCGCGCAACTGCTCGACCTTGGCTACCGCTGGTTCGCGAAGAACCGCCTCCGGCTCACCGGACGATGTGCGGACCGGGCCTGCGCGTTTCCGGCAGGGCCGAAGAAGACATAGTCCCATGCCGGCCTTCTCCACAGAACCGGGACGCTTGTCTCCGCCTCCCGTCGCGTGCTAGAAACAGCAGGTTTACCGGTTCGTGTCCGCGCCATTCGGGAGGAGAGCATCCGCATGAGAAGCACGCGTGTCGTCGCCGGCCTGTTCTGCGCCATCGCAGCGGCCGCCGTTCTGGCCACTCCGGTCCTCAAGGCCGGGAGCGAGCCCATCAACTACGTCGACATCAACAAGATCAAGGCCGAGGGCCTGCAGCGCTCGCAGGTGATGGACCTGGCGAGCTGGCTCTCGGACGTGTACGCGCCGCGGCTGACCGGTTCGCCCATGTCGCAGAAGGCGGCCGAGTGGACCGTCGCGAAGCTCAAGGAATACGGCCTGGTCAACGTGAAGATCGAGCCGTGGGTGAACCGCAACGGGTTCGAGCGCGGCTGGACGAACGACAAGTTCTATCTCGCCGCCGTGGCCCCCGAGAAGTTCCCGATCCCGGGGACGCCGACGGCGTGGACGCCAGGCACGGAGGGGCTCGTCAGCGGCGAGGTCGCGTTGGTGACGGCCACGACGGAAGCCGATCTCGCGGCCTACAAAGGCAAGCTGAAGGACAAGTGGGTGCTGACGCAGGCCGCGCCTGACGTGGCGGCCTACTGGAGGCCGCAGGCCACGCGCCACACCGCCGAGGAACTGGCGGCGCTCGAGGCGTGGCCGGCCCCGCAGCCCGAGTTCGGCGTCACACCTCCGGGCGGCCGCGCCGGAGGCCCGGGTGCACCCGCGCCCGCAGCAGGCCCGCCGGCCGCCGGCCGAGGCGCCATGGGCGCTGTGGCGGCTCGCGCGGCATTCTTCAAGGCCGAAGGCGTGCTCGGCACGTTCACCACGGCGCCGCGGGGCCACGGGATCTACACCATCGGCGGCAACCGGGCGGCCGACCCGGCCATGACGCTGCCCGCCATCGCCATCGCCGCGGAGCACTACGGGCGCATCGCCCGCATGCTCGCCAAGAACATCCCGGTGACGATCGAGGCCGACGTCAGGAACACGTTCCATCCCAACCCGCCGGTCTTCAACATCGTCGGCGACCTCCCGGGCACGGACAGAGCCGACGAGATCGTCATGCTGGGCGGGCACTTCGACACCTGGCATGCGGCGACCGGCGCGGCCGACAACGGGGTCGGCGTGGCGGCCATGATGGAAGCGATGCGCATCCTCAAGACGTCGGGCGTGAAGTTGCGCCGGACGGTTCGCATTGGCCTCTGGGGCGGCGAGGAGCAGGGGCTGCTCGGCTCCCGGGAATACGTGGCCCAGCACTTCGCCAGCCGCCAGCCCATGCCGGCAGCGCCCGGAGCACCGGCCGCGCAGCCCGGCCAGGCCGGTCCTCCCCAGGGAGGCCGCGGAGGCCTTGGCCCCCAGGGACCGCTCGAGCTGAAGCCGGACTACGAGAAGTTCTCGGTGTACTTCAACATCGACAACGGCACTGGAGCGCTCCGGGGCATCTACCTCCAGGGCAACGACGCCGTTGCGCCGATCTTCCGCGAGTGGATGGAGCCGTTCCGAAGCCTGGGCATGACGACGGCGACCATCCGAAACACCGGGGGCACCGACCACCTGGCCTTCGACGCGGTCGGCCTGCCGGGGTTCCAGTTCATCCAGGACGCGGTGGAGTACAGCACCATGACCCACCACACCAACCTCGATTACTACGAGAGGCTCCAGCCGGGTGACATTCAGAAGATGGCCACCATCGCGGCCGGCTTCGCGTATTTCGCGGCGAACCGCGACGAGAAGATGCCGCGCAAGCCGCTCACCATACCGGTGGCAGGGCGGCCGACGAAGTAGGGCCTAGGGACTAGGCGCTGGGCGCTAGTTCGGAAGCACAGATCCAGAATCGAACGGGCCGGTTGGAGATGTCCCCCGACCGGCCCGTGGTGTGGTGCAGCCTTCTGTCTTCTGGCTTCTACTTCCCCACGTGCTCCTGCTCCCTCGCGCGGAGCTTTTCTTCCCTCGCCGTCTTCGCCACGCCCGCAAGTTCGAGGTCGTGCTGCTGGCCGGCCGAGAGCGCGTCCTGGGTTACGACCAGCGAGTGTTCGGTCGTCGGCAGCGGAACGGAGTGCCCGCCGGTGTAGATCTGGTGCCGGCCCTCCTTGTCGTACCACTGCGCCAGCGTGGCGGTCTGGTGCCGCTTCTCGACGATCTGCCGCCAGCCGACACCGGTGTTGTAGGCGCAGAACGAGATCTCGCCCTCCTGCGTGCCATAGGGAATGCTGCACTGGTGCGCGCGCCGGAAGTCGTAGGTCCAGAGGTCCTGGAACCACATGCCCGCGACGAAGAGGAACATCCAGCTGTCGCTCCGCCGCTTCTGCACGTCGTCCAGCGTCCGGCCCTTGCCGACGTGCCCGTAGTTGCGCCCGGTGGCCCCGAACGCCTTGTCGAACTTCTTCAACAAGTCGGTCAGCCGGAAGCGTGACGGCGTCTTGAACGAGTTGAAGTTCCGCAGGAGCGCCACGGCCATGCCGAACTGCGACAGCCGCTTTCCGCGCGCGGCGTCGTTGACGACGGCCAGGTCCTTCACGAGCTGCCAGCCGTCGAGGAACGACGACACCGCCGCCCGTTCCTTGGTTTCCTTGTCGATCATGACGGCCATCCCCACGCCGCAGTCGGGGTGGCACCCGCAGTTCAGCTGGCCCCATTCGTAGTTCGTCCCGTGCAGCAGGTCGGCCGAGTCGGCGAACGTCGTCATCATCGAGATCGGGAACCAGTCGCGCAGCGGCTCGCCGATGCCGGTCTGCCGCTTGATGTCGTGCGCGAGGTCCGCCAGCGTGTAACGCTGCGCGGCCCGCCGCTCGTTCGAGATCTCCTCGTCGCGGCCGGTGAACGACACGGGCTGGAACGACAGGAAAGAAATCTTCCTCGGGTTGTCGAGGGCGAACTCGACGATGCGCCCGACCTGCTCGTTGTTGATGCCGTTGATGATCGTCGTCACCGGGACGATGTCCACGCCGGCCGCGTGCAGGTTCTCGATGGCCCGCAGCTTGACGTCGAAAAGATTCGGCACATGCCGGTGCTGGTTGGCGGCGTTGCCGATGCCGTCAAACTGCAGGTAGACGAAACGCAGGCCCGCCTCGCGCGCCTTGCGGCAGAACTCGGGGTCCTTGGCGAACTCGATGCCGTTGGTGGCCGCTTGCACGCTGCGGAAACCCAGTTCCATGCAGTACGCCACGGCCTTCAGGAAGTGCTTCGAAATGGTGGGCTCGCCGCCCGAGAACTGCACCGACATCTGGCGGTGCGGCTTCTTCGCCGCCGCGCGATCCAGGATGGCCTTGATCTCGTCCCACTCGAGCTCGTGGACGAAGCCCACCTGGTTGGCGTCGGTGAAGCACGGGTCGCACATCATGTTGCAGCGGTTGGTCAGGTCCACCGTCAGCACCGCGCCGCGGCCGTACTGGAGCGCGCTCAGGCCGTGCTCGTGGAGGCCTTCGGCGGCGTGCACGGGAATGTCGGCCCCCATGAAGAGCTCTTCCGTCCTCCTGAAAAACGCCGGGTCGGTCGACAGCACGTCCTCGTAATGACCGTGCTTCGGGCAGTCCTTCACCATCCAGATCTTGCCGTCGCGCTCGATGATCTGCGCGGGAATCTCCCCGGCGTGCTGCTTGGTGAACAGATCCGGCGTGGCCTTGCTGTCCACCACGGCCTGGCGCGCCTCGCGCGTGCACACCGGGCAGAGCGAGGTCGCCTCCCGCGGCACGCCGAGTGGCGGCCGGAACTTTTCGTGCGACTTCAGCAACGGTTTGTCCGACCAGGCCGGTTTGAACGACGGGTTCGGCGCGATGCGGTAGAGGGGCTGAATGGCGTACCACAGTCCGTTCGCCAGCCAGGAGAGAGCCTTCTCCGCGTACTTGGCCGGTGGGTGCATGAAATCCTCCTGCCGAATCCGGCCGGCGGGGCACACCTGTCCCGCCCGTCGAGCCGGCGGACACTCGGGGGCGCCAGAATTGTGTCGGAAGCAACGGCGCCGGCCAACGAGGATCCGGCGGACGGGCAATCCGGCTCCCGAGCGGGCGTATGGGTCGCTGAATGGTCAAGCCAATCCGGCCCGGGAGGCTCGATCAGGCCCGCAGGAGGTTCGCGCCCCAGCTCATGCCTGCCCCGAACGCCACCGTCAGCACGAGGTCCCCGGGCTTGATGCGGCCCGTCCGGGAGGCCTCGTCCCACAAGAGCGGAATCGTGGCCGCGGTCGTGTTGCCGTATTTCTGGATGTTGTGGATGACCTTGCCGTCCGGCAGCCCGAGCAATTTCTGCACGTACTCGTTGATGCGGCGGTTGGCCTGGTGCATCAGCACGAGCGACAGGTCTTCTGGAGCGACGCCGTTGCGCTCGAGAATCTGCTGCGCCGACTCGGCCATCTTCGTCGTCGCCATCTTGAAGACGTAGCGGCCGTCCATCTGCGGCCATTGCTCGTTCCGATCGAGCAGCGCGGC
>JAWOGY010000042.1:0-4188 GCA_046496425.1 Vicinamibacterales bacterium
CCGAGCGCGGCGCCGAAGGTGGGGATGCGGGCCGTGCCCCCCGACAGGCTGATCGATCCGCCGACGCTCCCCTCGAGGAAGATCCCGAGCGGCGCGAGGCCGACCTGGGCGAAGCGGAACTGGCCGCCCACCAGGCCCTGGACGCCGAGCTCGGCGCGGTTGGAGCCGAACTCGAGCGACGGCCCGCCGCCGACGTAGGCCGTGACCGGCCCGTCCGCGAACACGTTCAGCATGGCGTCGGCGCCGACGCCGAAGGAGACGCTCCCGCCGCTCGAGACCAGGCGGCCCGAGATGCGCAGGTCGGCGCCGCGCGACAGGGCGTTGCTCATGCCGTAGTGCAGCGTGGCGCCGAGCGGGTAGCCGCTGCGGACGCCGAACCAGTTCTGGGCGCTGGCGGCGCCGATCAGCAGGAGGGCGGAGAGGACGAGGGCGAGGCGGGTGTGGCGCATGGGGGGCTCCTTCGTTGGCGAGGTGCGACGTTCACACGAGGCGCCGCCGCACGCTCGAGCTGAGCGTGTCGACGACGACGATCGTCACCACGATCACGATCATGATCATCGAGATCTCGTCCCAGCGGCGGAACTGCAGACGCTGGATCAGCGGCGCGCCGATGCCGCCGGCGCCCACCAGACCCAGGACCGAGGCGGCGCGGAGGTTGATCTCGAAGCGGTACAGCAGATAGGAGGCGAACTCGGGCAGCACCTGCGGCACCACCGAGAAGAAGAACACGTGCAGGTCGTTGCCGCCGGCCGCGCGGATCGCCTCCGACGGGCCGCCGTCGATGCCCTCGACGACGTCCGAGAACACCTTGCCGAGGAAGCCGACCGAGTTGATGCCCATCGCCAGGATGCCGGCGATCGGGCCCGGGCCCATGGCGGCGACGAAGATGATCGCGAAGAGGATCTCGGGGAAGGTGCGGATGCCGACCAGGACCGTCTTGCCGGGGAACGCGAGCAGGCGGCTGCCGAGCAGGTTGTTGGCCGCCAGGAACGCCATCGGGAACGCCAGCAGGCCGCCGATGACGGTGCCGATGACGGCCATGAAGACCGTCTCCAGCATGGCGCGCGAGGCGAGGTCGAACACGCCCCAGTTGGGGTTCACGAAGCCGCGCAGCAGCGGCACGGCGTTGCGTTCGAAGCCGGACACCACGCGCGTCCAGGTCGGCAGGTTCATGGTGGCGAGGAAGTACACCACCAGGGCCATCAGGCCGATGGCCGCGAGCGCCAACAGCGCCCGCATGCGCCGCACGGCGGGCGGGGTGGGGGGGATCGCGGCGGGGTCCGGTTGGCGCGCCATGGCTCCTCGGCGTCAGATGAGGCGCGAGCGCGCCCACACGGAGAGTTGGTCGATGGCGAGCACGACGACGAAGACCACGATGATCAACGTCCCCAGCCCGCCGTAGTCGAAGAACGACAGGTAGCGGTTGAGCAGGATGCCGATGCCGCCGGCGCCCACCAGGCCGATCACGACCGACGCCCGCACGTTGATCTCGAAGATGTAGAGCACGTAGGAGGTGAGCGTGGCGGCGATCTGCGGCATGACCGCGTACGCGATGACGCGGTTCCGGCCCGCCCCCACGGCCTGGATCGCCTCCAGAGGTCCCGGATCGACGGCCTCGACGGTCTCGGACGTCAGCTTGGCCAACACCGCCAACGTGAAGATGGTCAGCGCCACGACCCCCGGCAGCGGTCCGATCGCCAGGATCGGGGCCAGGATGGCCGCGTACAGCAGGTCGGGGATGCTGCGCAGCACCGTCAGGATGGAGCGCGCCAGCCACATGACGGGCGTGTTGACCGTGGTGTTGAACGAGGCCAGGAAGATGATCGGCAGGCCGATCAGGGTGCCGAAGACGGTCGCCAGGTAGGCGATCTGCATCGTCTCCAGGAGCGGCTTCCAGATCTCTGGCAGCGCACGCCAGTCGGGCGCGAGGCGACGGAAGAAGCGCACGAAGTCGAAGGCGCCCTCGCCGATGACCTCGAGGTTGAAGCCCGTCTGCCGCACGGACACCACGAACAGCGCGAAGATGATTGCCCACGTGCCCCAGTTCAGGAGACGCGTGGCGAGACCCGGACGCAGCGGGACCGCCTGTCCCGCTGGCGGGTCAGGTACGGCCACGGAGATCGCGCTCCTCGTCGATCGGGCGGCCGTAGATGTCCTCGAACACCTGGTCGGTGGCCTCGGCAGCGGTGCCGTCGTAGACGATCAGGCCGTCGCGCATGCCGATGATGCGGTCGGCGTACTCGCGCGCCATGTCGATGAAGTGCAGGTTGACGATGGTGGTGATGCCGTCCTCGCGTGCGATGCGCTTGAGGTCGCGCAGGACCGCGTGCGAGGTGGGCGGGTCCAGGCTCGCCACGGGCTCGTCCGCGAGCATCACCGAGGGCTTCTGCGCCAGTGCCCGGGCGATGCCGACCCGTTGCTGTTGTCCACCGGAGAGGGCGTCGGCGCGGTTGAAGGCCTTCTCGGGAATGCCGACGCGCCGCAGGCACTCGTGCGCCAGCGCCACGTCGGCCCGGGGGAACAGGCCCAGCACGCCGAGGAGCGGATGCACGGCGCCGAGGCGTCCGGCCAACACGTTGCGCAGGACCGACGAGCGCCTGACCAGGTTGAAGGTCTGGAAGATCATGCCGATGCCCGAGCGCATGCGCCGGAGGTCCTTGCCCTTGGCTCGGGTGACGGAGCGCCCCTCGATCGCCACGTCGCCGCGGCTCGGCACCACCAGGTTGTTGACGGTGCGGATGAGCGTCGACTTGCCGGCGCCGGAGAGGCCCACGATCACCACGAACTGCCCGCGCGGGATCTCGAGGTCCACCCCCTTGAGCGCCTTCAGGCCGGTCGGGTAGGTGACCTCGACGTCCGTGAAGGTGATATGGGACACGCCGAAGTCTACACGGCACCGGCCCGCCGCCAAAGGGGCGGCGGGCCGGTGCGGGCACGTCAGCGCTGGGGTAGCGCTGGCGCCGCGAGCGGGTCGCTCAGCGCTGGAAGGTCGCGTCGACCTGGCGAACGATGTCGTACGCGGAGGCATCGATGCGCGCGAAGCCGGTCACGTTGAACATCGCCTCCGTGAGGACCTGGCCCTCCTCGGTATCGGCGATGTCGATCAGGGCCTGCTTGATCTGCTCGACCAGCTCGGGGTCGAGGCCCTTGCGCACGACCGTGCCGTCGTTGGGGATCCAGTCGGCGTAGCCGACGATGCAGATCACGTCGAACACGTCCGGGTAGTCGGTCTGGATGGTGGTGCGGCCGTCGGAGCCGGGCGAGCCGCCGAAGGTGAGCGCCACGTCGACGTCGCCGTTGTAGACGGCCAGCATGGCGGCGTCGTGGGAGCCGGCGAAGATCTGGGTCATCTCGGTGTCTGGGTCGATGCCGTGAGTGTTCTTCAGGCTGACGTACGGGAAGCGGTAGCCGGACGAGGAACCGGGATCCACCCACGCGATGGTCGTGCCGCGCAGCTGCTCGAACTCGGTGATGCCGCTGTCGCAGCGCACGTTGAACTGCGCGCGGTACTGCGTGCTGCCGCGGCGCACCGAGGCCAGGATGACCTCGGCGTCGTGCACGTCCATGGCCTGCACCAGCGAGGAGGGCCCGAAGAACGCGATGTCGACGCGGCCGGTGCCGACGGCCTCGACCAGCGCGGTGTAGTTGGTGCTGACGAAGGTCTCGACCGGGATCAGCAGGGCCTCGGAGAGCATCTCCCCGAGCGGCCCGAGGCTGTCGACGATGACGTCGGCCTCGCGGCTCGGCACCATGCCGAGGACCAGCTTGTCGGGGATCTCGCCCTGGGCCTTGCCCGTGAACAGGGTGGCGGCGAGCAGGGCCGCGGCCGCGGTGGTGAGGAAGCGCTTCATGGAGGGTCCTCCTTGGGGGGCGTCGGCCGGAACGTCGGGCGTGGCGCCCCTCTCAGGCCGTCCCGAAGAGGCTAGCACGCGGGCCGGCTCGGGTTGCGGGGCCGGCGAGGGTGCCGATGGACGCGCGCCCGGGGGGACCGCCGATTGGAAAGCGTTGCGAATGCATGGAACCTCTGGTATAGCTAACCCCAGCTGCCGAACCCATCTCAGTTCGTGGAGGTTGCCGGATGAAACGTCGCGAGTTTCTGAAGAAGGCCGGTGTGGCCGCGGCGAGCGCAACGCTCGCCCCGATGATGTTCGCCAAGGCGCAGGGTGGCTCGCTCCGGTGGGAGCTGGT
>JAWOGY010000059.1:0-16374 GCA_046496425.1 Vicinamibacterales bacterium
TGTCGTTCCTGCCCGCAAACCGCCGCCGGTCAGGATTCCCGGAAACGTGGCGCCTCGCCGGATCGGTCGCGATCCTGCTTCCGTTGATCTTCCTGTCCACGTGGAGCGGCGTATTCAGCTACCTGCCGTGGCCCGAGGGCGTCGTCGGCGCGGCGTACGACGTCGCCGGTTTCGTGCTGGGCGCGGCCGGCATCTGGTTCGGCATCCGCGCCGGCTGGCGCGAGGTCGTTCAGGTCGCCACGGGTTTTCTCGTCATCTTCGTCTTCGCCAAGTGCTTCGACTGGTGGTGGGAGTGGATGCCGCGCTACCTCTTTTTCCTCCTGCTGGGCGGCCTCGCCGTGGCCGTCCTGATTGTCCTCGGGCGGCTACGCTCGCGGCAGGGGAGGGCGTGACATGCGCCGATATGGACCCTGGCTGGCCGCCGCGCTCGTCGTCGTGTCGAATCTCGCCGCGTGGCGCGTGGCCGCGCTGAACCGGCGAGGTGAACCGGAGGCGGTCCTGGTGCTGACCGAGCGGGAGCTTGGCCTGCCGGCGAGGCAGGTCGAGAACACGGCGCTGACGCTCTCGCTCGTGTTCGAACCGCCGCGCCAGGCACGGGAGGACCTCCGCGCACCCGGGTGGTTCGACCGCGCGATGCTCGAAGCGATCGGATTCGACTGCAGGAGGCCGGTGACCTCGGAGCACGCCGAGTACTATCGGACCCGTCTCCCGAGGGCGGCGTACGCGGCGCTGGCGTTCGGAGCGGGTACGTCGCTCGACTCGCACCTTGTTCCGATCGATGTCGACAACGATCCCGCCGCGCTGCGGGCGCGCCATCCCGACACCCGCGCCGTTGCCATCGTGGAAGCCACCGTGGCCCTCCAGTACGTGGCGAATGCAGGCCAGCCGCCGTTCCTGATGGGCCGCGTGACCTCCGTCCTGCCGTCCGAGATCAACGTGCCGCGCGAGTGGCGGGGCGTGATCGAGGGCCTGCAATCGGATGCCGGGCCAGGCACGCGGCCGCCGCTAAAGCACGAGCCGCGATTCCGCGCCACGATTGCGTGGGGGAATCGCCTCGAACCCTGGATCACGAACGTCGAATTGCTGCCCGCCGGGACGGCCAGGTAGGCCCCCATCGCCGGCGAGCGGTGATCGGCCGGCGGGCGGGGTCAGACTCGGATCTGACCCCATCCGGCGGCAGCCGCGCGGCCGCGGGGTTCGCGAACGAAGAGCGCGACGACCAGCGCCGCCACGAAAAAGAGCGAGCAGAGCAGGATGGCCGACCGAAGGCCCAGGTGCACCTGCAGCAGGCCGAGCGACAGCAGCCCGAAGATCGCCGCGAGCTTGCCGAACAGGCCCCAGAACCCGAAGAACTCCGCCGACTTCGACTCGGGGCTGAACACCGCGACGATGGTCCGGCTCGCGGATTGGGTCGCGCCGAGGCAGAGTCCCGCCATCGCGCCCATGAAGAGGAACACGCGCTCGGCGGCCCACGCCGTGCCGAGCGCGGCGTTCAGCCACACGGTAAGGCCCGGTGTCCCCCAGATCCCGACGATGGCCGCCACCCAGATGCCCAGCGTGAGGTTGAAGGTGCGCAGGTTGCCCCAGCGCTTCTGCAGGAACCCGAACCCGACGGCGCCCACGCTGGCCGTCAGGTTCGTGATCACGAACATCAGCATCTGGCTCGACGGGCTCCACCGGATCACCTGGTCGCCGTAGATGAACGCAAAGGCGATCACGATCGACAGGCCCGCCATGGCGAAGAAGAACGCCACGAAGAACACCAGCAGGTCGCGGAACGCTCCGAGCGCGCGTCCTGTCTCGACGAGCCGGCGGAACCCCATGCCCAGCATCGACTCGCCCGGCTGAAGCGTTTTCGGGGTCCCCCGCTCCCGCAGGAACAGGAACGTCGGGATGGCGGAGACGAGGAAGAACACGGCCGTCACCGGGCCCACGAGCCTGACCCGCTCGAAGTTCTCGAGGGTCTGATCGCCGATGACGCTGAGCACGAGCGCCGTGCAGGCTATGCCGCCGATGTACCCGAGGCCCCAGGCATACCCGGAGATCTTGCCGAGCTCCTCGGCCGGACCGAGATCGGGCAGGAAGCTCGACGTGAAGGACTCGCCGACGGCGAACCCGAAGTTCGACACGACGATCAGCACCACGCCCAGCACCACGCCGCCCGGGCTCACGAAGTAGAGCATCGCCGTGGCCGCCACTGTGACGAGATAGCTGCCGAAGAGGAACCGCTTCTTCGCCGCGCGGAAGTCCATGATGGCGCCGAAAACCGGCGCCGTCAGCACCACCAGTCCGTAGCTCACCGACAGCGCGACGCTCCAGAGCAGGTTCCCCAGCTTGTAGTCCGGGCCGTCGCCGACGATGAGCCTGGGGAAGATCACGCTGAAGACGACGGTGACGATGACCGTCGTGTAGCTGGAGTTCGCGAAATCGAACATGGCCCAGCCGAAGATTTCGCGCGCGGGCGCGCGGCGGGGTGCGTGCGGGGCTGCCATGAGAACGGAAGGGTATCACGAGGTCCGCGTCCGGCCGGCCCGGGGTGATTTGAGCACGCCCTGTTGAAGGCGGTATGATCCGGCCTGCGCCCCGCCCCGCGCCAGCCCGTCAGCCCCGGGAGAACGCCGTGTCAGACCAGCACGAATTCGAACAGGCCACCTTGGAGCAGTGGGCGAAAGCAGCCGTCAAGTCGGCGCCCGGGGGCCGGGTGGACGCGCTCGATTGGACCACCCCCGACGGGCTCACCGTCAAGCCGCTCTACACGGCTGCCGACACGAGCGGCCTTCCGCACACGAACACACTCCCCGGCTTCGAGCCGTTCCTTCGCGGCCCGCAGGCCACCATGTACGCCGTCCGGCCGTGGACGATCCGCCAGTACGCCGGCTTCTCGACGGCTGAGGATTCCAACGCGTTCTACCGCGCGGCGCTCGCCGCCGGCGGCCAGGGCATCAGCGTGGCGTTCGACCTGGCCACGCACCGGGGCTACGACAGTGACCACCCGCGCGTCACGGGCGACGTGGGCAAGGCCGGCGTGGCCATCGACACGGTCGAGGACATGAAGATCCTCTTCGACGGCATCCCCCTCGACAAAGTCAGCGTCTCGATGACGATGAACGGCGCCGTGCTGCCGGTGCTGGCGGGCTATATCGTCGCCGCCGAGGAGCAGGGGGTGAACGAGGCCCGGCTCTCGGGGACCATCCAGAACGACATCCTCAAGGAGTTCATGGTCCGCAACACCTACATCTACCCGCCCGCGCCCTCGATGCGCATCGTCGCCGACATCATCGAGTACACGGCGCGGCGCATGCCGAAGTTCAACTCGATCAGCATCTCGGGCTACCACATGCAGGAGGCCGGCGCGAGCCAGGCGCTGGAACTCGCCTTCACGCTGGCCGACGGCAAGGAGTACGTCAAGACGGCCCTCGAGCGCGGCCTCGACGTCGACGAGTTCGCCCCGCGCCTCAGCTTCTTCTGGGGCATCGGGATGAACTTCTATCTCGAGATCGCCAAGATGCGCGCCGCCCGCCTGCTCTGGGCGCGCATCATGAAGGGCTTCGGCGCGAAGACGCCGAAGAGCCTGATGCTGCGCACGCACTGCCAGACGTCGGGATGGAGCCTGACCGAGCAGGATCCCTACAACAACATCGTCCGCACGACCATCGAGGCGATGGCCGCCGTGTTCGGGGGCACGCAGAGCCTGCACACGAACAGCTTCGACGAGGCCATCGCGCTGCCCACCGAGTTCAGCGCCCGCATCGCGCGGAACACGCAGCTCGTCATCCAGGAGGAGACGCACATCACGAAGGTCGTCGACCCCTGGGCGGGCAGCTACATGATGGAGACGCTGACGCAGCAGATGGCCGACGCCGCCTGGGCGATCATCGGGGAAGTCGAAGCGATGGGCGGCATGACCCGGGCGGTGGACTCGGGTTGGGCGAAACTGAAGATCGAGGCGGCGGCGGCGGAAACCCAGGCCCGCATCGACGCGGGCCGCGACGTCATCGTCGGCGTGAACAAGTACACGCTGAAAAACGAGCCGCCCGTCGAGGCGCGCGACGTGGACAACGTGAAGGTGCGCGAGGGACAGATCGCGCGGCTCGAGCGCGTGAAGGGCTCGCGCGACAGCGCCGCCATCGCCGCCGCGCTCGGCGCGCTGACCGGGGCGGCGCGAAGCGGCGGCAACCTGCTCGACCTGAGCATCCGCGCGATGCGCCTGCGCGCGACGGTGGGGGAGGTGAGCGATGCGCTCGAGCAGGTGTTCGGCCGGCACCGCGCGGACACGCACAAGGTGACCGGCGTGTACGCGGCGGCGTTCGACGCGGCGCCGGGATGGGCGGAGCTGCAGGCCGAGATCGCGGCCTTCGCCGAGGCGCACGGCCGGCGCCCGCGGATGATGATGGCCAAGCTCGGCCAGGACGGCCACGACCGCGGCGCGAAGGTGGTGGCCACGGCCTTCGCCGACCTGGGCTTCGACGTGGACATCGGCCCGCTGTTCCAGACACCCGGGGAGTGCGCCCGCCAGGCCATCGAGAACGACGTCCACGCCGTCGGCGTGAGCACGCTGGCGGCGGGGCACAAGACGCTCGTGCCAGCGGTCATCGCCGAGTTGACGCGGCTCGGCGGCGAGGACATCTGTGTGTTCGTGGGCGGCGTCATCCCGCGCCAGGACTACGAGGCGCTGTGCGAGGCGGGCGTCAAGGGCATTTACGGCCCGGGCACTCCCATCCTGGTGAGCGCGAGAGAGGTGCTCGACGCGATCCGCCGGGCGCAGTCCGGCGGGTGACCCCGGGGTTCGCGCATGTTGACGCCGGCCGACCGCGGCATGACCGACGAGGTGACGGGCCCGCCGGGCCCGAGGCAGCGACGCGCCATCGCGAAGGCCATCACCCTGCTCGAATCGACCCACGCCGGCCACCGCGCGCGCGCCGACGGCGTGCTGAATGCGCTGCTGCCGCAGAGCGGCCGGTCGTTCCGCCTCGGCATCTCGGGCGTGCCCGGCGTCGGCAAGAGCACGTTCATCGAGACGCTCGGCCTGCAGCTCATCGACCAGGGGCACCGCGTGGCCGTCCTCGCCGTGGACCCGTCGAGCTCGGTGTCGGGCGGGTCGATCCTCGGCGACAAGACCCGCATGGCGCGGCTCTCGGCCGACGACCGCGCGTTCATCCGCCCCAGCCCCTCGTCGGGCACGCTGGGCGGCGTGGCCGAGAAGACCCGGGAGTCGATGCTCGTTCTCGAGGCCGCCGGCTACGACGTGGTGATCGTCGAGACCGTCGGCGTCGGACAGAGCGAGACGGCGGTGGCGGGCATGACCGACATGTTCGCGCTGTTGCAGCTGCCGAACGCGGGCGACGACCTGCAGGCCCTCAAGAAGGGCATCACCGAGCTGGCCGACCTCATCGTGGTCAACAAGTCGGACATCGACGAGGACGCCGCCACGCGGGCGCAGGCGCAAATCACCTCGTCGTTCCGCCTGCTCGGCCTGCAAGGCCGTTCAGAGGATACGCCCGACGACCCGGCGGCGTGGCATCCGCGGGTGCTGCAGGCGAGCGCGCTCACCGGGCAGGGCATCACTGAGTTCTGGGACGATGTCGCCCGGTTCCGCGCGATTCAGTCGGCCGAAGGCCGCTTCGCGCGCCGCCGCCAGCAGCAAAGCGAGGCGTGGATGCGGGAGCGCCTCGAGGCGGGGCTGCGCCAGCGTTTTCGCGCGCATCCCGCCGTGCAGGCGGCCTGGCCGGGCGTGCTCGAGGACGTGCGCGCCGGCCGCCTTCCCGCCTCGGTCGCCGCCCGGCGGCTGCTGGACCTGATGGACTGACTCTCCCTGCCGGCTCCCCTAAAGTTCCGCGCCTTTCATGCCGATAGCCCGTTAATCAGCTGAAAGGATCAACAGTGGCAAATCGCCGGAATTCCGTTTCCGAGGGGCGTCGCACCATACGAAGGGGCTCCGCCGATGCCCGCACACCGGAATCCATGCCGGCCGACGAGGCGGCCCCCCGTTCCGGAGGACCGTCCATCCCGCTCGAACACGTGCAGGCCGTCCTGAACGGCCTTGCCGATGCCGTCATCGTGACCGACGGCGAGGGCAGACTACAGCTGTTCAACCGGGCCGCCGATCGTCTCCTGCCGCTCGGGATGATGGAGGTGCCGCTTTCCGAGTGGTGCGCATACGGCGGGTTCCTCGGGCCGGACATGCAGACCCCGCTGTCAGCCGACGAACTGCCGACGCTCGGTGCGCTGCAGGGGGAGGTCGTCGACGACGCCGAGATTTACCTCCCCGGGACGCGCGGCCCCGAGGGCCGGTGGATCAGCGTCAGCAGCCGGCCCATCATGGACGGCCGTGGCCGCATCAGTGGCAGCGTGACGGCGGTCCGCGACATCACCGCGCGCAAACAGCAACTCGAACGACATCACCTGCTGTCGAGCATTGTCGAGGAGACGGCCGACGCCGTGCTCGTTACCGACAGTCTGGGGCACATCGTCTACGTGAACTCGGCGTTCGAACGGACGACCGGGTTCAGCCGGGCCGACGTCCTCGGCGAGAACCCGAAGATGCTGAAATCCGGGATGCACTCTCGCAACTTCTACGAGGATCTGTGGACGAGGCTGCTGCGCGGCGAGGTGTACCGAGGGACGCTCATCGACCGCCGGAAGAGCGGGGAGGTCTACCTGTCGAGCCAGACCATCACGCCACTGCGCACGCCCGATGGCGCGATTTCCCACATGGTGTCCATCGCGAGGGACCTCACCGGACGGCGGGATGACGCCGACCGCGGGGACGACCTTCGGCTCGCGCAGTCCGTCGCGAGCCATTTGTTCCCGACGCCTCCGGGGCGCGACGATGATTCGGACGCGTGAGACCCCAGACGGCCTACCTGAACGTGTAGCCGACGGCCAGCTTGAAATCGGGGCTGTCGAATGCGCCGACCTTCATCTCGAAGAACAGGCCGCCGCGCCGCCGCAGCCCGACACCCACCGTGAGCCCGGGCCCCACGTCGTCGCCGCCCTTGCCGCTGCTGCCGGCGATGTTCATCGCCGGGCCGCCGCTGACGTACGCCTGCCAGTCCGGGCTGACGGACATCCAGTAGCCGAACTCCATGTTGAACGCGACGACGGTCCGGTCGTCGCCGAAACCGGCTTCGACGTTCGGCTGGAACCTCAGCGCGTGCCAGATCGGCGGGGTGACATAGTGGCCGCCGAAGTAGAACTGGTCGGGGCTGGCGCTGAAGCCGGCCCTGAGGCCTGGGCCCCCCTGAGCGGACGCGGTCGGTACCGACGCCGCCATCACGATCCAGGCGACGGCCAGCACGACGGGCGCCGCGCGCCATGTCCGTTTTTCGCGGCAGCCGAGCAGATTCTTCATAGGTGTTCCCCCGGGGGGCTTCCCTGGGCCCCTGCGGGACGGCAAGCGCGGCCCCCGCCAAACCGGAAAGCAAGAACGGTTCCTGCCAGGGCGGGCCAGGCGGCAAGAAAAGATATCCGCCAGGGAACCTCACGCCGGCCGCTGGCGTCAACTATACTCATCGGATAGACACAATGGAGCGGGCGGCCGGAGCGATGCTCCAGACGGCCGGCTCACGTTCGATTTCGTACAAATTCGCGTCGGCGACCGTGCCAGGAGACCCCCAATGGCGCAGCGTCCCCGTCTCGCGTCGCGCTCGATTCGTCTCGACCTTCAGCCGACAGCACGACCCGCACCGACGCGCTCGCTGCTCGTCGCCGCCGGGCGCGCGCTCACGGGGCAATTGTCGGTGTCGTCCCGGCTGCTCCGCCTCGTCGTCGACAACCTGGCCGAAGGCGTGGTCGTCGCCAATGGACAGGGGCGGTTCGTGCTGTTCAACCCGGCGGCCGAGCGCATCCTCTCCCTCGGATTCAGGGACGTTCCGCTCCAGGAGTGGAGCTCGGTGTACGGCACCTACAAGCCCGACATGATGAGCCCGTATCCGGCGGACGAACTGCCGCTCGCACGAGCGCTGCGCGGCGAAGCGGTCGACGACTGCGAGATGTTCATCCGCAGGAACGGCGGCCCAGCCGGAGGCTGGATCAGCGCCAGCAGCCGACCGGTCGCCGACCGCCAAGGCCGGACCCTGGGCGGCGTGGTGACGTTCCGCGACATCACGGCCCAGAAGCAGCAGCTCGAGCGCCATCAGCTCCTCTCGAAGATCGTCGAGGACACGGCCGACGCCGTCCTGGTCACCGACAGCGCGGGGAACATCGAGTACGTCAACGCCGCGTTCGAGGAGATGACCGGATTCGCCCGGGCCGAGGTGCTGGGCAAGAATCCGAGGCTGCTCAAGTCCGGCCAGCACGACCGGAGCTACTATGAGCGGCTGTGGGAGGGCCTGCTCCGGGGCGAAGTGATCCGTGACACGATCACCGACCGCCGGAAGAGTGGCGAGCTGTACCTGTCGAGTCAGACCATCACCCCGCTCAGAGCGCCGGACGGCACGATCTCGCACCTGGTCTCCATCGCCAACGACGTGACCGAACGGCGGAAGGCCATGGACATCGAGAACAACCTGCGTCTCGCCCGGCAGGTCCAGCAGCGGCTGTTTCCGACCGCTCCACCGGCCGTGCCGGGGCTCGACGCGTGGGGCGTGTCGGTTCCTGCGCATGCGACCGGCGGCGACTACTTCGACTTCCTGACGCTGCCTGGCGGCGCACTCGGACTCGTCATCGGCGATGTCAGCGGCCACGGGTTCGACTCGGCGATCCTGATGGCGCAGGCGCGCGCGCATGTGCGGGCGGCCGCGCGCCGCGAATCCGATCCGGCCAGGATCCTGTCGGAGGTGAATGCGCTCCTCGTGCCCGACCTGGGCGAGAACCACTTCATCGGCATGATCGTGGTGGCGATCGAGCCCCGCAGCCGCCGCGTCAGGTACGCCAATGCGGGTCACACGCCCGGCTACATCCTCGACCGCGCCGGCGACGTCAGGATGACGTTGACATCCACGGGCGTGGTCCTCGGGCTGTTCGAGGACGCGGTCTTCCTCACCGAGCAAGGTCCGGCGCTCGACCCCGGCGATCTGCTCGCGCTGTTCACCGACGGGGTGACGGAGGCCCAGGACTGGCACGGTACAATGTGCGGCGCCGAGTGGGCGCTGGATGTCATCCGCGCGCGCAGACACCTGGGCTCGGCCGAGATCCTCGACGCGCTGTGCGAGGCCATCCGGGGTCTCAACGGCGACGTGACGCAGCGGGACGATGTCACCGCCATCGTGTGCAGGGTAATATAGGGATCGGGATCCAACAGGACAGGTTTCGCCGCGCGGGGCCGCGCGCGGGCAGAGGAGATCGGCGATGACGAAGAAGCTGGCGGCGGCTGCCGCCTTGGTGCTCGCGGCCGTCATGTTCGCGGCGCCAGGCGCGGTCCTCGCGCAGGCGGGCAAAGACTCGGCGAAGAACGTACAGATGGTGAAGCTCTCGTTCGACGACAAGGGCTACGTGGTGACGCCTTCGACCGTGACGAAGGGCGTGCCGGTGAAGATGGAAGTCGACCTCGACACGGTGAAGGGCTGCATGCGCACCGTCGTCATCGACGCCTTCAACGTGAAGCAGACCGTGAAGGCCGGCGCGACGACCATCGAGTTCACGCCGACCCGGTCGGGGCCGGTCCAGATCGTCTGCGGCATGAACATGGGCAAGGGCCAGTTCACCGTCGCCGAGCCCGCGGCGAAGTAACGGGGTCAGTGCACGGTGTACGGCTCGCTGAGCGTGAAGGGGGCGATGCGCGCGTCGAACGCGTCGCCCGCGCGCGTCACCATCTGGTAGGTCCCCTCCATCACACCGAACGGCGTCGGCAGCGGGCAGCCGGAGGTGTAGGTGAACGACTCGCCCGGGTGCAGCACCGGCTGCTCGCCGACCACGCCGGGTCCCTTCACCTCCTCCACGCGGTTGTTCCCGTCGGTGATGACCCAGTGGCGCGTCATGAGCTGGACGGTGCCGTCGCCCTCGTTCGAGATCGTCACCGTGTACAGGAAGAACCAGTGCTGCGACGTGGGGCTGGAGCGCTCGGGGGAGTACTCGGCCTCGACCCGGACGCGGATGTTTCTCGTGACGGCTTCGGATGTGGACATCGTCTGTCCATGGTGAACGAAGCGGCGATGCCCGCGCAAGTGGCGGGCTCCTGAAGCCGCTCCGCCGTCAGCAGGCGAGCAGCCCGGAGGATCTCAGCCACGTCCGCGCCTCGGCGTGATCCGGGCAGAGGCGCGCCAGCTCCTGCCAGAACCGCGCCGAGTGGTTGAGGTGGCGCAAGTGCGTCAGCTCGTGCAGCAGCACGTAGTCGCACACCGCGGGCGGCACCTGGATGAGCCGCCAGTTGAGCGAGATGCGCCCCGACGGCGAGCACGAACCCCAGCGGGTGCGCTGGTTCCGGACGCTCACCGACGACACCGCAAACCCGTGGATGGCCGCGAGTTCGCGGAGCCGCGCGGGAAGCTCCTGCGCGGCGCGTGTCCGCAGGCGCGCTTCGTCCTCGAGCGGCAGCCGCGCAGCCTCGAGGGCGAGTTCCCGGCGCTGGCGCTGGCGGTCGACCCACGCGCGCCGGGCCAGCAGGAAGCGCTCGGCCTCTGCGCGCGACCCGCGCCACGGCACCGTGACGCGCACCACCCCGTCGGCGCGCAGCCGCAGGATGTAGTGCCGCGCGCGCCGCTGGCGGACGAACACGACGGCGGCGGCGACGCCCGGCACCGACACGGCGTCGCCCGCGCGCGGTGCTGCTGCGTAGGGCAGCGGCAGCTGGGTGCCGGGAACGCCGTCGCCTGTCATCGAGCCATCATGTCACGCCGCCTCCCGGAGTAGAATCCATGGAGGCACCCGCGAGACGCCGCCAACTGCATGGAACGCACGACCTGGGGCGAAATCAACGAACTGTTCGAGGCCGCGCGCCGGCTCCCGGCCGAGGAGCGCGAGGCCTGGGTGCGCGCCGCGACGGCCGACGAACACGTGCAGGCGGAAGTGCTGTCGCTGCTGCACGCGCACGAGGACGACCCCTGGTTCGTCGACCAGCCGGGCGGCACCCGGACACCGGGGCGCGTCACGCCGGCCGGGGCGTGGCCGGGGAAGGCGACGCCGGCCCCGCGCGGCTGGCCGGCGGCCACGCCCGCGCCAGGCGTCCGGCAGCCGCCCACGCCCACACCCTCGCGCCTCCGCCGCGCGCCGGCGCCCAGGGCCGGAGAACACTTCGCGGCGTACCGCCTCATCCGCGAGATCGCCCGCGACCCGGCGCGCGCCGTCTTCGAGGCCGTGGCCGCGGGCAGCAGTTCCCACCCGCGCGTCGCGCTGCACGTGCTGGCCGCGGACGCGAGCGACCCGGTGGTGTCCGCGCGGCTGCACGCCCAGGGTGATCTCCTGGCGCGCCTCGATCACCCCGCCATCCCCCGCCTGCTGAACGGCGGCGTGACGGCGGACGGCGCGGTCTATCTCGCCTTCGAGTACGCGACCGGCGACGCGATCGACGAGTGGTGCCGCGCGCACCGCCTCGCGGTGCGCGAGCGCGTGGACCGGGTCGCGGCCGTCTGCGACGCCGTCCAGCACGCGCACGAGCGCCTGGTCGCCCACGGCGACCTGCGGCCCTCGAACATCCTCGTGCCGGGCGACGGGTCGCTGAAACTCCTCGACTGCGGCATGGCGGGGCTGCTCGGCGCCGAGGCGGGGCCCGGCGGGCCCGCGGCGCCCGTGCACTCGCACATGAGCCCGGAGCAGGCGCGCGGCGAGGCGCTGACCACCGCCAGCGACGTGTACGCGCTCGGCATCCTGCTCTACGCGCTGCTCACGGGGTACCCGCCCTACGAGATCGGCGGACAGACGCCCGCGCGCGCACGCCAGATGATCTGCGACACCGAGCCCGACGTGCCCAGCACGATTGTCAGCGGTGCCGACCGGCGCGTGCTGGCCGGCGCGCTCGATCGGGTCATCCTGAAGGCGCTGAGCAAGAACCCGCGCGAGCGGTACGCGACCGCGGCAGCCCTGGCCGCCGACCTGCGCGCGTGGCGCGACGGCCGGTCGCTCGCGGCGGCGCCAACGCCGGCCTGGTCACGCGCGGGTGTGGGCGCCGCCGTGATCGTCGCGCTTCTCGCCGGAGCGGGCGTCCTCGGGTGGCAGGCGCTGCAGCTGCGCGGCGAACGCGACGAGGCCCGCGCGAGCCTCGCCGAGGCCCGGCTCGAGAGGCAGGCCATCGAAGAGCGGCTGGCGCGGACCACCGTGACCGACCTGCGGCTCACCGTCGCCGGGGCGGCAAGCGATCTGGCGATCGCCGAGCGACGCGGCGGCGACCTCGCGAAGGCGGAGGCGCTCTGGGAACAGTCGCTCGAGGACGTGCGCCCGGCGCTCGACGCCGAGCCGGGCGACGCGCGCGTGCTCGAGCACGCCGCCGCCGTGCGGGCGTTCCTGGGGTCGCTCTGCCGCTCCGAGCGCCGCTTCGACGACGCGCTGGGGCACTACCGCGAGGCGCTGCGCGCGCGCGAACGCGGGGCCGCGCTGAACGACGCGCCGCCGTCGGCGCCGATCGCCCTGGCCGGCGCCGAGGTCGACGTGGCGCGGCTGCTGCTCGATCTCGTCGAGGTGCGGCCGCCGAGCCAGGCCGACGCCGCGCGCCTGCGCGAGGCCGGGGCGCTCATCGCCCGGGCCGGCCCTGTCGTGCGCGGCGCCGCCGGCGCGTCGGCCGCGCCGGCGGACGCGATCGCCGAACTCGATCGGCAGTCGGCCCGCCTGCGCCGCCTGACCGCGCGGCGGGGGTAGCGCGGCGGCGGCCGCAGGATAGAATGACAGGCTGGCCCCCAGGCCGGCGGAATCCTTGGTACGACGACTCGTCCAGTTCGCCCCCCTACTCTTCGTGTTCCTGGTCGCCGCCCTGGCGGCCCGGCCCTGCTCCGCCCAGGATGGTGGAGGGCCTGCCGCGCACCGTGCAGACGGGTTCCCGACGCCGACGGCCACGGTCGTCCGCGACGCCGCGGGCCGCGTCACCGTGCGCGCCACGCGCATCAGCGAACCGGTGGCGATCGACGGCGCGCTCGACGACGACGTCTATGCGCGCGTCGAGGCCATCGGCGGCTTCCTGCAGCAGGAGCCGCACGAAGGGGAGCCCGCCACGCAGCAGACGGACGTCTGGCTCCTCTACGACGACAGGAATGTCTATGTGGCGGCGCGCTGCTGGACGACCGATCCCGGGCGCATCGTCGCCAACGAGATGCGGCGCGACTCGTTCGCCATCTTCCAGAACGACAATTTCGGCGTGCTCTTCGACACCTTCCACGACCGGCGCAACGGGTTGATGTTCTACACGAACCCGCTCGGCGGGCTCTCCGACAGCCTCGTCACCGACGAGCGCGACACGAACCGCGACTGGAACACCGTGTGGGAGGTGAAGACGCGGCGGTTCGAGCAGGGCTGGACCGTGGAGATGGCTATCCCGTTCCGATCCCTGCGCTACCCGGCCTCCGGCCCGCAGGACTGGGGCGTGCAGTTCCGCCGCATCAGCCGCGGCGCGAACGAGTTCTCGTACCTGACGCCGATGCCCGCCTCATTCACGCAGCGCGCCATGATGCGCGTGTCGCAGGCGGCCGCGCTGGTCGGTCTGGAGGCGCCGAAAGCCGCGCTCAATCTCGAACTCAAGCCGTATGCCCTCGGCGGGGTGGAGAGCGACCTGGCCGCCACCGTCCCTTACGCGAACGATCCGTCCGCAGCCGCCGGTCTCGACGCCAAGTACACGCTCAGGAACGGCCTCGTGGCCGACGCCACCGTGAACACCGACTTCGCGCAGGTGGAAGACGACGAGCAGCAGGTGAACCTGACGCGGTTCAGCCTGTTCTTTCCCGAGCGCCGCGACTTCTTCCTGGAGGGCGCGGGGATTTTCGCCTTCGGCGGCGCGAGCGTGAACCCGCGCGGCGGCGGCGGGCGGCCGAGCAGCACGCCGATCCTGTTCTACAGCCGCCGGATCGGGCTGTTCGAGGATGCCGAGGGGGAGACAGCTTCCGTGCCGCTCCTCGCCGGGGGGCGGCTCACCGGACGGACGGGCGCCTATACCGTCGGCGCGCTCAACATCCAGCAGCGCGCGGACGCGTCCGTCGGCGCCCCGTCCACGAACTTCTCGGTGGTGCGCCTCAAGCGCGACATCCTGACGCAGAGCAGCGTGGGCGCGATCTTCACCAGCCGGTCGCAGGCCGTGGCGGCCGGCGGATCGAACCAGACGCTGGGCGCGGACGCGTCGTTCACGGTCCTCCGCGACCTCACCCTCAACGCCTACCTCGCCCGCACGCGGACCGAGGGGAAAGCCGGCAACGACGCCAGTTACCGCGGCGACGTGCAATGGATGGGCGACCGGTACGGCTTCGAGGCCGAGCACCTCACCGTGGAGCGGAACTTCAACCCGGAAGTCGGGTTCCTGCGCCGCGAGGACTTCAGGCGCAACTTCGGCATGTTCCGGTTCAGTCCGAGGCCCGCGGGGGCGTCCCGCATCCGGAAGTACCAGTTCGAGACCAGCTTCGATCACGTCGCCGACACGGGCGGCCGGCTCGAGACGCAGCTGGCGGAAGCGCGTGCCGGGATGGACCTGCAGAACGGCGACGAGTGGCGGGTCGAGTTCAGGAACAGTTACGAGTACCTCGACGAGCCGTTCGAGATCGCGGACGGCATCGTGCTGCCCGTCGGCCAGTACCGGTTCAACGAGGCCGAAGCGCGCTACAGCATCGGGCCGCAGCACCGGATCAGCGGGTCGGTGTGGGCCGGCGCCGGCCAGTTCTACGGCGGCACGAGGCAGGAGGTCGGCTACCGCGGCCGGGTCGAGGTGACCAGCCGCCTCGGCATCGAGCCGGGCGTCTCGCTGAACTGGGTGGACCTCGCCGAGGGGGCCTTCACCGCGCAGCTGCTCTCGGCGAGGGCCACCTTCAACCTGTCGCCGCGGAAGGCGTTGATGGCGCTTGTCCAGTACAACTCCGCCGGCGACCTCATCGGGGCCAACGTGAGGTTCCGGTGGGAGTTCCGCCCCGGCTCGGACCTGTTCGTGGTCTACAACGAGGGCCGCGACACGGCGCTCGGCGTCCGCCGCTCCGAGCCGAGCTCGCGCTCCTTCGTCGTCAAGGTCACGCGCCTCGTCAGGTTCTGAGGCGGCGCCAGCCCGCCTACTTCACCGGCGGGGCCGCGGCTCCTTTGCGCTGCGCGGCGAGGAACGCGAACACCTTCGGCATGTTCGGCACGACGACGTCGGAGTGGTTGCCGCCGGGCACCTCGATGTAGGTGACCGGCACGCCGAGGCGCTTCATCTCGGCCACCATGTTCCGCGAGCCCGCCACGTTGACCGTGGGATCGGCGTCGCCGTGGACGACAATCTGCGGGATGCCTTTCATGCGCTCGACGGAGGCGGGGTTGCCGGTTCCGGAGAACGGGCCGACCGCCGCCCACACGTCCGGGTACCTGGCGGCGAGATGCCACGTGCCGATCGCGCCCATCGAGTGGCCGATGAGGTAGATGCGGGCCGGGTCGACGTTGTAGTGCGTGCGCATCAGGCGCACGACCTCCATGACGTCTCTCTCGCTCAGTTCGAGGCGGCGGCGCGTGGCGGCGTCGGGCGCGCCTCCCAGGGTCGCGCCATAGAACCCGTCCACGCGGTAGCCGAGCGGCGCCGCGAGCAGGAAGCCGTGCTGCTCGGCGAGCCTCACGGCCGCGCCGTCGTAGAAGTCGAAGAACGAATCCTCGTTCCCGCCGAGGCCGTGCAGGGCGACGACCATCGGCGTTGGCGCGCCGGCGCGGTACCCGGCCGGCACGTGGACGCGGTACGGCATCACCTCGCCGGCGCCTTCCAGCACGTAATGCCGCTCCATGCTGCCCGTGCGGCCCTTGAAGGGGTCCGTGCCCGTCTTCACGGCGGCGAGCACGGCCTCGGCCGCCCGCAGCTCCATGGCGGTGTCGAAGGTGCCGCGGGCCACGCGCCCGCGGTTGACGTTGCGGATGAAGTCGCCCGGGTAGCGGATGTCCGCGCCGAGCGCCTCGGGCGCGGCGGCGGCCCCGGCCTCGAGGGCGCGCAGCCGCGCGTCGAGGCCCCTGTGCAGGACAAGGCCGAGCCGCGCGGCGCCAAGGGACGTCTCGCCGTCGAAGACCTCGGCCTCGAGCAGGTACACGCCGTCCGCCACCGCGGCGAGATCGAGTTCGATCGGGAACGGCGATTCGCGCAGATCGCGCGCGACGCCGTCCTGGCGCCCGAACTCCCGCACCGTCTCCATGGGCGGCGGCGCGGAGGCCGGCGCCGCGCCCCCCTGCACCGCGCCCCCCTGCGCGGCCGCGCGCCGAAGCAGCGACACGCGCGCCGAGAGGGCCGGCGTCAGATCGATCTCCGGCTTGTAGATCTGTTCCAGCCGCGCGGCGTACGGCTCGGAGGAATCCACAATCGTGCGC
>JAWOGY010000077.1:0-46805 GCA_046496425.1 Vicinamibacterales bacterium
GTTCAAGCCCGGGTAAGGTTCTTCGCGTTGCGTCGAATTAAACCACATGCTCCACCGCTTGTGCGGGCCCCCGTCAATTCCTTTGAGTTTCAGCCTTGCGACCGTACTCCCCAGGCGGAATGCTTATCGCGTTAGCTTCGGCACGGCAGGGATCGATACCCGCCACACCAAGCACTCATCGTTTAGGGCCAGGACTACCGGGGTATCTAATCCCGTTTGCTCCCCTGGCTTTCGCTCCTCAGTGTCAATACCGGTCCAGGACGCCGCCTTCGCCACCGGTGTTCCTCCAGATATCTACGCATTTCACCGCTACACCTGGAATTCCACGTCCCTCTCCCGGATTCAAGCCACCCAGTATCCGACGCAGTTCCCCGGTTGAGCCGAGGGATTTCACGTCGGACTTAAGTGGCCACCTACGAGCCCTTTACGCCCAGTAATTCCGAACAACGCTTGCCCCCCCCGTATTACCGCGGCTGCTGGCACGGAGTTAGCCGGGGCTTCCTCTCACGGTACCGTCATTCCCGGCCGATATTCACGGCCAGGCCATTCTTCCCGTTCGACAGGAGTTTACGATCCGAAAATCTTCATCCTCCACGCGGCGTTGCGTCGTCAGGCTTGCGCCCATTGCGAACAATTCCCCACTGCTGCCTCCCGTAGGAGTCTGGGCCGTGTCTCAGTCCCAGTGTGGCCGTCCGCCCTCTCAGGCCGGCTACCGATCGTCGCCTTGGTGAGCCGTTACCCCACCAACTAGCTAATCGGACGCGGGCCCCTCCTCAAGTGCCAGGTCTTGCGACCCCCAGCTTTGATCACCGCCCGTCCAGGGGCAGGATGTCATGCGGTATTAGCGTCCCTTTCGGGACGTTATCCCCCGCTCGAGGGTAGGTCACCCACGCGTTACTCACCCGTCTGCCACTCTACTCAGGGCCGAAGCCCCTTTCGCGTTCGACTTGCATGTGTTAGGCACGCCGCCAGCGTTGATTCTGAGCCAGGATCAAACTCTCATGTTAAAGCGTTTCCGGCTTCCCTTGCGGTCCGCCGGACATCTTCAACCAGAGTTCTTATGACTAGCTCTGGCGTTGTTCTGTCACTTCATTGTGGATCGGCCTCGCGGCCCGAAGACCGCCGGTTCCGACCCTGCTGATACTCACAGGTTCGTACTTGCACGCGCTATCTAGTTTTCAAAGAACCGGCCGCATCCCCCGTCTTGTCGGCCGCGTGTCGCGTCCGCTTTAGGGGAACCTTACGATATTACCAATCACCGCCGCCCTTGTCAACCCCCATCCGATCTCTTCTTTCGGCGCGCGCTGAGCCCTTCGATGAGCCCGGCAGCGGTCGATGTCGGTTGGGGTTGGCCGCCCCGGCCTTTCCTGGGACGACCGTCCGCCTGTCGGGGGCGGCGGGCCGTCCGGTCAGCAGCTGAGCCAACCGGCGGACTTTTGATATTACTCAGGGCCGCAGGGAATGTCAAGCGGCCCTCGCCGGGGCTGGCCCCCTATTCAATCCTGACCAGGTGATACTGGCGCGAGCCCTTGCGCAACACGAACATGCGGCCAGAGATGGCCTGGCCGGCCGTGAATCGCGCCCGCTCGTCGGCCACGCGGCGGTTGTTCACGTAGACGCCCCCGCCGCGCACAAGGCGCATCGCGTCGCCCTTCGACGAGGCCAGCTTCGTCGCGACCAGCAGGTCCGCGATGGCGGTCCCCGGCTCCGCGAACTGCGCCGCAGCCAGCCCGGTCGACGGCACATCGTCGAACACCGCGATGATGTCGTCGACGTCCAGTTCGCTGATGCGCTCGCCGAAGAGCAGCCCCGACGCGTGCTCGGCGCGGTCCACCGCCTCCTGTCCGTGGAGGGTGCGGGTCACGTCGCGGGCCAGCACGCGCTGCGCATCGCGACGCTCCGGCGCCCGTGCCACCTCCGCCTCGAGGGCCTCGATCTCGTCACGGCCGAGGAAGGTGAAGAACTTGAGGTACTTCACCACGTCGCGGTCGTCGGTGTTCAGCCAGAACTGGTAGAAGCGGAAGGGCGACGTCAACTCAGGATCGAGCCAGACGGCGCCGGCCTCCGTCTTCCCGAACTTCACGCCGGACGAGGTCGTCACAAGCGGCATCACCAGGCCGTGGGCCCTGGCGGCGCGCAGCCGGCGGACGAGATCGCAGCCGGCCGTGATGTTGCCCCACTGGTCGCTCCCGCCCATCTGGAGCGTGCACTGGTAGCGGTCGTACAGCGTGAGGAAGTCGTACGACTGCAGCATCAGGTAGCTGAACTCGGTGTACGAGATCCCGTCCTCCTGCTCGATGCGGCGCTTCACCGACTCCTTGGCGAGCATGTAGTTGACGGTGAAGTACTTCCCGATGTCGCGCAGGAACTCGAGGTAGTTGAGCGGCCGCAGCCAGTCGGCGTTGTTGACGATGCGCGCCGGGTTGCCCGGTGCGTCGAAATCGAGGACCTTGGCCAGCTGCGCGCGGATGCCGACCAGGTTGGCGTCGATCTGCTCGAGGCTCATCAACTGGCGCTCGGCGGTCTTGCCGCTCGGGTCGCCGATCATGCCCGTGCCGCCTCCCACGATCGCGATGGGGCTGTGGCCGAAACGCTGCATGCGCGCGAGGGCCATCATGGGCAGCAGCGACCCGACGTGCAGGCTGGCCGCCGTCGGGTCGAAGCCGATATACAGCGTCACCTTCTCGCGGGCCAGCACGTCGCGCAGGCCCTCGGTGGATTCAGAAACCAGTCCGCGCCACTCGAGTTCAGTGAAGACGTCGCTCGTCATCGGATTGCGCTCCCGGATGTTAACTATACCCGAGGCGCGGGCCGCGAGCGGCTATGATGGGCGGCGATGGAGTTCCGCTCGGCGCCGTTCTAGATCTTCTGCGCGGCCGCCGTCTTGGTGCACCATGCGGTTCCTCCGCGGTGGCGGTGGGCGTGGCTGCTCGCGGCGAGCGACGTGCTCTACGGATCGTCCGGCCTTCCCATCCTGGCCGTGCTCGCCGGTCTGACGGCGGTCGTCTACACCGCGGCCCTGGTGATGGCACGCTCCGACGGCCGCCGCCGCAAGCAGGCCTGCATCTGGCTACCGGACGTGAAAGACATCCTCGCCCGGCTCGGCGGGCACAATCCGGCGGCCTTCCACGCGCCACCCCCCGTCGAGCACGCGCTGAATCGCCTCGGGATAGATACGGTGCTCCTCGGCGAGGATCCTCGCCGAGAGCGAGTCTTCCGTGTCGTCGGCGAAGACGGGCACGACGGCCTGCATGACGATGGGGCCGGCGTCGAGGCTGGTGTCCACCAGGTGCACGGTCGCGCCGGAGAACCTCACGCCGTGCTCGAGGGCCTGCCGCTGGGCGTGGAGGCCCGGAAACGACGGCAGGAGCGCGGGGTGGATGTTCAGGATGCGGTTGGGAAAGGCGTTCACGAACGTCGCGCCGAGCAGCCGCATGAAGCCGGCGAGGCAGACCAGTTGGACGTTCCGCGCGCGCAGGTCCTCGACGAGGGCGGCCTCGTGGGCCTCGCGGGAGGGCCAGCCCTTGTGATCGCGCACGAGCGTCTCGACGCCTGCCAGCCTGGCCCGCTCGAGGCCGGGCGCGTTGGCGCGGTTCGAGATCACGACGGCGAGGCGCGCGCCGAGCCGGCCGTCGCCGATCGCGTCGATGATGGCCTGGAGGTTGGACCCCCGGCCCGAGATCAGGACTGCGATGTTGCGTGGCACCTGAGCCCCCTTCCCGCGGCCTGCGCGCTACGGGGAGCCGTACACGACGCCCGGCTCGCCCTCGACGATGCGGCCGATGCGATGAACGCGCGTTTCGCCGGCGGCCTGCAGCATCAGCGTCACGCGGTCGGCATCGTCGGGCGCGCAGCCGAGGATCATGCCGATCCCCATGTTGAAGGTGCGGTACATGTCGTCCTCCGGCACGCTGCCGGCACGCTGGAGGAAGCGGAAGACGGCGTTCGGCGTCCAGGCGGACTTGTCGACAAGCGCGGCCGTGCCCGGCGGGAGGATGCGCGGCAGGTTGTCGGTGATTCCGCCGCCGGTGATGTGCGCGAGCCCCTTGACGAGCCCCGCCTCGAGCAGCGGCCGGACAACAGGCAGATACGACCGGTGCACGCGGAGCAGTTCGCTGCCAATCGTGCAGCCGAGTTCGTCCACCACCGAGTCGGCCGCGAGATCGAGGCGGCCGAAGACAATCGCGCGGGCGAGTGAATAGCCATTGGTGTGCAGGCCCGTCGAGCGCAGCCCGAGCAGCACGTCGCCGTGGCGGAGCGCGGCGCCGGTGACGAGGCGGTCCCGCTCGACCACGCCGACGATGAAGCCCGCGATGTCGTACTCGCCGGCCGCGTAGAAGCCGGGCATCTCGGCCGTCTCGCCGCCGATGAGGGCGCACCCGTTCTCGAGGCAGGCCGTCGAGACGCCCTCCACCACCTGCGCGGCCACCTCGGGCGAGAGCGCGCCGGTGGCGAGGTAGTCCAGGAAGAACAGCGGCTCGGCGCCCTGCACGAGGATGTCGTTGACGCAGTGGTTGACCAGGCACTGCCCCACCGTGTCGTGACGCCCCGTCATGAACGCCACCTTCAGCTTCGTGCCGACGCCGTCCGCGCTCGACACGAGGACCGGATCGCGGTAGCTGGTTCCCAGGCGGAACAGGCCGCCGAAGGAGCCGATCGCCGACAGCACGCCGGGCGTGAACGTGCGCTTCGCCAGTCCCTTGATGCGGTTGACGGTCTCATGGCCCGCGCTGATGTCGACGCCGGAAGTCTTGTAGTCCATGGGCGCGCTCTGTCAGAAGCAAGAAGCCAGAAGGGCCCACTGACGTTCGTCAGAAGCAAGAAGGCTACACGCTGCAGCGGGGGTTCTTCTTGCTTCTTGCTTCTTGCTTCTTGTTTCTACTTCTCCACCTTCAAAAACTCTGCCTCGTGGCGGGGAAAGGGCAGCGGGTACTTCCCCGTGTAGCACGACGTGCAGTAGTCGTCGCGGTGCGAGTTGACGGCCTCGAGCAGCCCCTCGAGGCTCAGGTACCGGAGGCTGTCGGCCTCGATGTACTTCCGGATCTCCTCGAGCGTGTGTGTCGCGGCGATCAGATCGGCCCGCCTCGGGGTGTCGACGCCGTAGAAACACGGCGAGATCGTCGGCGGGCAGCTGATCCGCATGTGGACCTCCCGCGCGCCGGCGGCCTTGATCATCTTCACGAGCTTGCGGCTCGTGGTGCCGCGCACGATGGAATCGTCGACGAGCACGACGCGTCGGCCCTCGAGGATGCTGCGCACGGGATTGAGCTTCACCTTCACGCCGAAGTGCCGGATCGACTGCTGGGGCTCGATGAACGTCCGGCCCACGTAGTGATTGCGGATGAGGCCGAACTGGAGCGGAATTCCCGACCGCTCGGCATACCCGACGGCGGCGCAGACCCCGGAGTCCGGCACCGGCACGACGACGTCGGCGGGCACCGCCGCCTCACGGGCCAGGAGGCGGCCGAGGTTGGTCCGCACCATGTTGACGCTCTCGCCGAACACCAGGCTGTCGGGCCGCGCGAAGTACACGTGCTCGAAGATGCAGTGCGAGAGCGGCGATGGCGGAAAGGGCCGGAGCGAAGCCGGGCCGTCGGGCCCGATGACGAGCAGTTCACCGGGTTCCACGTCCCGCACGTAGGTGGCGCCGATGAGATCCATCGCGCAGGTCTCCGACGAGACGACCCACGCATCGTCGAGCCGGCCGAGGGCCATGGGCCTGAAGCCGTGCGGGTCGCGGACGGCGACCAGGTGCTCCCGTGTCAGGAAGAGGAGGGAGAAGGCGCCCTGGGCCTGCCCGACGGCCTCGACCAGCGCGTCCTCGAGGCGCGCGGCCTTCGATCGCGCGTAGAGGTGCAGGAAGACCTCCGTGTCGCTCGAGGTCTGGAAGATCGCGCCCTGCGCGCCAAGCGAGGCACGCAGCTCACGTTCATTGACGAGATTGCCGTTGTGGCAGACCGCGATCGCGCCGTGCACGCAGTCGATGAGGATCGGCTGCGCGTTGACGAGGCGGCTTTCGCCGGCGGTCGAGTAGCGCACGTGGCCGATGGCCGCGGTGCCCTGCAATCCCGCCAGCACCTGCTCGCCGAACATGTCGGCGACATAGCCCATGCCGCGCTCGGCGCGCAGTGTCTGCCCGTCGGAGGCGACGATGCCGCCGCTTTCCTGGCCCCGGTGCTGCAGGGCGTAGAGGCCCAGGTAGGTCAGATTCGCCGACTCGGGATGCCCGTAGATGCCGAAGATCCCGCACTCGTCCTTGAGCTTGTCGAGCATCGCCTCAGACCGCGCCTTCCCCGAACACGCGCCGGAACACCTCGTCGACGTGGCGGATCTGGTGATCGAGATCGAACAGGCGGTCGAGGTCCGCGGCGGGCAGCGCGGCGGCCACGTCCCGGTCGCCCCGGAGCAGGCCGCGGAACTCGAGGCTCTCGAGCGACGCGCGCATGGCGTTGCGCTGCACCCATTCGTACGCCTGCTCGCGCGACACGCCGCGCCGCGCCAGTTCGAGGAGCACGGAGCCGGAGAAGATCACGCCGTGGAGCAGGTCGAGATTGCGGCGCATCCGCTCGGGGTAGACCACCATGCCGGCGACAATCCGCGTGAAGCGCCGGAGCATGTGGTCGAGGCCGATGAAGCTGTCGGGCAGGATGATCCGCTCGACCGACGAATGGGAGATGTCGCGCTCGTGCCAGAGCGCCACGTTCTCGAGCGCCGCCCCGAGGTTGCCGCGCAGCACGCGGGCCAGGCCCACGATCTGCTCGCACCCGATCGGGTTGCGCTTGTGCGGCATGGCCGACGAGCCCTTCTGCCCCGTGGCGAAGGGCTCCTCCACCTCGCCGATCTCCGTCTTCTGGAGGCCGCGGATCTCGAGGGCGAACTTCTCGAGCGAGGCGGCCGTGATCGCAAGGGCGGAGAGCAGCTCCGCGTGCCGATCGCGCTGGATCACCTGCGACGACACGGGCGCGGGCTCGAGGCCGAGCTTCGCGCACACGGCGCGCTCGATCGACGGGTCGAGGTGCGCGTAGGTGCCGACCGCCCCCGAGATCTTGCCCACCGAGATGGCGGCGCGCGCGCGCTGCATGCGGAGGATGCCGCGGCCGATTTCCTCGTACCAGAGCGCCAGCTTCCAGCCGAGCGTCGTGGGCTCGGCGTGCACGCCGTGGGTGCGCCCGATCATGGGCGTGCGGCGGTGCTCCAGGGCCCGCGCCCGCACGGCCGCCCGCAACTCATCGAGGCGCTTCAGCACCAGGCCGCACGCGTCCTGCATCTGGAGGGCGAGCGCGGTGTCGAGGACGTCCGACGAGGTGAGGCCGAAGTGCAGCCAGCGCGCCTCGGGGCCGACCTGCTCGGCGACGGCCGTCGTGAACGCGATGATGTCGTGCCTGGTGATCTCTTCGATCGCCTCGATCCGCGCGACGTCGAACGCGCCTCGCTCGCGGATCGCGCGGGCCGCGGCGGCCGGAATGACGCCCTGCTCCGCCATGGCTTCGGCCGCCGCGATCTCGACCTTCAGCCAGGTCGCGTAGCGGTGCTCGTCGCTCCAGATCCCGCCCATCTCCGGGTGCGTGTATCTCGCAATCATGACGCCACCTGCAGCTCGCCGCTCGAGACCGCGAAGCCGTTCACGTCGCCTACGACGGCCACCGAGACGGGCGTTCGCGTCAGCAGGTCCCTGCCGACGCGGACGACATCGTCCAGCCGGACGCTATCGATGCCCGCGAGCGTCTCCTCCAGCGTGAAGGGCTCGTCGAAGTAGATCTCCTGCCGGGCGAGGTACGCCGCCCGCTGCCACGTGCTCTCGAGGCCGAGGATGAGGCTGCCCTTGACGTTGTCCTTGGCCCGGGTGAGCTCCGACTCCTGGACGGGGCCCGCCACCACGCCGCGCAGCTCGTCCATGACCACGCGGACGACCTCGTCGACCCGCTGGTTCGAGCACCCGGCGTAGATGCTCAGCAGGCCCGCGTCGCGAAAAGCGCTCAGCCCGCTGCCCACCGAATACGCCAGCCCGCGCTTCTCGCGCACGTTCTGGAACAGCCGCGAGCTCATCGATCCGCCGAGCAGCGTGTTGAACACGAGCGCCGCGTAGCGCTCCTTGTGGTTCTGGCGGTAGGCCCCGACACCCATGCAGATGTGGCTCTGCTCGAGGTCCTTTTTCCGCACGTAGACGAGGCCGCTCTCGACGGGCGGGGCCTCGACCGGCGCGGGACCCTCCGCCGGCACACCGCCGAAGGCCCGCTCGATGAGCTCGCGCAGCCGCGCGTGCTCGATGTTGCCGGCGGCCGCCACGATCAGGTTGCCGGCCGTGTAAACCCGCGAGAAGTAGCCGCGCAAAACGTCCGCGTTCAGGCGGCTCACGCTGTCGGCCGTGCCGAGAATCGCCCGGCCCAGAGGATGGGCCTGCCAGAACCGCTCGAGGAACAGCTCGTGCACCAGATCGTCGGGCATGTCCTCGACCATCTTGATCTCTTCGCCGACCACACCCTTCTCGCGCTCGATGTCGTCGGGCGCGAAACGCGGGTGGAGCACGACGTCCGACAGGACATCCACGGCCAAAGCGAGGTGATCGTCGAGTACTTTGATCGCGTAGTTGGCGTTCTCCTTGCCGGTGGAGGCGTCCATCTGCCCGCCGACCGAGTCCACCGTCTGCGCGATGTCCTCCGCCGACCGAGTCGTGGTGCCCTTGAAGAGCATGTGCTCCACGAAGTGCGCGATGCCCGGCCACTCATCGCCCTCGTGCCTAGAGCCGCGCGTGAGCCAGACGCCGAGGCTGACCGACCGCACGTGCGGGATCGACTCGGTCAGCAGTCGCAGGCCGTTATCGAGGACGTCGCGCACGACCATGGGCAGTCATTCGGCAGGACGAGAGGTTGGAGAATGGCCGCAACTTGTTGCAATAAAAGGAATTGCAGCCCTATTAGTCCATCAGATGATAGCATGGACGAAGCTGGCGCAGCAAGTATCAGGACTCTCTCGATGCCGCAGGTCGAACTGACGGAACTGACGCGCGCGGAACTCGAAGCCGCTCTGGCAGCCGAGGGCCTGGAGCGCTACCGGGCCCGGCAGATCTTCCACTGGGTGTTCCGCCGCGGCGTGACCGACTTCGCGGAGATGACTGACCTGCCGGCGGCGCGGCGCGAGGCGCTCGCCGGACGTTTCCGCATCTCGACCCCTCCGATCGCCCGCCGCGACATCTCGGAGGACGGGACAGAGAAGTTCCTGATCGGCCTCCAGGACGGCCGGCAGGTGGAGTCGGTATTCATCCCGCGCACGCCGCACGACACGTTCTGCGTGTCGACCCAGGTCGGCTGCGCCATGGGGTGCGCGTTCTGTCTCACCGCGACCATGGGGCTCGTGCGCAACCTGACCGCTGGGGAAATCGTCGGCCAGGTTCGCGCCCTAGCCGGTGCGCTCGACCTTCGCGCCTCCCGCTTCAACATCGTCTTCATGGGCATGGGCGAACCGCTCCACAATTACGACGCCACGATGGCGGCGGTGCGGATTCTGACCGACGAGCACGGCTTCGCCGTCCACCCCCGGCGCATCACGGTGTCGACGGTCGGGCTCGTGCCGGCCATGGAGCGGCTCGCCGAAGAGGACGTGATGCCGCGCCTGGCCGTGTCGCTCCACGCGCCGACCGACGAGCAGCGGGCCGCGCTCGTGCCGGTGAACCGCAAGTACCCGATTGCCGACATCCTCGAGGCCTGCCGGCGCTTCCCGCCCGCCCGCCGGGCCCGGATCACCTTCGAATACGTCCTGCTGGCGGGCGTCAACGATTCACAGGAGGACGCGCGGCAACTCGCGGCCCTCCTGCATGACCTGCGCGTGAAGGTCAACCTTATTCCGCTCAACCCTGCCGCCGGCATTCCGTTCGAGCGGCCCTCGGACGAGCGCATCGACGCCTTCGGCCGGACGCTCGCCGATCGCGGCATCACCGTGATGGTGCGCAAGAGCCGCGGGCGCGACATCAGGGCGGCCTGTGGGCAGCTCGCCGTTGAAGGATTGAAGCGCTCGGCCGCTCAGCGCCTCGCGGATGCAATCCGGTCGTAGTCAGTAGACAGTAGTCCCGGACTACGTGACCCGCCCGGTGAGCACCGGCAAGTCTGTGTCGATGCGCACTCGCACCCGCACATTGCGCGCGAGGCCCGGCGGGATGGCGACCTTCAGGAAGTTGTCCGTCAGCACGGTCGTGCCGTCGTCCAGCGTGAGGCCGGGCCGGGTTGTGCCAACCTGGGAACGGATGAAGCGCGACGAGAGCCGAGCGCCGATGTCGCGCAGGCGGGCCGAACGGTCCTTTACGAGCGCTGGTGCCACCTTGGATGTCATCGCGCTGGCCGCCGTGCCCGGCCGGTCCGAGTACGGGAAGACGTGCAGGTAGCTGAGCGGCATGGCCTCGACGGCGCGCTCGCTCTCTGCCGCGTCTGCGTCCGTCTCGTCCGGGAACCCCGCGATCACATCGGTGCCGATTGACGCGTGCGGCAGGCGCGCGCGGATGTCATCGAAAAGCTTCCGGCAGGCCGCCACCGAGTACGGCCTCCGCATGGCGGCCAGCACACGGTCGCTGCCGTGCTGCAGCGGCAGATGGAGGTGCGGCGCGAAGCGGCCGGACTTCACCAGGACGTCGACCACCTCAGGCGCGCAGTCCATCGGTTCGAGCGAACTCGTGCGGAACGACAGGTCCCCCGGAGCGGTGTCGAGCGCACGGAGAAGATCGACGAGAGACGACGGCGGAGCGAGATCGCGCCCGTACGACCCGAGATGCACGCCGACGAGCCACAGTTCCTTGTAGCCGGCCGCGGCGAGGCGATCCACGCCGGCCAGCACGTCCGACAACGGCCTGCTCCTCGACGAGCCGCGCGTCGACGGAATGACGCAGAACGCGCAGCGTTCTTCGCAGCCCGTCTGCACGCGGAGCGGATACGCCGTGCGCCCCATCACGCCTGGCTCGACGTGCGATCCGCAGGGGCCATCGCCGTCGCCGTGCCCGCACAGGTCCATGACGAGCTGCGCCTTCCCGTCGTTCGCCACGAGCCGCACCACGCCCGGCATCGACGCCAGCGCCTCGGGCGCTCGCGTGGCGTAGCAGCCCGTGACGATGATCCGTGCCGAGGCGTTCCTGCGGGCGATGCGCCGAATGAGGCTTCGAGCGCCCTGGTCGGCGGCGCCCGTCACGGTGCACGTGTTGACCACCACCACGTCGGCCTCGTCTGCCGGGGCGGCCGAGGCGCCGCGAGCGCGAAGGCCTTCCTCAATCTCGAACGAGTCGGCCTGGTTCACGCGGCAGCCGAAGGTGCGGATGGCGTATTTCATCAGGGGCTAGAGACTGGGGGCTAGGGCTGTCCCGCCGCCAGCCGAGCCGCCGCCTGCTCCACTTTCTCAGCGAGCCGCGCCTTGTACGCGTCGAGCCGCTCGGCGAGCACCGGATCACCGAGCGCCAGCATTTGTGCGGCCAGCACGCCGGCGTTGGTCGCTCCCGCCTTGCCCACCGCGACGGTCGCCACCGGCACGCCGGGAGGCATCTGCACGGTCGACAACAGAGCGTCGAGCCCCAGCAGTGGAGACGAGTCGATCGGCACCCCGATCACGGGCTTGCTGGTGTGGCCCGCCACCATGCCGGCCAGGTGCGCGGCGGCGCCGGCCCCGACGATGAAGACCTGGACGCCGCGCCCGGGCGCCTCGGCCAGGAGGCGCTGCACGCGGGCCGGCGAGCGGTGCGCGGACGCCACCGTCATCTCGCACGAGACGCCCAGTTCGCGCAGCACGTCCGCCGCGTTCTTCATGATCGGAGCGTCGGAATCGGAACCCATCAGAATCAGAACCTGGATCGGTGTCATGGCGTCGCCTCCAGCCTCGGGCCGTTGATTCCCGCTCGCAGTCCCGCTCAGACGGGGCCCCACTTCCCCTCCGCGGGAAACGCCACACCGTGGCGTTTCCATGCGCACTTGGCCACGCACAATGCTACCAAGTGCGAAGCGGAGCCTCCCCCACGCGGCTTTCGGCCCCTGCGAAGCGTTTGACGAACTGACGCCGAGCGGCTTGCTTCGAGGGCCTGCTCGGGAACCACCGGCCCTCAGCAGTATCGTCTGCCTTCTGTCTTCTGTCTTCTGTCTTCTTCTTGCTTCTTGCTTCTTGCTTCTGTCTTCTACTGACTACTGGCTACTGCCCTGACGCCGATGTCCCGCCGGTAATGCATCGCGTCAAACGAAATGCGTCCGACCGCCTCATACGCGCGCTCCCGCGCTTCGGTGAAGTCGGCACCACCGCCGACCACCGTGAGCACGCGGCCGCCAGCGGTCACGATTTCGCCGTCGCGCGCCGCCGACCCGGCGTGGAAGACCAGGGTGTCCCGTATCGCGGCCGCTTCCTCGAGGCCTGCAATCACCTTGCCCGTCTCGAACTTCTCCGGGTATCCGCCGGACGCCAGCACCACGCCGACGTGGCGGTCGGAGCGCGCCAGGAACGTGCCGGATTCGACGCGGCCGCCAGCCGCGTTCCACAGGTGCGGCAGCAGGTCCTCGGCAAGGCCTGGCAGCACGACCTGCGTTTCAGGGTCGCCCATCCTCGCGTTGAACTCGATCACCTTCGGGCCGTCCGGCGTGATCATCAGCCCGCAATAGAGGAAGCCGCGGTACGGGTGTCCCTCGGCCGCGAGGCCCCGCAGCGTCGGGAAGACGATTGACTCCAGGATGCGCCCCGCCATCGCCTCGGTTACGAGCGGGCTCGGCGAGAAGGCGCCCATCCCGCCGGTATTGGGCCCCCTGTCGCCGTCGAAGGCGCGTTTGTGGTCCTCCGCCGACGGGAGCACCCGGGCATTCACCCCGTCGGTGACGACGAAGAACGACGCTTCGCGCCCGCGCAGGAATTCCTCGACGACCACCTGCGTGCCGGCGTCGCCGAACCGCCGGTTCACCATCATGTCCAGCACGGCGGCCTCGGCCGACGCGGCGTCCTCGGCCACGACCACGCCCTTGCCGGCCGCGAGGCCGTCGGCCTTGATGACCACCGGCAGGCCGAAACGGCCCTGGCGAAGGACCTCGAGAGCGTCGGCCGGGCTGGCGCAGGTCACGTGGCGGGCGGTGGGAATGCCGTGGGCGGCCATCAGGCGTTTGGCGAATGCCTTGCTGGACTCGATGGCGGCCGCCCCCTGCGTCGGGCCGCAGGCGCGATGGCCGGCGGCGGTCATGGCATCGACGACGCCGGCGGTCAGCGGAGCCTCGGGGCCGACCACCGTCAAATCAATGGCCTCCCGGGCGGCGAGGGCGACGACGTCAGACGGGCGGGATGCGTCCAGAGGCAGGCAGGGCAACTCCCGGGCGATGCCGGCGTTGCCGGGCGCGCAAAGGAGGGCGTGGACGCCGGGTTCCCGGCGCAGTTTCCAGCACAGGGCGTGCTCCCGCGCCCCGGCGCCAATGACGAGCACGCGCATGGGTGGTGTCCTGTGTCAAACCGGGCCATTTTGGCGGTCCGGCGGAGGCAAGCTGTGTTAGCCTAACATATTCGGACCACGATGCCGTTTCAGCGCATTCGTGGCGTGGTGCGGTATTTCGAGCCACGGAGGGGGGTGTTGTAGGCGTGGCTGAAGTCAGAGTCCAGGACGGCGAGTCCATCGAGAGCGCGCTCCGCCGGTTCAAGCGGAAGGTCCAGCAGGAAGACATCATCAAGGACATCAAGAAGCACTCGTTCTACCTGAAGCCGGGTGACAAACGCCGGGCCAAGCAGGCGCTGGCGCGGAAGCGGAGCCGGAAGAAGCTCCGTCGCGAAACGGAATAACTGGGGACGGTTTCATCACCTGCGTGCGGCGGGCCGGGCCCGCGGCGGGAACGGGTGATGAAACCGGTCGCCAAGGCACCACCCAGATGGAATTTCAGGACCGTAACCTGCGGTGCGCTGACTGCGGCTCGGACTTCGTGTGGACCTCCGGCGAACAGGCGTTTTTCGCCGACAAGCACTTCACGAACGAGCCGAAGCGCTGCAAACAATGCAAGGCGAGGCGGGTTCAGCGGCGGACGGCCGATCCGGCGTCGGGGCACGACCGGACCGAGACGCGGGCCACCTGTTCGGCGTGCGGGCGAGAGACCACCGTCCCGTTCCGCCCGAGCCAGGGCCGCCCCGTGTACTGCCGCGACTGCTTTCAGCAGCGCAAGCCGCGCGGGGCGCACGACGCCTGAGGCCAGGCGCCGGACGACGTTGACCGTGTCGGAAACCTGCGCTACGATGCAGGCCCGAATACGGCCGGTATTTTCGTTTCCCTCCGCGCGGGAGGGTCTTCCCGGAGTTGGGTGAAGGGATCCAGCGATGCAGATCGACGAACGGAAAGTCGGAGAGGTGGTCGTCCTCGACCTGAAGGGCAAGCTGACCCTGGGCGACGGCGATGAGCTGCTGCGCAGCAAGATCAACGGCCTGGTGCAGGCCGGCCAGAAGCGCATTGTCCTGAACCTCGGCGAGGTGCCGTACATCGACAGCGCGGGCCTCGGCGAGGTTGTGCGCTCCTACACGACGGTCAAGAAGCACGATGGCGTGCTGAAGCTCCTGAGCCTCACCAAGCGGATCCAGGATCTGCTGGCGATCACAAAGCTCCTGACCGTGTTCGATACGTACGAAACTGAGACCGATGCGGTCATGAGTTTCGGCGCCTGATCGGCCGGGCGTCCGCGCTCCATGGCGCGACCCAACTCGCCTGCACACCCGGTGCCCGGCGCTTCCCGTGAGGGCGGCGCCGGCAGCCGGTCCACGGCCATCCTCCTCTTCCACTCGCTCCGCCCCGAGCAGTGGACCAAGAACCTTATTGTCTTCGCCGGACTGATCTTCGGCCTGGAGCTCTTCGATCGGACGGCTGTGGTCCGGTCGCTGCTGGCCTTCGCGATCTTCTGCGCGCTCTCCGGGGTCGTCTACATCATCAACGACATCATGGACCGCGACGCCGACCGGCGGCACCCGCTGAAGGCGCGGCGCCCGATTGCCTCCGGCGCGTTGTCGCCGGCCGTGGCGGGCGGCGCGGCCGCGGCGCTGGCGACTGCGGCGCTCGGGGCCGCGTTCTCGCTCGGGCTCCCGTTCGGCGGGGTGGCGCTCTCGTACGTCCTCCTGCAGTCGGCCTATTCCGGGCCGCTCAAGCACATCGTCATCCTTGACGTCCTGGCGATCGCCATCGGGTTCGTGCTGCGCGCAGCGGCCGGGGCGGTCGCCATCGGCGTCCCGATCAGCCACTGGCTGCTGGTGGTGACCATCCTGCTGGCGCTCTTTCTGGCCCTCAGCAAGCGGCGCCACGAACTGGTGCTGCTCGCCGACGGCGCGACCGGGCACCGGCCGATCCTGGGCGAGTACAGCCCGTACCTGCTCGATCAGATGATTTCCGTCGTGACCGCGTCCACGCTGGTCGCGTACATCTTTTATTGCATCAGTCCCGAAACCATCCAGAAATTCGGGACCGACATGCTTGGGCTGACCATCCCCTTCCCGCTCTACGGGATCTTCCGGTACCTCTACCTCGTGCACCGGCGCGAGGGGGGCGGAAGCCCGTCGCAGATGCTGCTCAATGACCGCCCGCTCCTGCTGTGCGTGGCGCTCTGGGTGCTCGCGGTGGTGGTGATTGTCTACCTCAGGCCGTTTGGAGTCTGATATGCCGCCCGAGTTCTCCATCCGATCCGACTCGGTGGACGTCGACGACATCATGAGGCAGATCCGATCGCGGATCCGCGAGAAGCGCGGGGTCGACTACACCGAAGAGGAACTGCGCCAGTTGGCCGCGGTCAAGCTCGAGACGTTCCTGGACCCCACGCGGGTGCGGTCGGACCTGATTTCGCACTACCGGCGGCTGCGTGAGCCCGGAGGCGCGGCGGAGGCGCCGCCCGAGAACTATGCCTTCGACGATCACCTGGTCTACGGGTCCGCACGGGGCGGGAGCGGAGCGATCATCACGCGCGTCCGCAAGCTGCTCAACCCGGTGCTGAAGCTGTTCTTCAACCCGAATCCGATCATCCAGGTCCTGAACCGGCAGAGCGCCATCAACGCCTATTACCGGGAAGAGTTCGATCGGACCGCGGCGCTGAATTACGAGCTGATCCACAACCTCGTGCTGGAGGTGACGCGCCTCGGCATCGAGGTGAAAAACCTGAAGATGCGCATGGAGTCGCTGTCGGGCCGGCTCGACTTCAGCGACCGCCGGGCGCGGTCGCTCGAGAGCGTCGTACAGTACCGGCCGGGCAGCGGGCCCGCGTCCGAACTCGCCGAGGCCGAAGCCGCGCCGGTGGCCGCCGTCGGCCGTACGGCCAGGCGGGACGGCGACACGGCCAGGCGCGAAGGCGACACGGCCAGGCGCGAGGGCGAGGCGGCCGCCCCCGGAGGTCCAATCAAAGGCGAGGCGCAGCGCGCACGGCGGCGCCGGAGGCGGCGAGGCCGGAGCGGAGCGGCGGCCGGTCAGCCGGACCCGGCAAGCGGTGCGGACGGCGGCGAGCCCGGCTCGCAGGATGACGCCGCGAAGAGCGGCGCAGGCTCGCCCGGAGCCGGCGGCAGCGGCGTAGACAGCCTGCCCTTCGACGGCGGAGAGACCGGCCCCGCGGGCCAGCCCGCGCCAGGTCCTGGCGACTTGACGGACCAGTGAAGATCGCAGTCGTCGTCCAGCGCTACGGCCTCGATATCAACGGCGGGGCCGAACTCCACGCCCGTTACGTGGCCGAGCAGCTGGCGCGCCGGGCCGAGGTGGACGTCCTGACGACGTGCGCCCGCGACTACATCACCTGGCGGAACGAACTGCCGGCCGGCGACTCGCAGGTGAACGGCGTGCGCGTGCGTCGCTTCCCCGTGCGGCGCGAGCGCGATCCCGGGCGTTTCGGCCGGCGCTCGCACCATGTCTTCGCGTCGGCGCACTCGCTGGCCGACGAACTCGCGTGGCTCGCGAGCGAAGGCCCGGCCTCGACGGCGCTTGTCGATTTCATCCGCCGCAACGAATCGGGCTACGATTTCTTCATCTTCTTCAGCTTCCGGTATTACCACGCGTATCACGGCATCCGCGCCGCCTCGCCCCGGGCGCTCCTCGTGCCGACGGCCGAGCGGGACGGGGCCGTCGGCCTGTCGCTGTTCGCGCCGATCTTCCGCGGTGTGCGGGCCCTCATGTACAACTCCTTCGAGGAGCGGGCGATGATCCAGGCCGCCGCGGGCAACGACAGTGTGCCGAACGTCGTCGTGGGCGTCGGGTCCGAGGTGCCGGCCCGCACGGAGCCCGAACGGTTCCGCCGGAAGTACGGAATCGCGTCGCCCTTCATTGTCTATGTCGGCCGCATCGACGAGAACAAGGGCTGCAAGGAGCTCTTCTCCCACTTCGATCGCTACACGCGGGGAGTCCGGGGCGACCTGTCCCTCGTCCTGATGGGGAACGCGGTCCTGCCCGTCCCCGATCACCCGCGCATCCGGCATCTCGGCTTCGTCGGAGACGAGGACAAGTTCGACGGCATCGCCGCCGCCGAGGCACTCATCATGCCGTCGTACTTCGAGAGTCTGTCGATGGTGGCGCTCGAGGCGTGGGCGCTCGGCAGGCCTGTCGTGGCCAACGGCCGCTGCGACGTGCTGCAGGGCCAGTGCCTGAGGAGCAACGCCGGGCTGTTCTACGAGAGCTACGCGGAGTTCCTCGAGACGCTGGCGCTCATCCAGTCGAACCGCCGGCTGGCGTCGGCCCTGGGCCGGAACGGCCGCGAATACTTCCAGCGCCACTACACGTGGCCGGTCATCGTGCGCAAGTACCTGGACATGTTCGAACGGCTTCGCGCAGAGGACGAGAGCGGCGCGGCGCGCGCGCCGATGGAGCCGCTGCCCGGGTGGTTCGCGCGGCGGCGGGCCGTCTGCCCGGCCGGGGACATCGTCGTGCGGGAGCTGCCCGCCGGACCGGCGCGGCGCGCGGGGAGGCGCGGGTGAGCGCCGGCGCCGCGCGCCCGGCGGTCCACCAGGTGCTGGCCACCCTGGGGTACGGCGACGCCATCGGCCACGAGGTGCTGGGCATCCAGCGGGTGCTGCGCGACGCGGGCTACTCGTCCGATATTTTCGTCGAGACCGCCGATCCGCGCCTCGAACACCTCACGCGCGACTTCCGCGACCTTGTCGAGGCGTCCCGCCGCGACAACATCCTGATCCATCACTTCTCCATCGGGTCCAAGGCCTCGCGCGTGGCGTACGCGCTGCCGGACCGGATGGTGCTCGTCTACCACAACATCACGCCGCCCGGGTACTTCGTCGACGTGCACCGCCTGCTCGTGCGCCTCTGCTACCACGGGCGGCGCGAACTGGCGGCGTATGTCGACAGGTGCGACCTGGCCCTGGGCGACTCCGAATTCAACCGCCAGGAACTCGAAGCGCTGGGATTCCCGGAGACGGGCGTGCTGCCCGTCGTGCCGGGGTTCGCGCACCTCGACGGGCCGCCCAACGCCGTGGTGGCCGGCCAGTTCGACGACGAGTGGACCAACGTGCTCTTCGTGGGCCGGGTGATCCCGAACAAGCGGATCGAGAACGTCATCCGGGCTTTCGCCGCCTACAAGTCCCGGTACAACCACCGGTCCCGGCTGCTGATTGTGGGCTCCTACGGCGGCTTCGAGCGCTACCTCGCGATGCTGCAGCAGCTGGCGGCGCGCCTGGGGCCCGGCGACGTCCACTTCACGGGCCACGTGTCGAACGAGGAACTGGCGGCGTACTACGATGTCGCGGACGTGTTCCTGTGCGCCAGCGAGCACGAGGGGTTCTGCGTGCCGCTGGTCGAGGCCTTCTACAAGCGCATCCCCGTGCTGGCCCTGGCGCGCACGGCGGTGCCCGCGACCATGGACGGCGCGGGCGTGCTGTACGGGGAGCCCGAGCCGGAGGGCGTCGCCGCGCTCATCGACGCCGTCGTCGGCGACGAGGGCCTGCAGGAGCGCATCCTGGCCGGCCAGGACGCAGCCCTCGAGCGGCTGCGCCGCCGCGACTTCGGCGGGACGCTCCTGCGCGCTGTTGACCGGGTCCTCGCCGCGCCGCGACGGCCCGACCACCGCGTGGCGTGGGACTTCTGGCAGCAGTTCGACACGATCGACCGGCTCGAAGCGCAGCGGCTCTTCCGCCCGTCGCTCTACAAGGCCCTGCCGACGGCCGCCCGGGCCAGCGGCATCAACGGGTAGCGCCGGGATCGCGAGATGGTCGTCAACCAGTGGGTCCCGTCGGCGCATCGGGGAGACGCGATTGGCGACAGCGCCCGGGCGGTGCGCGGACTGCTGCGCGCACAGGGCCACGAGTCGGATATCTTCGCCCTCTCCATCGACGAGGACATGCGCGGCGAGGCCCGGCCGTTCGGCGAGCCGGCGGCCTCGGCCGGCGACGTCACGATCCTGCACTTCGCCATCCCCTCGCCGATGACCGAGGCGTTCGCCGGGCTGCCGCGCGGCCGGGTGCTGCAGTACCACAACATCACACCCGCGCGCTTCTACGCGCCGTACGATCCGGCCATCTTCAGGCTGGCCACGCTCGGCAGGCGCGAACTCGCCTCGCTGGCCGGCCGCACGGATCTGGCACTCGGTGATTCCGAGTACAACCGGCGGGAGCTCGAGGAGTTGGGCTTCGCCGAAACGGCGGTTCTCCCCGTCGCCGTCGACACCGGCCGCATCACCGGCGCGCCGCCGACGCCGGCGCTCGAGAAATGGCTCGACGACGGCCTGACGAACTTCCTGTTCGTCGGCCGCATGGTGCCGAACAAGAAGATCGAGGACATCATCCGCCTCGCCGAGCACTACAAGCGGTACGTCGACGCCCACTACCGGTTCATCTTCGTGGGGCGGGACGACGGGGTGCCGCGCTACACCAGCATGCTGCGGGCGCTCATCGCGCAGCTCGGATGGCTGCCCGACCGGTTCCTGTTCACGGGCGCGGTCCCGGACCGGGAGCTGGCCGCCTACTACCGGTGCTCGAGCGTCTACATCTCGATGAGCGAGCACGAAGGCTTCTGCGTGCCGCTGGTCGAGGCGATGGCCGCCGACCTGCCGGTGCTCGCGTACAGCTGCACCGCGATTCCCGACACGCTCGGGGGCGCGGGGGTGCAGTTCGCGCCCAAGGACTTCGAACACGCCGCCGAACTGCTCGGCATGCTCGCGTTCGACGACGGCCTCCGGGCGTCGGTCGTCGCGGGCCAGCGCCGGCGGCTCGCGCATTTTTCGTCCGCCCGGATCGACACCGAGCTGCGGCGGCTCCTGGAACGGTTCCCATGAAGATCGCCTTTGTCATCCAGCGCTACGGATCCGACATCCTCGGCGGGTCCGAGTACCACTGCCGGCTGATCGCAGAGCGGCTGGCCGAGCGCCACGACGTCGAGGTGCTGACCACCTGCGCCCGCGACTACATCACCTGGAACAACGAGTACCCCGAGGGAACGGACCGGGTCAGGGGCGTGACGGTGCGCCGGTTCGCGAACGCGCACCCGCGGGACATCGAGGCCTTCAACCGGTACTCCGACTGGATCTTCAACCACCCGCACTCGCGGGAGGACGAGCGGCAATGGCTCGAGCAGCAGGGGCCGTGGTGCCCGGCGCTCCTCGACCACCTCGAGCGGAACCACCGGGCGTTCGACGCGCTGATCTTCTTCACCTATCTCTACGCGCCGACCGTGCTCGGGCTGTCGGTGGCGCCGCAGAAGAGCATCCTGGTGCCGACGGCGCACGACGAGCCGGCCATCCACCTCGGCATCTACCGCGAGATGTTCGCGCTGCCGGCGGCGATGGCCTACAACACCGAGGTCGAGCGCCGGTTCCTGACGGCCGAGTTCCCGATCCGGGCCGTGGCCGAAGAGACCGTCGGGTGCGGCGTCGAGCTACCCCAGCAGAGTCACGAGCGAACAGGGCCCGAGGAAGACCCGCGTGCGGACGACGACGCGCCGCCGCCGGCAGGCGCAGCGCCCGGGCGCTGGCCGGCCCAGTCCCGGGGCGCCGCGTTCAGGGCGCGTCACAAGATCCACAACCCCTTCGCGCTGTACGGCGGCCGCATCGAAAAGGGCAAGGGCTGCGAGGAGCTCGTCGAGTACTTCAGCACGTACCACGAGGGCGGCGGGCACCTGACGCTCGCGCTGATGGGCGTCAAGCTGATGCCGCTGCCCGAGGAATCCTACATCCGGTTCGCCGGCCTGCTCTCCGAGCGCGAACGCCTCCAGGCCCTCGAGGCCGCGACGGTGGTCATCGTGCCGTCGCCGTTCGAGAGCCTCTCGCTGCTCGCCCTCGAGGCGTTTGCCGTCGGCACGCCCATCCTGGCGAACGCGCGCTCGGAGGTGCTCGTCGACCATTGCCTCCGGAGCAACGCCGGGCTGTTCTACGCCGACCGCGACGAGTTCGTCGAGTGCCTGAAACTGCTCGCCGTGGACGATCGGCTCCGGGCGGAGATGGGCCGCAACGGCCGCACGTACGTCCGCGAGCACTACCGCTGGGACCTCATCATGGGGAAGTACGAGACGTTGATGGGGGCGGTCAGGGGACGATAGACGCCCGTCAGAAGCAAGAAGAAGACGAGCTGCCTCGGTGGGTGTTCTTCTTGCTTCTTGCTTCTTGCTTCTTGCTTCTGACTACTGATCCGTCTCTGCCGCGTCCCCGTTCTTCTTCCTGCGCGGCGCGATCTCGTACCGCTTGATCATCTCGTTCAGGGTCGTGGGCTTGATGCGCAGCAGTTCCGCCGCGCGCTTCTGCACGCCCCCCGCGCTTTCCAGCGTCGACTCGATCAGCCGCTTCTCGAAATTCGTGACGACGTCCTTCAGCGAGAGGCCATCGGGCGGCACGGTGATGTGCGGGATCTGGAAGGTGGGCGACCGCCGCACCTGGTCGGGAATCATGGCGGCGCCGATGCGCGATCCCTGGGTGAGCACGGCGCCGCGCTCGATGACGTTCTCGAGCTCCCGGACGTTGCCGGGCCACTCGTAGTCCATGAGCAGGTCGAGCGCGTCTGGCGCGAGTTCCAGGCCGGGCTTGCCGTTCTCCTCGCCGTACTTCTGCAGGAAGTGCTGCACCAGCAGCGGGATGTCGTCTTTCCGCTCACGGAGCGGCGGCAGCTGGATCGTGATGACGTGCAGGCGGTAGAACAGGTCCTCGCGGAACAGGCCGTCCTGCATCATCTTCTGCAGGTCGATGTTGGTCGCGGCGATGATGCGCACGTCGACCTTGATGGTCTCCACGCCGCCCAGGCGCATGAACTCGCGCTCCTGGATGACGCGGAGCAGTTTGGGCTGCGTCTCGAGCGGGACGTTGCCGATCTCGTCGAAGAAGATGCTGCCGCGATCGGCGATCTCGAAGAGCCCCTTCTTCGGGTAGACCGCGCCGGTGAAGGCGCCCTTCACGTGGCCGAACAGGTTCGACTCGAGCAGATCCGGCGGCAGGTTCCCGGAGTTCACCGTCACGAAGGACCGCTCGGATCGCGCCGAGTGCGTGTGGATGGCCCGCGCGATGAGCTCCTTGCCCGTGCCGCTCTCCCCTTCAATCAAGATGGTCGACCGGCTGGGCGCCGCCTGGATGATCAGGTCGAACACCCGGCGCATCGACGGGCTCTTGCCGATGATGTTGTCGAAGCGGTGGTAGCGCTCCTGCAGGTTCTGGCGGAGCGAGCGGTTCTCGGCGACAAGCTGCCTGCGCTCCACCGCGTTCCGCAGGACGAGCAGAACCTCGTCGTTCTTGAACGGCTTGGTGATGTAGTCGAGGGCGCCGCGCTTCATCGCGTCGACGGCCGTGTCGACCGACGCGTACGCGGTGACCATGACGATAGCCAGGTCGTCGTCGATCTTCTTCAACTCGTCGAGCACGGCCAGGCCGTCCATGCCCGGCATCATCACGTCGACGATGGCGGCGTCGAACGGCATGGCGCGAGCCAGTTCCAGGCCCTCCGCGCCGTTCGACGCGAGCCGCACGTCGTAGCCCTCGGGCGTCAGGAGCGCCTCGAGGATCTCCCGCATGATCTCTTCGTCGTCGATGACGAGGATGGAGCCTGGGCGCACCATACCCTATCCGCGCACCTGCGCACCGCCCGCGGCCGCCCGCTGGGCGGCCGGCATGAGCGGCAGGGCCAGCGTGAACCGGGTGCCCTCCCCGGGCCGGCTGTCGCAACTGATGCGCCCGTCGTGCTCCCCGACAATGCCGTAGGTGATGGACAGGCCGAGCCCCGTGCCCTGGCCGAGGGCCTTGGTCGTGAAGAACGGGTCGTAGATGCGCGCGAGGTGCTCTGTCGGAATGCCGGCGCCGGTATCGCCCACCTCCACCATGGCCCACCCGCCCTCGGCGCGCGTCATGACCGACAGCCATCCGCCCCGCGGCATCGCGTCCCGCGCGTTGATGAATAGGTTGAGGAAGACCTGCTGCAGCTTGTGCTCCATGCCGAAGACGACCGGCGGCACCGGGGCGAGATCGCGCCGCACCTGGATGTTGACGCCCCGGAACTGGTGCTCGAGCAGCGACAGCACGTCGTTGATGACCGTGTTCAGGTCCACCGGGGCGCGCTCGCTCGCTGCCTGCCCTCCTCTGGCGAGTGTCAGCAGCCCGTTGACGATTTTCGCCGCCCGGAACGTCTGGCGCTCGATCTTCTCGAGCAGCTTCGTCTGCGGGTCCTCGGGGTCGGCGCGGTCGAGCAGCATCTGCGTGTAGCTCGAGATGCCGGTGAGCGGTGTGTTCACCTCGTGGGCCACGCCAGCGGCGAGCAGCCCGATCGACGCCATCTTGTCGGAGATCTGCAACTGCTCCTCGAGGCGGGCGCGGCTGGTCACGTCCTCGAAGACGATGATGGATCCCTCGACGCCGAGGCCGGCGCCGTCGCCCTGCAGCGGCACGACGACCACGTCGACCAGCCGCCCGGTGTCCGCGCGCCCGCGCGCGAGCGTCAGCGGCGTGCGGTAGAGCGCCGCGCCGGACGGGCTCCCCCGCCGCGCCGCCTCGATGGCGTCGAGCAGAGACGGGCCCAGCAGGGCGGCGAGGCCGCGCCCGACCGCGTCCCGCCGCGGAATGCCGCTGAGGCGCTCGAGCGCGCGGTTCCAGCGGATCACCCCGCCGTCGGCGTCAACGACCGTCAGGCCGTTGTCGAGCGACTCGAGGATGTTCTCGTTCGACTGGCGCATCCGCTCGACCTGCTCGGCCTGGGCCTTGAGCTGCTGGTAGAGGCGCCCGTTCTCGATGGCGGTGGCCACCTGGGCGGCCACGGCCACCAGCAGCGCCATGTCCTCGCTGCTCAGCGGCTCGCCCCGTTCCTTACGGCCGAGGGCCAGCACGGCGATGCCCGTCTGCTTGGACACGCAGGGAATCAGGTAGTGCACGCCCTGGACGCGCCAGAACTCGATCTCGTCGCTGCCGGCGCGGCGCAGGGCGGCCGGATCGTCGAGCGCCACGTGGTGTCCCGACCGGACACGCGCGCCGACACCGGAGTCGAGGCGCAGCAGCGGCGGTTCGCCGACGAACCCGTCGGCGCGGATGGCGCGGAACGCGTTCGCGGACTCGTCGGCCACCATCAACGCGATGCGGTCGATGACGAGCGTCTCCGTGATGCGGGTGACCAGGCGGTCGGCCAGCCGGGGCAGATCGAGGTCGGTGCTGAGGTCGCGCGCGAATCCCACCAGCGCCCGGCGGTAGTCGTAGCGGTCGCGGTAGAACGCGCGGTCGAGCGCGTTCTGCACCGCGTCCTTGATGGGCCTGGCCACGAGGACGATCACCATGGTCGCGAGCACGGCGATGATGGTATTGCCGGTGCCGCCGACGAAAACCCAGCCCACCACGCGGAGGAGCACGGCATACAGGGCCACAATCCCGGCCGCCGCCGCGACGTAGACCAGGCCCCGCTTGACGATGACCTCGACGTCCATGAGGCGGTAGCGGACGATGGCCGAGGCGAACGACAGGGGAATGAGCCCGAGCGGCACCGCCAGCAAATCCATCTTGGCCGACGGCTCGACGCCCAGGGCGAACGGCGCGGCGTAGCCGAGCGCGAACGGCGCGCCGCCAAGCAGCGTGCCCCAGACAATCCACCGCAACTGGCGGCGTGCGGTGACCGACCTCGCGTGCGCGAGGGCGTGCGCCAGGACCGCCAGTCCGCCGATCAGGCAGGCGCCCAGGTAGAGCGGCTCCATCCGGTCGAGCGCCGCGACGACCGCGAGCAGCCTGGAGTTGCCGTCCAGCCGCGCCACGGCCATCACGCGCGCGCCGCCCATGACGAGCGCGGGCAGGTAGACCAGCGGCAGGAGGCGGGAGCCGAGCGGCGTGCGGACCCAGCTGCCGGCCCGCTCCGGGAACACCAGCGTGAAGTGCAGGAGCATCGGCGCCAGGGCGAGCAGCGCCACCATGTCGGCCCAGTAGAACACCCAGTCGAGCCGGTCGAACCGTCCCGAGAACGAGAAGGTGAACACGCCGAAGAAGGCCACCGTGAGCCAGAACAGGTGGAGCGACGACTGGTCGCCCGGCCTGCGCAGGCGGACCCAGGCGCCGACCATCAGCGTGAAAATCCCGACCGACGCCAGGACGAAATACAGGACGCTGTGGCCCTGGGGAATGGGCGCGAGCCGGACCTGCACGATCTCGCGCGAGCCCAGTCGCAGCAGGGTGTAGGTCAGCGGCGTGGCACTGCCGGCGGCGTGCGCCACGGCGACCACATCCGCCGGGCTCTCCACGGGCCGCCCGTCGATGGCGAGCAGCACATCGCCAACCTGCACACCGGCTGTGGCGGCGGGCGCACGACGGGCGAGTTCCACCGCGGTGACCCCGTCCGGACGGGAAACCCACAGCACGCCGTCTTCGACCTCGTGCCAGGTCGCGCGGATGTGGATATTGGCCAGTCCGAGGCCGAGCAGCACCAGTACCACCGCCAGGGCCGCGAACCAGCCAGCCGCGCTGGGCTGACCTGCCCCCGCGCTGGTGCGCCTCGCTGATTCTGCGGACCGGAACTGGTTGTCGGACATCGGGTTAGCGCACTACGCCTTACCGGAAAACCACAGCAATCGACATACCAGCTGAGCGGGGGCTCTCTCAACCGCCAAGTCGCCTTTAGACAAAGACTTACGCCATGACGACATTCTCGAACGAAGACAGAATCCATCCAGACGAATGACCCATCCAACTAAACGGATCACTCGCGGCGGTCCGACGGGCTGAACTAGAAACGGACGCGCACGCCGCCGAGCACGCGCTTGGGCGGGCGGATGACGAGCAGTTCGTCGTAGACGGAGCGCTCTCCGACGGCATCGCGGAACAGGTTGCAGACCGCCACCAGCACTTCCCAGTCCGCCGACGTGAAATCCATGAACGGCAGCGCCTGGTTGACCTGGATGTCGAAGCGCGCTGCGAAGCCCGGCTCCTGTTCATCCGGCGTCTGGCGCGCGAACCCGGAATTCAGCTTGTAGAGCACGAACACATGGGTGGACGTCGGCGCGATGGCCGTCTCGAACGACGTCGTCACGTCGTGCACGCGGGTCGGTTCCACGCGGCTGGCGCCGCCGAACCAGGCGGAACCGGCCCCCCCGGGCCCGCTGGTCCACTGGGCGGTGGTCACCGAATAGTCGACCGACCCACGCACGAGCCCGAACAGCGGCCGGCTGACTCTTACGCCCCACCCGCGGGCGCCGAAGTCGCCCAGGCTGGCCAGGTAGTAGTGGCCAAGGCTCGCCGCCGGATGCTCGCGCGACGGCGCGGCGAAGATCGCGCCAGCCTGATTGTCCACGCTCTGGTAGAAGGTCCGCACGCCGACGACGTACGCCGCCACGTCGCGCTCGACGCCGAACTCCACGTGGTCGGTTGTCTGCGCATAAAGCCCGTCGCGCTCCGACCACGGGGAGAAGGAGCGCTGCGCCGGCAGCCAGAGCCCGTCCGGCGAGTTGTCCATCACGTTGATGAACTCCTCCGATCCGGGCGCGAAGCTGTTGCGCGCGGCGACGGCGCGCAGCCGGAGCCCGCCGACTGGGCTCACCGTCATCGACACGCGCGGGCTGACAAGCCCCTCGGTGGCCACGTAGTCCTGCCACATGTAGGACAGCCCGTAGCTGACGGCGAGGTGCTTCGACACGATCCACTCGTCGAAGCCGTAGATGCGTCCCACCGAGCGGGAGCCGCCGCTCATCGCGGACAAGGCGAACATATCGGTGGCATTGACCCGCTGCGCGCCGTACACCAGCCCGCCGACGTACCGGTGGCTCGAACTTCGCCGCGCGGTCAGCGTACCGTTGACGAACCACGAGCCGACCTGCCCGGGCGTCATGGCGGCGCCGACGGCCCAGTCGCCCACCGGGCCGGCCGTCGAGCCGAGCGACAGCAGCGCGACGCTCGACGAGGTGAGTGCCGAGGGCGCGTCCAGGGCAAACGGCGCGCCGAACGCGCTCGTGGTGAGCAGGTTGACCTGCCCGGACAGCGGGAAGTCGGTGAACAGCGAGGCGGCGGCACGCGTCGAGGATCCGAAGGCGCGGCCGATGAACGAGCCTGACGCGTCTTCGGGCACAGGCGCCGCCTCCGCCGTCACGATGCCCGTCTCGACGCCCTTCAGCACGCCGCGCTTGAGATGCCGCAGCCGCCACGCGGTCTCGCCGTAATCGTATTCGCCGCCGGGATCGGAGGTCGCACCGGCGGCCAAGGGGACGCCGTCGAGCGGAATCACGCCGGCGGCCAGCAGTGTCCTGCCGTCGGCGGTCTCGGCGGGCGAGCCCAGCGCCTTGAGGGCCACCGACATGATGGACGGGCCTGCCTCCGGCCTGACCTCCACCATCCGGCGGGGCGACGGCGCGAATCCGTCGAGGTGCACGCGCACGGTGTAGGGGCCGGCGGGAAGCGCGTCGACCAGGAACCGTCCGTCGCGCCCGGTGAGCACGAACGCCACCGTGGAGCCCAGCGCCGACACCATCGCGCCGACCAGCGGCCGGCCGTCGGTGGCGAGCACGAGGCCGCGGATCGACCCGAGCCCCGCGCGGGCCATGGTCGAGTCCGCCGCCCTGGCGGCCTGCGCCGCCGCGGGCCGTACCGGCACGACGAGGCATACGAGTGCAGCCGCGACCACGATGGTGGATAGGCGTCTCATAGCGTTTCTCGTCAACCCGTCACGGCCGCGCGGCTGGACGGCCTCGCGCGGTCAGGCCGTGACGACGAACTTCACGTTGTGCGTGATGGACTTGCCCGAGAGCTTGTCGGTGACCTTGATCTCGAGCCGCCATTCGCCTTCAGCGAAACTCCCGAGGGGCAGCGACTGCCCCGCCACCAACTGGTGCCCCATCGCCGGATCGAACTGCGGCGGCAGCGTCTTGGCGCTGAACACCTGCGGGTTGGTCTTGTTGAAGAACTTCTCGCCGGTCGTCTCCGACGCCACCTTCTGGTAGAAGCTGTAATCGACCGAGACGTCGGGCTTCTTGTCCGCCCCGAGCACGGGGTTGTAGATGAGGAAGACGACGGAGATCTCGTGCTTCTTCGAGAAGGTATTCGTCAGCGACGGAACGATCTGGGTCGACCCGAGCGTGTAGGGATGCTCGATCTGCTCGCGCTGCGTGAGCGGAGCGCTCAGGGGCTCCACCTTGTCGGCCACGATGATCGTGCTGGTCGTCAACTCGTCGGACCAGTAATTCGGCACCGTGATCGTCTGCTTCATCACGCCGGCCTTGACCCGCGTCTTCTCCCGATCCTTCGCGTCGACGGGCAGGCGCTCGATCAGCGCGACGTACACGTCGTACTCGCCGGCCGGCACCGCGAACGCGCGGCTGATCTGGTAGGGCTCGGTGGCCGAGGCCGGCGGCGTCAGGTTGATGAACGACGCGTCCTGGTAGACGTACTCGGGGTGCAGGTTCTTCGACTTGTCGCCCTTCCCCTTCTTGGCGTCGGCGGGGGGCGCGGCGGCCACCAGCGCCTTGTTCACCACGCGCGTGAACATGGTGAGGGCCTTGCCGGCAGGCGCCTGGGCCTGGTCGAACGTGATCGTGAACGGCACGTACGTCTTGCCTTCCTGCGCCTTGAGGGCGTCGTTGCGGAAGGTCATGGTGAAGTCGGCCAAGGTCTCGCCTTCCATGGCGGCATTCATGGCGCTGACAACGGACTGGAGGTCGAACTGCTGGGCCTTCTCGGTCTTCTTGTCGACTTTCTGGCCCTGCTGCTGGGCCACAACGGGCACGAACGCCACCGCGGACAGTATGAAAAGGGCCACGACTGACTGCGCCAGTCCCCACCGGCGGATATTCATGATGATGCTACTCCCATTATGCCTGCCACCATGGTAAGACACTGGTCGATCATAGGCTCCAAACCCCGGCGGTGTCAAAGGTTAGCGTCAGTTGGCTGTGGTAAGATTCCAGGCTGGAATCGGCTCAATTTCACGACACGTCTGATAGAGGTTGGAACATGAAGATTGCGGCAGTGCACGGACGGGAAATCCTGGACTCCAGGGGCAATCCGACGGTGGAAGTCGACGTCTCCCTCGCCGACGGCGCCTTCGGGCGCGCCGCGGTCCCCTCGGGGGCCTCAACCGGCGAGCGCGAGGCCCTCGAACTGCGCGACGGCGATGCGCAGCGCTACCTCGGCAAGGGGGTGCTGTCGGCGGTCGGCCACGTCGACGGCGACCTCGGCCGGGCCCTGGTCGGCGGCGAGTTCGACCAGCGCAGCCTCGACACCGCGATGATCCGCCTGGACGGAACGCCCACCAAGAGCCGGTTCGGCGCCAACGCCATTCTGGGGGTCTCGATGGCGTTCGCGCGGGCGTCGGCCTCGAGCCGGCGCATCCCGCTCTACCGCCACTTCCGCGACCTGTTCGGCCAACCCGACGAGGGCGACTGGCTGATCCCGGTGCCGACCATGAACATCCTCAACGGCGGCGCCCACGCGGATTCGACGGTGGACTTCCAGGAGTTCATGGTCTACCCCATCGGGCTCCCGACGTTCCGGGAGGCCCTCCGCTCCGGTGCCGAGGTGTTCCACGCCCTCCGCGCCATCCTCAAGAAGCGGCGCCTCTCGACCGGCGTCGGCGACGAGGGCGGGTTCGCGCCCAGCCTCCAGTCGAACGAGCAGGCCGTGGAACTGGTCATCGAGGCCATCGAAAAGGCCGGCTACAAGCCGGGACGCGACATCTGTGTCGGCCTCGACGTGGCCGCCAGCGAACTCTGGGACGATGGCGCTCCGCGGTCGACTCCGTGGGATGCCCCGACGACGGAGCCGGGCCGCTACGCATTCAAGAAGTCCGGCGGCGCCGGGCGGACCTCCGCCGAGATGATCGCCCTCTATGCGGAGTGGCTCTCGAAGTATCCGATCATCTCCATCGAGGACGGCCTCGCAGAAGGGGACTGGAACGGCTGGCAGGCGCTGACAAAGGAACTGGGCGCGCGCGTGCAGATTGTCGGCGACGACATCTTCGTCACGAACCCGGAGATCTTCAAACAGGGGATCGAGCGCGGCATCGGGAACTCGATCCTGATCAAGCTGAACCAGATCGGCACCGTCTCCGAAACGCTCGACGCCATTGCCATGGCCCATCAGGCCGGCTACACGACCATCATCTCGCACCGCTCCGGCGAGACGGAGGACTCGACGATTGCCGACCTCGCCGTGGCCACCCGCGCGGGCCAGATCAAGACCGGTTCGGCCAGCCGCACGGACCGCGTCGTGAAATACAACCAGTTGCTGCGCATCGAAGAGGAACTGGGCCACGCCGCGAAGTACGCCGGCCGCTCCGCGCTGAAGCAATTGCAGTAGCTCGGGACTCGGGGCTCGGGACTCGGGGCTCGACACTGGAGGCGCCGACAGGGTTTCTCGCGAGGCGAGCGATCGAGCGTCAGCTGCGAGCGTGTCCCTCGAAGCGGGACCGCCACGCGAGAAGCCCTGGCGGCGCCGACACAGCGGAGCCCGAGACACGGACAACAGAGACGACAACGTGAACGAAAACAGGGCGCCGCTGCTCGAGGTGCGCGGGCTGACCGTCGAGTTCGCCGCCGGGCGAGACGGCGCGCGCGCTCCCGTTCGCGCGGTCGACGGCGTCAGCTTCGACATCGCGCGCGGCGAAATCCTGGGGCTGGCCGGCGAGTCCGGCTCCGGCAAGTCCGTCACGGCGCTCTCCATTGTCCGGCTGGTGCCCGAACCCGGCCGGACCGTCGCGGGCAGCATCCGCCTGGAGGGTCGGGATCTCCTGGCGCTGGACGAGGGTGATCTCCAGCGCGTCCGCGGAACGCGGGTCGGGTTCGTTTTCCAGGAGCCGATGTCGGCACTCAACCCGTCGTTCACCGTCGGCGACCAGGTCGCCGAAGTGCTCGAGGTCCACGGCATCGCGAAGGGCGCCGCCGCACGGGCGGGGGCGGTCGCGCTGCTCGACGCCGTGCGCATCCCCGAACCCGCGCGCCGCGCCCGCGACTTCCCCCACCAGCTCTCCGGCGGCATGCGCCAGCGCGTGCTCATCGCCGCCGCCATCGCGTGCCGGCCGGCGCTTCTCATCGCCGACGAGCCGACCACGGCCCTCGACGCGACGGTCCAGGCGGAGATCCTCGACCTGCTGGTGTCCATGCGGGAGGAATTTGGCCTGGCGCTGCTGCTCATCACGCACGACCTGGGCATCGTGGCGCGCGTGGCCGATTGTGCGGCCGTCATGTACGCGGGCCGGATCGTCGAGACGGGACCGGCCCGCGGCGTGATGGCCTCACCGCAACATCCCTACACGCGGGGCCTCGTCATGTCGCTGCCCGGACCTGTCCCTGGCACGAGGCTGGCCGCCATTCCCGGCGCGCCGCCCGAGCTTGCGGCCCTGCCGCCGGGATGCGCGTTCGCGCCCAGGTGCCCCGAGCGGTTCGCCGCCTGCGACGCGTCGCGCCCCGAGGCGTTCACCGTGTCGCCGGGTCACGCGGCCCGGTGCTTCCTGCACGGTGGAGGGGCGTGATGGCGTTTGTCGAGGTGGCGGGGCTGGTGAAGACGTTCGAGCGCCGGGCGGCGCCGTGGGCCCGCCGGTCCCGCATCCGCGCCGTCGACGGCGTGAGTTTCACCATCGACGAGGGAGAGACGTTCGGTCTTGTCGGCGAGTCGGGAAGCGGCAAGACGACCGCGGCGCGCTGCCTGCTGCGGCTGGTCGAGCCGACGGCGGGGTCGTTCACGTTCAGGGGCGAGCAGGTGTTCGGCCTGCCCGGGGCGCGCCTCCGGAGGCTGCGCCGCGAGATGCAGATGATCTTCCAGGACCCCGGATCATCGCTGAACCCCCGGATGACGGCCGGCGCCATCATCGAAGAAGGCCTGGTCATTCACAAACTGGGCTCGCCGGCCGACCGGCGCGCCCGGGTGCGGGAGCTGCTCGACCTGGTGGGCCTCGATGCCGGCAGCGCTGGCCGCTATCCACGCGAGTTCAGCGGGGGCCAGCGCCAGCGCATCGGCATCGCCCGCGCGCTGGTGCTCCGGCCCGCGTTCCTCGTCGCCGACGAGCCGGTCTCGGCCCTGGACGTCTCGGTCCAGGCCCAGATCGCCAATCTGCTGATGGATCTGCAGCAGCGCCTTGGGCTGACGCTGCTCCTCATCGCGCACGATCTCCGGCTCGTCCGGCATCTCTGCACGAGAGTGGCGGTCATGCACCGCGGGCGTATCGTCGAGACGGGCAGCGCCGCCGCGGTGCTGCAGACGCCGGACCATCCCTACACGCGCGCGCTCGTCGCGGCCATGCCCGGCCCCGCTACTTCAGTTCAGCCGTAATCGTCGCGCCCTGCATCCGCGGCGACGAGGCGGAGAGTTTCACGACGCGCCGGAGATCGCGGGCGACCCACAGCGTGGCCTTCCCGCCGTCATCGGAGGCGACGTCGACTTTGACGCAGTCGAACGTCCCGGCAGGCACGGTCACCTGCTCGGCGCCGGCGACATGAAGCCGGCTGACCGTGACTTTCTGGCTCTCGACGTCGAAGTTGAGAAACGACGCCGTGTACCCGTCGGCGAGCGGCAGCCGGGCGATGACCTCGTTGGCGCCCGCCCCGTCGGCGAAGAGCGGCCCGCCGAGGGCGACGTCGATCGGCTGGCTCTTCCCGCCCATCGACATCTGGCCGACGGCCCTGCCGTCTTTGACCTCGAACGAAATCGCCACCTGCCCCTGCGTGATCGATCGCTTCCGGAGGAGCAGGCTGCCCTTTTCGAGCGTGGTCGTGTCGACCGCGTCCCCCATGGGTGTCGTGGCGCGCTCGGTGACGGTCCACGCGCCGCCCTCCTCGGCCACCGTCACGGTCATCGCGAGGTCGATGGCCTGGCCGGCCATGGCGATCTTCATGGCGTACGACCACGAGCCCGCGACCAGGTCCGACGCTGGCGTCGGTGTCGTGATCGACGCGGCGTCGGCTTTCCTCTGCAGGACCACGGTCTTCGGGTCGACCGTGATCTCCTTGAGGCGCGCTGCCACCTCGGGTGTGGCGCCTTCCTGGAAGCGGCCCTTGAGGTGGGCGGCAAGGAAGCGCTCGGCGGCGGCGAACGCCGCCATGTTGTTCACGGGTCGCGCGAACCCGTGCCCTTCGTCGGGCGCCACGATGTACTCCACCGGGAACCCGCGGTCGCGCAGGGCGACGACGATTTGGTCCGACTCCGCCTTGTTCACCCTCGGGTCGTTGGCGCCCTGGATGACGAGCAGGGGCGTTGTGATCTTCGCGGCCGAGTTCAGCGGCGACTGCCGCTCGAGCTGAGCCCTGCCGGCCGGCGTGGACGGGTCGCCCATGCGCTCGTAGAAGACCTTGCGGCCGGCCTCCCAGTATGCCGGGATGGAGTCGAGCAGCGTGATGAGGTTCGAGGGTCCGACCAGCGACACGCCGGCGGCGTAGACCTCCGGCGTGAATGCGACGCCGGCCAGCGTGGCGTAGCCGCCGTACGATCCGCCCATGACGCCGACGCGCGCCGGGTCGGCGATGCCCTGGGCCACGAGGTACTTCACGCCCCAGGTGATGTCGTCCTGCATCTTCTCGCCCCACTGCTTGTTCCCGGCATCCAGAAACCGCCGGCCGTAGCCGGTCGATCCGCGGAAGTTCGGCTGCAGCACCGCGTAGCCGCGGTTGGCGAGGAACTGCGCGAAGGCGTCGTAGCCCCACACGTCGCGCGCCCACGGCCCGCCGTGCGGCACCACGATCGCGGGCAGGCCCCTGGGTGTCACGCCCTTCGGCAGCGTCAGGTACGCGGGGATCTCCAGTCCGTCAGACGAGGGATAGCGCACCGATGTCATCGCCGCCAGCGTGGTGCGCGGCAGCTTCTCGTAGATGCGGTACTGCAGCGTCAGTGTGCGCGCCGCCCGGTCGTAGAGGTACGCCTCGCCCGGTTCGATGTCGCTCGCGGCAGATACGATCCAGCGCTGTTCGTCGGCCGTCGGCGAGCGGAAGTTCAGCTCGCGGCCCGGCAACTGCTTCTCCACACGGCGATAGTCCGCTTCGAAGGCCGGGTCCTTGAAGTAGATCCGCTGCCGGTCGTCCACATAGACGGTGGCGAGCAACTCGTCGGTCCTGTCGGAGAAGATGGCGTTGTCGATGTCGACGCGCTTCTCGGGATCCGACTCCACGACGGTCTCAGCCCCCGTGGCGACATCGACGAGCGTCAACCTCATCAGGTCCACGGCGCCGCCCTTGTTCGAGACCATGTAGACGCGCGTCCCGTCCTTGTGGAACTGCAGGGGCGAGCAGGTTTCGAACACGCTGCAGGAGTAGATCTTCGTGAACGCCGCCTGGTCGATCCGCAGGACCTCGGTCTCGCCGTTCTCGGCCGAACGCGTCGCGAGGCGGAGCTCGTCCTTCGTGTCGAACACCCATCCGGTGAGCCGCTCCGTGTTCCTGCGAACGAGCTGCCGCTCGCCCGTCGAGATGCGGACCTTGTAGAGGTCGTGCCACGCGGCCTCGCGATCGTTCAGGCCCACGTACATCACGTCCGGCTCGCTCTTCGGCACCGCGTAGATGAACGCGCGCACGTTCTTCGCCGCCGTCAGGTTCCTGGCCGGCGGGACCTCGGCGCCGGCTGCCGGCGGCGCCGCCGGGTCTACGGCGTACACGTTGTAGTTCTCGTCGCCGCCCTGGTCCTGCACGTACAGCACGGCGCGGCTGTCGCGGCTCCAGAAGAACGACGCGATGGGCCGCTTCGTGTCGGCCGTGATCGGGCGCGCCTTCTCGAACGGCTCGGAGGACGACTTCACCCAGATGTTGCGCGTGCCCTTCAGCGGTTTGAGGAAGGCCATGAACCGTCCGTCCGGCGAGAGCTGGGCGCCGGAGATCTCCGGGTCGCCGAAATACAGCTCCCGGTCGACAATCGGCGGCGGGCCGGCGGAAGAGGCCGGCTGGGCGTTCACAAGTGATGCCGCGGCGAGGCACACGCCCGCCGCGAACGCGAAGACGCGTTTCGACATGTCAATGCTCCCTCACGCTGCGCGGCGCTCGTCGATCTCGATCCTGCCGTCGCGGATGTGGATGATGCGGTGCGCATGCCGCGCGATGTCGGCTTCGTGGGTGACGAGGATGATGGTGTTGCCCGACGAGTGAAGGCGGTCGAACAGGGCCATGATCTCGATGCCGGTCTTCGAATCGAGGTTCCCCGTCGGCTCGTCGGCCAGGAGAATGGACGGGTTGTTGACCAGCGCCCTCGCGATGGCGACGCGCTGGCGCTGGCCGCCCGAGAGCTGGTTGGGCCGGTGCGTCATGCGGTCGCCAAGCTCGACTCTGTCCAGCGCAGCCCTGGCCCGCTCCTGGCGATCCTTCGAGGGGACGCCTGCGTACACCAGCGGCAGTTCGACGTTGTGCAGCGCGGTCGCGCGGGGCAGGAGGTTGAAGGTCTGGAAGACGAACCCGATTTCCTCGTTCCGGATCCGCGCCAGTTCGTCGTCGTTCATCTGGCCCACCTGCTTGCCGTTCAGCAGGTAGCTGCCCTTGCTCGGCGTGTCCAGGCACCCGATGAGGTTCATGAGGGTGGACTTGCCCGACCCGGACGGCCCCATGATGGCCACGTACTCGCCGCCCTCGATGGCCACGTCGACACCGCGGAGCGCGTGGATCTCCTCGGAACCCATGATGTAGGTCTTCCAGAGGTCTGTCGTCTCAATCAGTGACATACGCGATCATCCGCCCGGGACACCGGGACCCGCCCCGGGGCCGCGAACCCTCAATGGATCAAAGACGGCAAAACCGCCGGGCCGGTTCCGCCCGCGCTCGAAGGATCGAGTGTAACACGCGGTCCAGGCCCAGCCGCGCAATCCGCGGCTGGCCTCGCCGAAGCCCTGGGATCGGGACTCCTCAGCAGGCCCTGCGGCGAACGAAGGCGGGGCCCTACGGCCGGAACACGAAGTCGACGAGTTTCGTGGCGCCGTTTCCGAACACCTGGATGGTGTCCTGGGCCACGGCGAGCGGCGGCTCCGACTTCATCCGCAGGACCACGAGGGCATGGACGCCCTGGGGGACGTTCTCGAACACGAACGGGGCCGCCGGGTCGTCGAGGAACGCTTCCTGGCCATTGCTGGCGTAGTAGAGGCGCACGGTGTAGCCGGCCGGATCGAGCGTGTAGCTGCCGTCCTCGGCGGACATCCGCTTGACGGTCACCATCAGGCGGCCGCCGGGATTCGGCGGGGCGGGCGGGTAGACGATGTCGTCGGGGGTGTCGAACAGACCGTCCGGACCGGCGCTGCGCACCTGTCCGGTGGCGGCCCCGCGGTACGGCCGCCCGAAGGCGTCGGTCAGGGCGTCTCCGCCCTGGTTGCCGGTGTTGATGTAGGGTCCCTTCCAGCCCATGCCGACGCTGCGGAACGTCGCCGTCATGAACAGCGGCGTGCCCGGCCCGGGCCTGACGAGCTCCTCGAACGACGCCGGCCAGCGCCCCATGTCGCCGAAGAACCCGAAGCTGCCTGCGACGTCGGGCCGGCCGAGCATCGCCTCGCTCAGCAGCCTCGCTTCCGCGCGCGTCGCGTCCACCTTCGCGTCCACGAGCTGCTGCAGCACCATGGGGGTGATGGCGGCTGCGAGGATGGCCAGCACCGCGAGCATGACGGTCACTTCGACGAGCGTGAACCCGGCGGGGCGAACGGGTGCGCGCGTCATCGGCCGAGCGCCCTGGCGAGGTTGAACAGCGGCAGGTAGAACGCCACCGCGATCAGGACGAACACGCCGGCGAGCGCCAGGAGAGCGGCCGGCCCGAACACGCCGATGGCGCGGGTCACCGCGCGGTCCACCTCGCGGTCGTAGTACTGCCGCACCTGCTGCAGGGCCGCCGACATCTGCCCCGTCTTCTCTCCGAGCGCCACCATCTGGATGACGAGGGGCGAGAACTCGCCGACCGCGCCGAGGGCGCGCGACAGGGGGTCGCCGGCGAGCACGCGCGAGGCGGCGGCGCGAAACCGCCGCGCGATGTAGGCGTTGCCGATGACGCGCTCGACGACGGCGAGCGACGGCGCCACCTCGACGCCGGCTGCGTGAAGGCTCCCGAAGAAGTGCGCGAAGCGCGAGAGCGCGAGCTTCCGCGCGACGTCGCCCACGACGGGCAGCGTCAACAGCCACTTGTCCCGCCACTCGGGCCCGCCCGGTGCCTGCACGCGCAGCCGGTAGAGGACGTAGGCGACCACCAGCGCCGCGAGGATGATCAGGCTGTTGGCCGCGAGGAAGGTCCCCGCCGCCTGCACGACGCGCGTCGGCATCGGCAGATCGAGGTTCGCGTTCACGCTCTGGTACACCCTGGCGAATCTCGGGATCGTGAAGCCGACCAGCACGGTGAGCAGGACGGTCAGCAGGCCGACGATGAGCAGCGGATACGCGGCCGCCTCGCGCACGCGGGTCCGCGTGGCATCCTGCCACTCGAGCTGCTGCACGAGGTCGTCGAGCGCCGTGTCCACGCGGCCGGTCGCTTCACCCGCCCGGACGATGCTGACGTAGAGATCGCCGAAGACCTTCGGGTGCCGCTCCAGGGCCGACGACAGGCTCAGGCCGCGTTCCACGCCGCGCCGGACGTCGGCGACAATCGCCCGGAGGGGCGCCTTGACGGCCTGCGCCTCGATGTCGGCGAGCCCTTGGACCACGTTGATGCCGGCGCCGGCCACCGCCGCCAGCTGCGAGGTGAAGAAGATCACGTCCCGGCGCGTGACGCGGTCCAGCACGCGCACGGCGGCCAGGTTGACCGGCCGGGCCGCCGGGCCGGCCTCGACCAGGTACTCCTGCCTGAGGCGCAGTTGGTCCGCAAGCGCGTCTTCGCTCGCGGCGACGGCGGTGCCCTGCCGGCGCCGCCCGTCCGGTCCGACGGCGACGTACGCGAACTCAGGCATGGCCCGCCCGGTCATTCATACGACACCCTGATCACTTCGTCCAGCGTGGTCTGGCCCAGCACGGCCTTCGACAGCGCGTCGTCGCGGATCGACTTGAACCCCGCCCGCGCGGCCGCGTCCCTGATGCGCCGCGCGTCGGCGCGACGGCCAATGAGGTCGTGCATCGCGGCGTCGATCATGAGGATTTCGAAGACCCCCGTGCGTCCCTGGTAGCCCGTCTCCCCGCACGCCTCGCACCCGGTGCCCTTGACGAACGTGACGGTGTCGGCCGGCGAGAGGCCGGCGTTCGCCAGCGTGGCGGCCGGGTACGACGCCGCGGCCTTGCACCGGGGGCAGACGAGGCGGACCAGGCGCTGGGCGATCACGCCGGCGATGGTCGAGGCCAGCAGGTAGGGTTCGACGCCCATGTCCATGAGCCGCGGCAGCGCTCCGGCAGCGTCCTGCGTGTGCAGCGTCGAGAACACCAGCGTGCCGGCGAGCGCGGCGCGCACGGCCAGCTGGGCCGTCTCGGGGTCGCGAATCTCGCCGATCATGATGATGTCGGGATCCTGCCGCAGCAGGGAGCGGATCGCGGTCGCGAACGTCAGCCCGGCGCGGGGTCGGACCTGGGTCTGCCGGATGGAGGGGAACTCGTACTCCACCGGATCCTCGACCGTCATGATGTTCCGCGCGCGGCCGCCCAGCACGTTGAGCGCCGAGTACAGCGTGGTGGTCTTGCCGGCGCCGGTGGGGCCGGTCACCAGGATGATGCCCCGCGATCGCCCGAGCAGGTCCTGGACGAGCCCGAGGCCACGGCGGTTGAGCCCGAGGTCGGTCAGGCCGCGAACCAGTTTCTCCTGTTCGAGAATGCGGATGGCGATCTTCTCGCCGAACACCGTCGGGAACGACGACACCCGGAGGTCGACCGGGCGCCCGAGGACGGGCTTCGTAATGCGGCCCTCCTGCGGCAGCCGCTGTTCGGCGATGTCGAGGCCCGCCAGGACCTTGAGCCGGCTAACGAGGGGCGGCTGGAGGCCGCGCGGCAGCGTGTCGGCCTGGCGCAGCACGCCGTCGACGCGGTGCCGCACGTGCAGGACGAGCTCCTCGGGCTCCAGGTGCAGGTCGGTCGCGCCCGCGCGGACCGCGTCCTCGACGAGCGCGTCCACCAGGCGCACGATCGGCGAGGTGTCTCCCTCCTCCTCGTCGAGCGGACGGTCGAGCGACGCGACGCTCTCCGCCACCAGCGCCCGCAGATGATGGCTCGTGCCGGGGCCGTAGGCCCGGCCGAGCAGGCGCTCGACCTCCCGGGCGGGCGCGCAGACCAGGTCGATGGGCATCGCCAGGATGCGCTGGAGTTCGTCGATCGTGACGACGTCGAAGGGGTTGGCCTGGGCGACGCGCGTCCGGCCGGGCGGGCCGGGCGTGACGGCCACGCACCGGCCGCGGCGCGCGATGTCTTCGGGGATGAGCGCGGCGGCCCGCTCGTCCGGCGCGGCGCCCTCCAGCGAGGAGAACGGGACGCGCGCCTCTTCGGCGAGGGCCCTGGCGAGGTCGTCGCCGGAGATCGCGCCCGCGGCGACCAGCGCGTCGCCCACGAATCCCCCCGACCGGCGCTGCGCCTCGAGCGCCTCGTCGAGTTGCGCCTGGGTGATTGCGCGCGCGGCCACGAGCACTTCGCCGATCATGGTCCGCCTCAGGCTCCAGGCGCCTGGGCCCGCTCCTTGATCTTGTCCACCTCGATGCGGTGCTTCTTCACGAGGTGCCACATGCTGCGCTCGGTGATGCCCAGCATCCTGGCGCCCTGGGCCTGCACGCCGCCCGAGCGCGAAAGCGCCTCGATGACGAAGGCGCGCTCGAGCTGGTCCATCTTCTCGTCGAGCGACAGGGTGCCCGGTCCGTCCCACTGCGCGCTGGCGACGCCGGCGACGAGCCCGACCCCCGCCGGCCGGATGGGCGGCGGCATGCTTGCCAGCGTCACCACCTCGCCGTCGGTGACAACGGCCGCGCGCTCGATGGCGTTCTTGAGCTCGCGGATGTTGCCGGGCCAGTCGTACGCCATCAAGGCCGCCATCGCGTCCGACGAGGCGCGCTTGATCGACCGGCCGAGGCGCTTGTTGGCCTCCGTCAGGAAATGGTCGACCAGCGTGGGGATTTCCTCGCGCCGCTCGCGGAGCGAGGGCACGTTGAGCGTGATCACGTTGAGGCGGAAGTACAGGTCGTCGCGGAAGGAGCCTTCGCGCACGCTGCGCAGGAGGTCCTTGTTCGTGGAGGCGATGATGCGGACATCGACGCGCACGGTCGTGGTGCCGCCGACGCGCTCGACCTCGCGGCTCTGCAGGACGCGGAGGATCTTGGCCTGGGTGGCCAGCGTCATGTCGCCGATCTCGTCGAGGAGCAGGGTGCCCCCGTCGGCGAGCTCGAACTTGCCCGGCTTGCGCTGCTGCGCGCCGGTGAAGGCGCCGCGCTCGTGGCCGAACAGCTCCGACTCCAGCAGCGTCTCGGGAATCGCCGCGCAGTTCAGGCGCACGAAGGGCCGGTGCTTGCGCGCCGACCGCTCGTGGATCCACTCGGCCACCAGTTCCTTGCCCACGCCGCTTTCGCCGAGGATGAGCACGGTGGAGTCGGTCGGCGCCGCCCGCTCGATGAGGTGCGTCACCTCGCTCATCGCCCGGCTGCCGGCGTTCGCCCACTCGTGCCCGGGCGCATTGGCCAGCTCCTCCCGCAGGCGCTCGATCTCGAAGTAGAGCTTGCGCTTGTCGAGGGCCCGGCGGATGACAATCTCCATCTCCTCGAGGCGAAACGGCTTGGTGAAGTAGTCGTACGCGCCGCGGCGGATGGCATCGATGGCGTTGTCGCGCGTCCCGTGGGCCGTCATCATGATGATCGGTACGCGGGGATCGATCTTGAGGATCTCCTCGACCGCTTCGAGGCCGCTCATACCCGGCAGGCGGATGTCGAGCAGGACCAGGTCCGGCGCGTCGGACTTCAGCACCTGGAGGCCCTCCTCGGCCGTCTTTCGCAGCGTGACGGCGTAGCCCTGCCGGCGCAGCGCCTCGTTCAGGAAGAACTGCATCTGCTCGTCGTCGTCGATCACGAGGACATGGAACATAGGCGTACAGTCAAACTCATCACGTCGTTGCCGTCAACGCGGCCCGCGGCGGCGGCCGCCTCAGCGCGGGACCGCTTCGGGGGCCGTCGCGTGGACGCTCACGCGAAGGCGCCCGCCCGATGGCGCCAGAAACACCACGGTGTCGCGCTCGATGCCGGCGACCGTGTAATCCCCGACCCGGTCTCCGATGCCGACGATCCGCCCGTTCACGATGGCGAGCCGGCGGCTGGCCGAGTAGAGAATCGAGCGAACCGACGGAGGCTCCGCGGCCTGCGCCGAGACGACGGGGCGCGAGACGGCGCGGGTCTCGTCGCCGAACAGGAACGGATCGCGCCGCCATGAAGGCGCCGATGCCGGGTCGATCGGGGGCGGCGCGGGGATGGTGAGCGGATCCAGCGGGATTGGGCCGGGACGGACCGCGGCCGCGGCCCCGACGAGCGGTTCTTCGGCGGCCTGGCGGGGTGCAGCCGGCGCACCAGGCCTGAGGACGAAGTACCAGACGTTGTAGAGGACGGCCGCCGCAAGGGCCGCCAGCGCGAGCGTGAGATGCGCGGGGCGGATGGTCATCGCATCACCCCCGGGCCGGCGGCGGGTGGAGCCAGCCGCGGCCCCGTCTGGCCTGGGGCGGCGGGGCCCTCGGGGGCCGTCATCGCAGGCGTGCCGTCGAGGATCGCCTCCCCCCGCTGGAGCACGCGGACGAGCAGTTCGGTCCTCATCAGCGGCAGGCCGCGGGTGAGTGCGGCCGAGCGCACCTCGACCAGCGTCGGCAGGTCGCGCAGCTGCCACAGGAGGTCGCCCGCCGCCTCGAACGTCGAATCGAACGTCACGCGCAGCGGCGTAGAGCTTACTGCGTAGGGGAACAGCGCCAGGCGCGGATCGGCGCCGTCGACACCGGGCCCCGTTGATGCGCGCGCCTGGCCTGCCGAGCCGCCGTGCGGCGCCTGCGACGTGCGGTCGCCTGTCTCGATGACAAACGCGCGGAGCTTCCCGGCCGGGGCGTTCGCCAGGACGGCGTGCGCGATCGCCGCGGCGACATCCGCCACCTTGTCGTCCGGCGAGACGCGCGCTTCGAACTCGCGCGGCGCGCGTTCCAGGTCGGCCGGCGGCGGGAGGTGTCCGCGCTCGGACGCCTGCTGCATCGTGCGCGCGCGCTCCTCGAGCGCGGCCGCGTCCGTGCGCGCCCGGAGGTAGGCGTCGAAGCGCGGCTGGACGAGCCAGAACCAGCCCGCCGTGAAGACCACGACGAACGTGAGGAACGGGAGCAGCCGCTCCAGGGCTTCTCCGAGCGCACCCATGCGCTGTTTCACCTGGGCACCTCGTAACGCAGGGTGAACTCGACGACGCTGGCCGGCTGACGGCCGGGCGCGGCGCCCTCCGTCACGCCGGACGGCGGGAGCGCGGCGCCGGCCTGGCGCGCGAGAGCCGCCTCCGTCAGGCGACGAACCTCCTCTGCCCGTCTGCCGGCTTCGAGGTTGCCCGACTGCCGCCGCATTGGGATGCGGTAGAGGCGGCCGTCGCGCGCCACTTCGATATACGCGGGGGCGGCGGCCGCGGGGCGCGGGGTCTCGACGGCCCGGACCGGCGGCACGGCCTCCCCGGGCGGAGGCTCGGTCGCGGCCGGGTCGGGAGCCTCGGCCGGGTCGGCGGTCCGGGCACGGAGCGAGGGAGGCGATGAGGGACGGCCGAGAAGCGGCGACGCCTCGAGGGCGTTCAGGAATCGGTTGAACGCGTCGTGCGCGGCGCCGGCGTCGGTCCCTTCGGCCTGGCCTTCGATGACGAGGCGCCAGGAGGCCGCCGCGGGGTCCACGCGCAACGAAAAGATCGCGACCTCGGCCGGCGCCGCCTGGCTGAGCGCTTCCATGACTCTGGAAAGACGCGGCCCCTGCGACGTGAAGGCGGCCAGCGCGGACTCCCGGGCGGAGGCGACCATCCCGCGCTGCCGCGCTTCGTCGCGGCGCCGCAGTTCCGGCTCGAGGACGCCAATGGTCCGCCTCAGGCGTTCCTGCCGCGCCGTCACGCCGGACGAGAGATAACCCAGGACGCCCCAGCCCGCCGCCGTGATGAGGACGCCGGCCACTGCGCCCGCCGCGATGCGCTGCAGAAGCGCGGACGGCACGGCGCCGGGCCGTGCATCCCGGCTGCGCAGCCCCGGCTGCGGCGGAACGTCCATCGCGAGCGCCAGCGCGGTCCGCCACGCGCCCAGCCGCGAGCGGAGGCCATCGGACGGCTCCGGCAGTTTCGAGAGGTCGAGATCCTCGCCGACATCGAGCGTCTCCACGTCGAGCGCCAGTTCGTTCACCAGCGGCCCGGTCAGGGACCGGAGATCGGAGAGATCGCCGCACACGAGCACGCGGCTGACCTCCGCTTTCAGGGTCTGGCGCACGTAAACCAGCGAGCGCCGGAGCTCCGCCGAGACGCGCGTCGCGAACGCCGCCCGGCCCGCGAGGTCCTGGCTCTCTGCCGGCCGATCGGTCTCTTCGCCCCATGGCAACTCGCGCGCGAACAGCACGACGCCGCCGTGGACCACCGTGATGGCGGTCGATTGCACGTTCACCGAGAGCACCGCGACCACGGCGTCGGGGAGCAGCGTCCTCCGCTGGCCGGCGAGCAGGGCGTGCGCGAGGGCCGGCGTCGCGACCGACTCGACGCGGACGCCGGCATCGAGGAGCGGCTGGATCCGGGCTCGCAGCTCGTCGGCGGCGACGGCGGCATATCCGGTCTGGCGCCGCCCGTCGCGGAGCGTCCCGGCGACAACGGCGTCGGCCAGCGGAGGCGCGGGCAGGCCTCCGGGAGCGGTGCGCGCTTCACGGCGCGCCACGGCCTCCAGGTCGGCAGGCGCCGCCGGCGGCAGCAGGAACACCTGGTGGGTGCTTCGCAGGCCCCACACGGCGACCGACGCGCGGCGCCCGATCCCCTTCAGGGCCGTGCGCAGTTCGGCGGCCAGCGCGTCGGGGTCCGCGGCCGAGTACGGAATCTCTCGGAACGCCCGGACGCGAGGCGGCTCGGGCGCGCTCCGGCCGAACAGGCGGGCGCGTGATGCCACCTCTACGATCCGGCAGGCGTGCGGAAGCAGTTCATCAGGGCATTGGCGGGGCACGCCATCGCGCAATCGCCGCAGCCGCGACAAATTTCGCGGGTTATATCACCCAAATCGCCCCTTACGGCTTCGATGGCACCGGTCGGGCAAGCCTCCAAACAATGTTCGCACTTCATGCACCTTTCTTTGGAAAACAATATCTCGGGTTCTTGACCGACGGTCTCCGGGTTGCTGCACCACGCACACCCGAGGGGGCACCCTTTCAGAAAAACGGTGGTGCGAATTCCAGGGCCGTCATGGATCGAGAATCTTTGGATGTCTGAAATTAGGCCTTTGACCATACCAGACACCGATTTGCGCGTGTTTTGCGCGTCAGAGCAGTCTTGGCGAGGAGGTCGGCTACTAGGCACGCGTGTATTTCCGATGGGACAAAAGAAAGTTCGCAGCTGCGACCAGACAGACAACGGTGACGATCAAAACCGAGATCGCGTTGACCACCGGGGTGCTTCCATCCCTTACCTGCGTAAACAGGGTGATGGGCATGGTCGGCTGTGAACCCACCAGGAAAAGGGTGGTGTTGAAATTGTCGAATGAGAGCACGAATGCGACCGCGCCGCCCGCCACCAAGGCAGGTTTGAGAAACTTCAAAGTGATGTACCGCACGACTTCGAACCGGTTGGCACCCAGATTGTATGCGGCTTCCTCGAGCGTTCGGTCGAACTTCTTCAACCGGGCCATCACCACAAGGGCGACATACGGAGTGATATACGTGGACTGCCCCAGAATCACCAACCAGAAACCCGGAGCGAAAAATGGCAGGTAGACGCCCGTATTGGCTTCGATAAAGGTTCCCAGAGAATTCGAAAATGAAAGGATGGAAATCCCAATGATCACTCCGGGAACAACCAGCGGCCCGATCAATAAAAAATAAAGGTACTTTTTTCCCAAAAAGTCTTCCTGCTCAAAAAGAAAAGCTGCGAGGGTCCCGATAACGAGTGTCAAAATGGTAACGAAAATGGCTGTATAAAAGGATATCACAAGCCCATTGATATTCCGCGTGTCATGAAAGAACCCAATTTTTTCCGGTCCCTCTCCAACGAACCAGTCGAGCGTGAAGCCTTTCCATGGCAAAGAGGTAAAAACAGAATCATTAAATGCGAGTATGCAAACTACCACGAGTGGGGCAAACATCAACAGGAAATAGTAGCCGATAAGCGCCTTGTAACCGAGTGAATATGCTTTTGAGTTTGGAAGAGTCCTGATCATTTTGCCACCGCCGTGCTAAATTTCTGCTTGCTGAGTTTCAATGCGATGCCGATGAACACTGAGGAGACAACCAGGAGGACCAATCCGAATGCGGCTCCTTGGTTCCAGTTGTCCGAGTGGATAAATTTATCGTAAATCTGTTCTGTGAACCAGAGCGAGTTCTTTCCCCCAACCAGTTTCGGGGTCATATAACTGCCCATCGAGTACATGAAAACGATAATGGAGCCCGATACAATACCTGGAACGCAGTGGGGGATTATGATTTTAAACCAGACGATGGCCTTCTTGGCTCCGAGATCATAGGCCGCTTCAATATAGGAATCATCTAAGCTGTCCATAACCCCGATGATGGGCACAATCATATACAGAATGGTTGTATAGGAGAGGCACAAAATCATGGAAACGTCATTGTATACCATCGGCAAGGGGGTGCTCAATATCCCGAGACTCATCAAGGTTGTGTTCAAAACGCCGCTTTCCCTCAAAAGGGTTATCCAGCCGTAAATTCGGATCAGGCCGCTTACCCAGAACGGGAGCATGACCAGAATCAGGATTAGCCCCTTGTACTTCAACCCGACAACCTTGGTGATGAAAAAAGCAACCGGCAATGCCACGACCAGATCGATCAGGGTCACCAAGACCGAAAATATGGCCGTACGCACAAAGGTTCGCCAATAAATGGGTTCTAAAAAGAAGTTGTAGTAATTTTCAATCGAGAATTTTTTGATGACTTCGTCCTGGCTGTAATCGGAAACGAGAAAGGAAAGGCGCAACAGCTCGCCCTGAGGCATAACAAACATCAGTAGGATCCATAAAAACACCGGGATGAAAAAAACAAAAAAATGCCAACTGGTTTTCTTGTCACTGGAGCTCTTCATACGCTTTCACTCCCAGTTCCCCGAAGCAAACGGAACTATTGAGGTCCCAGCCGATATGAATATTGTCTTCGACTTTGATGCTATCATATTGCCCGTTTTGTGGCAGCGCGACCAATAGTTCCCTTTTTAATTCGCCGATTGAAACCAAAAGCCGGCTGTTTCCACCGTCAAATAAAATTGCCTTAACCGTTGCAGCAATTCGATTGAACCCCTCCGCCTCCGGGGGGTTGATCATAACGGCCTCCGGTCTGATGAACATTTGAACCCGCTTATTATCGGCGATAGTTGCCTTGGGCTTCGCCCACAGTCGGATTCGTTCTTCGGTTTCAATGAAAGACTTGCCCGGCGATGTCTTATAGATACC